>JAJPJC010000545.1 GCA_021324445.1 Isosphaeraceae bacterium
GACAGGCGCGACAGGCTAAACGCTCAGGGAGCCGGTGTAAGACTCGCGCAAGCGAGCTGTCGGCGTCGAACTGAGAATCCCACGTGCTTTAGCCGTGGGAGTGTCAAAACGTCCAATTCAGCACGGCTACCGACAGCCAGGTGATCGTGGGAGTGGACGTGGTGACCGCCGGCAGCGATTCCGGTCAGATGGTGCCGATGGTCGAGCAGATCCAGTCGCGATACGACGAGACGCCGCAGGATGTGCTGGTCGAGGGGGGCTTCGCGCAGCACGAGCAGATCGAGGCGGTCAGCGGCGAGGAGATGGGATGCACGGTGTACGCGCCGGTGCCGGCGCCGAAGGATAAGCAGGTGGATCGGTACGCCCCCAAGGCCAGTGATTCTCCGGCGGTGGCGGCCTGGCGCCAGCGGAGGGCCGGCGCGGAGGCCAAGGCGAGCTCCAAGGAACGAGCGGCGAGGGCGGACTGCGTCAACGCCCAGGCGCGGAATCGGGGCCTGCTCCAGTTGCGAGTGCGCGGGCAACTGAAGGCAATGGCGATCGCGTTGTGGCATGCGTTGGCTCATAACCTGATGAGAGCCGTGCAACTGCGCGCCGCCGTGGCGGTCGTGCGCGCCGCGGCGACGGTTGGGGTTTGAAAGGGAGTCCCAACCGGCCCCGAACCGTCGGCGCAGGCCGCAAACTCGCCCCGACCGGCCCCAAGAAGCGATTGGGCGGGCCCGGAACCGAGGAACCCGGGAGAAACGGCGCGTCTCTGAAGGCATCGCGTGGTTCAAAGGATCGTGGACCTCAAACGGGCCTCGGCCAAATTCCTTCACAAGCTCTCAGCCGAGCTGGTCCATCCGGCCGGCTGGACGCGCTGCCGCTGTTTCATTACAATGCAACCGAGGGGTTCTCATAGGAGGCCGGGCGTGATCGACGCGGACATCATCTGGGACCTGGACGACGACCCGGATGGAAATGTCCCGCACATCGCGGAGCATGGTGTGACGGTCGAGGAGGTCGAGGAGGTGCTCCGCGACCCGCGGACCCGGACGGGGAAGAGCCGGCGATCCGGCCGCCCGCAAGCGTTCGGCTTCACGTCGAGCGGGAAGCACAGCACGGTCATCTGGGACGAGGTCTGCGACGACCCCCGGAGATCGATCCTGTGACCGCCTACGAGGTCCCGCCGCCCCAGGGGAGGCAGAGGTGAGCAAGACCCACGGCAAGCCGGTCCTCTCGCCCGAACAGCGGGCCGCCATCGCGGCGATCCGCGAACGGGCGCGGCGAGAACGGCCCGGGCCGGACGAGCTGATCGACCGGGGTGAAATCGATGAGCTCGTCCCGCAGGCGCAGTTCATCGAGCTCCGCGCCCTGGCGGTCCGGCTCCGCGGCCTGCGTCAGCAGATGGGCCTGAGCCTGACGGACCTATCCGAGCGCACGGGGCTGACCCGCGCGGCGATCAGCCGGCTGGAGAACGGCTGGAACCTGAACCCGACGCTGGAGACTCTCTTCCGCTACGCGCAGGCCCTCGGGGTGGGCTTGAGGTTCCTGGTCGAGGAGCCCGGCGAGCCCGAGAGCCGCGCGTGATCCCTGGCCCCTCAGCCGAGCTTCTTCATCGCCTCGACGGCCCGGGCCCGGTCGATCTCGGCGTAGCTCTCGGTCACGACCGGGGTGGAGTGCCCCAGGACGGCCCGGGCCGTGTCCAGGCCGAACTCCCGCCGCGGCCGGGTCCCCGCGGAATGCCGCAACCGGTGGGGGTGCCAGTTCGGGATGGGAGCCTCCTCGCGCGCCGCCCGCTCCCGGTTCGCCGCTGCGATGCCGTTGACGATCGCCCGGCGGTAGCTCGTGGCGTCGTACCGCTCGCCCGGCCGCTTCCGGGGGGCCGTCTTCCGCCGGTCCTGTTGGGACGGCTGGACCTTCGTCTTGCGGGCCTCCCGCTGCCTCGCCCGGTGCTCGGCGACCGCCTCCCGGGGCTGGAAGAGGGGCGCCTCGAGCTCGGCCCGGAGCCAGGGCGAAAGGACCGACTGCGCCCTCGGGCCGATGAAGATGGTCCGGCCCCGGCCGTTCTCATGGTGCTCGGTCTTGCGCGACTCGGGGACGTATTCCCAGATCCGGCCGGCGGTGTTCACGTCGATCGTCCGCATCGCGCAGACCTCCCCGGGCCGCATGCCGGTGAGGCGCTGGAGCTCGACCATCGTCCAGACCTGGCGGCTGACGCAAGGGCGGATGGGATCCACCCAGGCATCGGGGACCGGCTTGACTGGTTTGCCCTCCCGGACGTCGCCCCTGCCCTTCCTGAGTCCCTCGACGGCCTTGAGGGCTTGGTGCACGTCGGGGCGGAGCAGCTCCTCGGCGACGGCCCACCGGAACATCTGCACGATCCGCCGCACGCGCTTGTTCACCTGGCCGCGGACCAGGTCCTGGTCGACGAACCGCTGGCGGACGGTCTTGAGCCTCAACGGCCCGAACTCCCGGGCCAGGGTGAGGCCGTACAGTTCGCGGACCGGGCGGAGGGCCAGGCGGATCTTGGCCGGCTCATCCGAGGTGTACCGGCGGTCGACGTGGCCAAGGTAGCGGACGATCAGCTCGGCGATCGTCAGGTCCTCGCCCGGAGGCAGCCGGCGGCCGTTGGCCAGCCACTCGGCGATGAGCCGGTCATACTCGGCGTGGCTCTCGGGGGTGCCGTGCCTCCCGAGATCGAAGTCGCGGCCGTCGAGGGTCACGACGGCCTGGCCGGATGGAGCGTGCAGGCGATAGGACGGGGTGCGGGGAGATCGGGCGGACACGGGGGCCTCCTATCCCGGTAGATTACCGGGTTACAGGTCCGGTGCCGCGCCGCCAGATCGGTCCGGCGGGTAAGCTCAAGTCGAGCCTTCGGCGTGGTTTCCGTCAATGCGGCCCGCAGGATTCGAACCTGCAACCAAGGGATTCAAGGGCCCTCGCGTTTCCACGAGGCTTGGACTATCTCATCCTCCTCGGCGAAGCGGCCGTCACCCCCGGCCCAGGCGGTCAAGCCCGCGGGGAAGACGAGGCGGCTCCGGAGGAGGCCGGGCGCTCGCGGCGGGGATTATTGTTGGGACTCACCCCGCTAGTCTCTGAACCGTCCTGGCCACCAACGCCCAGCCAGGCTTGGCTGCGGATTGCCGTGCCGTCGCCAGTTCGACCCGGCCCGCAACCCGCTCGACATGCCGTCGGGCCGGACGGAATCGAGTCGAGCGGCGTCCGGGGTAGGTTTCCCGCAATTCACCCGGTTCGCAAGCGAAGGTTACCCTCCGTTGCCACCTGGATCCTGATGAGTCCCCTGCTCTGCCGTTGAGCTAGGGCCGCTTGGTTCCATCTTCGCCGTTCCACCCCCCGAAGACAAGACGTACGCTCCGGGCCAGACCGCACCGCCCGACCCGTCACGGGGTCGGGCCGGTCGGGGCCGGGACGGCCACCGCCGCCGGGCGGACCTTGGCCAGCCGGATGTTATAGGCGATCCCGCACACCTTCATCAGCCAGATCCCCATATAAGTCAAATCAATCTCCCACCATCTCAATCCGTGGCGGGCCGAGGTCTGGTAGGCGTGATGATTGTTGTGCCAGCCCTCGCCGTAGGTCAACAGCGCCACCCACCAGAGGTTCGTCGACCGGTCCCGCGTCGGATGCGATTGATAGCCCCAGATGTGCGTCGCCGAGTTCACCAGCCAGGTCGAATGCAGCACGAAGACCGACCGTACGAAGCCGCCCCAGATCAGCCAGCTCAGCCCGCCAGCGGCGTACAGGGCCGCGAAGAGCAACAGTGGGAAGACGAAATGGTACTGTTCCAGCCAGCGATGGACCGGGTCGCGATAGAGGTCGGGCGACCATTTCTGGTAGTATGCGGGTGTGTGCTCCGTCCCCGGCTCAACCTTCATCCACCAACCCATGTGAGCCCAGAAGAATCCTTCAAGCGGCGTATGCGTGTCATGGTCCTCGTCGGCGTGGGCATGGTGCCGGCGATGGTCGGCGACCCAACCGATCGCTCCGCCTTCGGAGGCGCAGGCTCCCAGGACGGTCAAGGGATACTCCAGCCACCGGGGCCGCAGCGCGAAGCTGCGGTGGGTCAGGAGCCGATGATAAATCATGCAGATCCCGATCCCGCCGGTCAGCCAATGTAAGAAGAGGCACAGGGCCACCCCGGACCAGGAGAAGGTCCCCGGGATCAGCGCGAGGAGGGCGCCCAGGTGCAACCCCCCGATCCAGGCGAGGGGGACCCAGGCCAGTCGGGTGGGTGCGGTCGGGAGACTCGTCGTTGTTGCCATAATCAACCTTCGATTCAAGAGGCCACCGCGCCGGCTATTCCCTGGGGGATCGGCGAATCGACGGCAGGAACGCGTTCGGTCAGGAAGGAGGCTTGCAGACCAATCCCGGGTGGTACGCCGGGCTGAGACTGCCCACGCAGCGTGCAGTCCAACTTCGAGGAGGGACGCGTGTGCGGTGTCTGACTCCGAAGGAGCTCGACGATCTCAGCAAGCTTAGCTCATCACGGAACCATCGCCCAATATGGGACATCTCGCCCGCTGGGAATCGCTCGGGCTTCCCATTTTCTTCCGGCAGTCGGGCCGGCCGACGAAGGACCTGGTCGGTTGGGGATCACCATGGGTACGATGGGGTTAGGTCCGGCGCCGAAGTCTCCCGCCCTGGGAACCAAGATCCCGCGGCGCGGCTGCTGGCTTCCCCTGGTCAGATCATCGATGAAGCTCAAGTGCCGTCCCGAAGACTTCCGAGTCGAAGAGCTCCGTCTGACCTCAGCCGGCGGGGATGGCACGGGACGTTACTCCCTCTACCGCTTGAGGAAGCGAGACCTCGGCACGATCGAGGCCGTCGAAATCATCTGCAGGCGCTGGAACCTCGCGGGCCGCAGGGTCAGCTACGCCGGTTTGAAGGACCGGCATGCCAGCACCCTCCAGTACCTGACCATCCTCGACGGGCCTGCCAGAACTCTGACCGACCGCCGCTTCGCGCTGGAGCCGGCCGGCAAACTGGATCATCCGTACACTCCCCGCGACCTGCGGGGCAATCGCTTCGCGTTGGTCCTGCGCGGAATGACCCGGCACGAGCAGGAGGCGGCCTTGGGGCAGGTCGGGGCGGTCGCGGAGTGTGGTCTGCCGAACTACTTCGACGATCAGCGGTTCGGATCGCTGGGCGTCTCGGGGGACTTCATCGCCGGGGCCTGGCTGCGGGGCGATCCCGAGCGGGCCTTGTACCTGGCGCTGGCCGAGCCCAATGCCTTCGATCGGGCCGCAATCAAGGCCCAAAAGTCCATCCTCCGAACGACTTGGGGGCGATGGCCCGAGGCGAAGGCGCGCCTGCCCCGCTCCTCGACCCGCAGCATCGTGACCTACCTGGTGGATCACCCCAGCGACTTTCGCGGCGCGTTCGCCCGGTTGCGCCGCGAGCTGCGCACGCTCTACTTCTCGGCGTTTCAGAGCCACCTCTGGAACCGGATTCTGGGCCGATGGCTCGAGGCCTGCCTGCGACCCGATCAATGGGTCCCCATCCCATTGAAGGCCGGGACCTTCCCATTCCCTCGCCGGCTGGAGCCCGAGCAGGTTCAAGAACTGTTGCGAACGCCGCTGCCCCTGCCGTCGGCGCGGTCGGCACTCCCCGCCGGCCGGCTGGGCGAGGTCATCCGCGCAACGCTGGAAGACTTCCGGCTGTCGTGGTCCGACTTGCGGGTGAAGCACCTCAAGGACGTCTTTTTTTCCAAGGGTACGCGCGCAGGCCTGGTCTTCCCCGAAAACCTCCAGGCGACGCCCCAGGACGATGACCTCCATCCCGGTCGTCACGCCCTGCACCTGGCGTTCGATCTGCCCAAAGGGTCGTATGCGACCATCCTGGTCAAGTGGATCAGTCCCCCGTAAGTCAGGCTGTCGCCTGACCGAATCGCGGAGTCAGCCCCGTACCTCAGGCTGTCGCCTGACCGAATCGAGGAGTCAGGCTACAGCCTGACCTACGATCTGGCCGGGCAATCGTTGCTCGTGAGCCACTCGCAATCATGGACATACTCTATGAAGATAACCACTGCCTGGCCGTGAACAAGCCCGCGGGGTTGCCCGCGCAGGGTGACCAGTCGGGCGACCCGAGCCTGGTCGATGCCGTGATGGCCTATCTGCGGGAACGGTACGGCAAGCCGGGGAATGTCTACGTGGGGCTGGTGCACCGGCTCGATCGGCCGACATCGGGAGTCGTCCTGGTGGCGAAGACCAGCAAGGCGGCCGGCCGGCTGTCCGCCCAGTTCCGCGCGGGAACGGTTTCCAAGGTCTACTGGGCGATCGTCGAGCGCGCGCCCCATGACGAGGAAGGCGTGTGGATCGATTGGCTGGGGAAGGACCGGCGGAACAATCGGGCCTGTCTGCTTCCGGAAGGGGATGCCGCGGGGAAGGAGGCGCGGGTGAGCTACCGGGTGCGGCAGCGCCGGGGGGATCGCGCCCTGATCGAGCTCCGGCCCTGGACCGGGCGAAGCCATCAGCTCCGGGTGCAACTGGCGCGGCGGGGGTTCCCGATCCTCGGGGATGGGAAATACGGCGCGACGACTCGACTGGTGGCGGGGGATGGCCGGTCCCGGATCGCCTTGCACTCCCGGGAATTGACGTTCAGGCACCCGACTCGTCAGGAAGCGATCGTGATCGAGGCCCCGATCCCGGCAGACTGGCCCGAGCTTTCGCCAACGCGGCCGGCACGACGGTGCGGGTCCAGTACGCCAGGGGAACGGTCAAGCCCGTGAGCACCATCGCCGCCAAGGGGCGCCAGGTCATGGGGTCGACGGATCGGGTCGAAGGGGGCGCCGCCGGCTGGCCGGCACCGACGATGGCTGATGCCGATGCCGGCCCTTGGGGATGTGGGGCAGCCGCCCCCGGCTGCGACCTGCTGGCACCGACGCCCGCGGGGGCCGGGGTCGGCTCGGCCGTCGCGGCCGGCTTGGGGGGATCGGGATTGCGCGGTGGGGCCCCGGCGGCGGCCGGTCGGCCCGCAGCCGGTTCTTGAGGCCGGGGGGTCGCCGGCGGTGGATTGGAGGCATCCCCGGAACCGGGGCGGCTTGCCGGCGCGCTGGTCGGGGCTCCGCTCAGCTTCGCCAGGCAATCGGCGGCCGTCAGCCATGCGGTCTGGCCGCTGAGGCCCAGCAGCTCCCCTTCGCGACGGGCGATCGGGTCATCGACCTGATCGACGGTCCGCCGCCGGATGTACCACAGGGCACCGGCGCGCGACCCGTCGGTGTCGAAGAAGTACAACGGCCGGGCGTCGCCCGCGGCGATCTCGTCATTGAAGCGGGCCACCTGGCCGCGATCGATGGCTTTCAGATTGACCGGCAGGGCCACGTAACGGAGCCCTCGCCGGGAGGCGTCGGCGATGAACGCTGGGGTGACCTCCGAGGCTTCGCGGAGGTCCAGCAGCGTGCGATATCCGTTCTGGGCCAGCCAGCTCAGGCCCTCTCCGGAGGGGACGCTTCCCCCGGCGAGCTTCAAGTCGACCGAGGCGAACTGGGCGATGCCGGGCCCGGCGCCGCCGCTGGAGGCGGGCTCGGGCGCCGGCTCGGCCGCGGCCGTCAACTGGACGGGATCCTCCAGCGAGGCATTCGGACGTTGGCTGACAGTCGGCTGGAGACTCCCCGGCCGTGGCTTCGCCTCGGGCTCGGGAACCGGCGGAGCCGGGGGCGTGTTCACCGAGCGCGTCACCTCGCTGGGCAAGTCGAGCGGGGGAAGGTGATCCAGCGGATCCGAATCATCCGACGGCCGCGCCGCGTCGCCGGCCAAGCTCGACCGCGGCTGCGCCGACCGCCGGGTCGGCGCGGCTGCGGCCGCGAGGTTCGGCGACCGCGCCAGGGTCGGGGCGCGGCGCGCGGCCAGCCGCGCGCCGGAAGGACCGGCCAAGTAGCCGGTCCTGGGGGTCACCGAACCTGAGCCCGAAGACGGGGGACTCGCGCCGGGCCTGGCCTGGGGGATTGGTTCGAGCTCGCCGGCCGGCGGGGGCGGCACCGTCGAGGGCACGGTCCCGGAGCCGACGCCCGGCGAGTACAACGGGGCCGGTACGGGAGCCGGAACGACCACGCCGGCCGGCGGCCCGTACTCCAGGGGAGGCTCGGCGACGACCCCCGATCCGCAACAACCGCCGTTGTTGCGGCGCAAGACCCGGCTGGTCGCCCGCCCCAGGAAGCCGCACGGACTGAACAGCTTGCACTGACCACACCCGCCTGACTGACAGCCGGCATCCACCAGCACCAGGCCCGCGATCAGACCCAGGGCCAGCCACCGGGCTCGACGCGCGGGTCGCCGCCGTGGCGTGCCGCGCGTGGCCCCACCCATTTTCAACCAGTCCAGATGGAACATGTCTCAGGTTCTCCTCTGTGCTGACACCGCCGCGCGCACCATCGCCGGCAGTCGCCCGCGCCCGCCGCGAGCCGGGTAAGGCCGGGTTTTCCCATCGGGATACTCGGGGTGCCAACTCAACGTTCGCTGATCGTTCCCAGGCGCACCGAGAGAGCTCAGCCCAATCGGGCCGGGTCGCGCCACCCGATCCGCCAGCCGGCCTCCAACAGGGGGGTTGAGAGACCACGGACTGGCTGGCGTGTCGGACCCTTCGGCCCTCTCGACGCAGATCTCACCAACCGCGTCGACAACCCATCGACAAGGGCTGTCAACGAAACTTAGCCGACAAAGGGACCGTTGCCAAAGAATCCGGCCGATTTCTAGAATGAGACTTTAAGTCCATACCGTGCAGACGTTAAATCACTCAAGGCTTTGCTCGCACATGGGGTCTACGCTCTCCGATCAACACGCGCGCCCGTCAGACTCCCCGCAAAGCTCAACGTCCCCGACGCGGCTGGCCGCGGCCATCGGCGGCCTGGCCCTGGTCGTCTTCGCCGCCGCCCTGACCGATGACTCGTTTGTCGACGAATATGCTTACATCACCCAGAGTTACTACGCCGACCACTTCTTCCGGGGTGAGTTCAACCATCCCGACTGGCTCGACCTTCCCGCCTTTGACCTGCCACCGCTGCCCAAGTACCTGATCGGGTTCTCCTTGCGGGCAGCGCACCTCCCCATGCCCGGTCCTCGTCATGCGCTGGAATGGTATGGGAACCATCACATGCTGTTCGGCACTCCGGCCACCCTGACCGTCGCCCGGCTGCCGTTCCTTGCCCTGGGAACCCTGGGATGCGTCGCACTGTTTGGCTGCGGCGTGATGATCAAAGACGGGCGCACGGGGGTCCTGGCCGCGGTCCTGCTGATGGTCAATCCCCTGTTCCGGCTCCACGCGCATCGGGCGATGTCCGAGGCGCCTTATGAAGCCTTCCTGATCGCGGCGCTGGCCCTGGGCTTGTGGGCGGGACACCGCGTGTGGGCGGGCCGATCCGATCTGACGAGCTGGCTCGGTTTCGGGCTCGCCGGAGTCTGCGCGGGCCTGTCGATCGCCAGTAAGTTCACTGGTTTCCTCGGCTGGATCGTCATCGCCTGTTGGTGTGTCTTTGCCCTGGCCGCGCCCCGGCTCCCGGCCCTGCGCAAGCTGGCCCTGGCCGCCGGCGCAACCGCGATTCCGGCGGTGGCTCTGGGGGTCGTGGTGGCTGTGAACCCGGCCCTGACGGCCCGGCCGCGGGGGAATCTCCTGCCCGAGGCTCGATCGCTCGCGAAGCTGGATCCCTGGCAACGATTCCACCGCATGGTCGAGATCCGGCTGGCGATTTCCAGGAATCAGAAAGCCAACTTCTCCCATAACGCGCTGACGACCTGGGCCGAGCAAGCCAAGGTCTTCGCCGTACAGGGGTTCGGTCGCTTCAGCCCGTTCGGGCCCAGGAAATCGGACTCGAAGATCCGTTATGATGTGCGCCAGGATCTCGGCGTGATCTTCTGGGCGCCGCTGGTCCTGATCGGGCTGGTTCAAGCCCTCGGAATGGGTCGAATTCAATACCGCCGGGGAGCCGCGCCGACCGCCTGGGCGCTGGTGATCTGGGCCGTGGTGGCCTGGGTCGTGGTCGCGTCCTATCTGCCGATGGCCTGGGACCGCTACCTGCTGCCGATCCAGGCGCCGAACGCCCTGCTGGCCGCCGTGGCCGTGTCGAGACTCTGGGTGCGGGTGCAGGGGCCCATCGTCGCCGCCTGGCGGCGGATGTCGGCACCGGCGCTGGGTGTCTTCGCGATCCTGCTGGGGAGCTACGCCTTCTTCTGGCACACCCGGGACTGGAACACCGCAAGCCGGCTGATGCTGACCTACGCCCTGGTGGACCGCGGCACGGTGGCGATCACCGGGCTGGAGAAGCAAACCCGGGACCTGGCCTGGTTCCAGGGCCAGTATTACTCCGACAAGTTCCCCGGCTACTCCCTGCTGGCAACCATACCCTACGCCTATGCCAAGTGGGCCTTCGACCTGCCCGCCCACCAGTTGGACGTCCCGGCGATGTTCCACTGGCAGGCCGACTACTGGATCACCCTGGGCACCTCGGGGCTCTTGACCGCCTGCACCGGCGCTCTGCTGGTCCTGGTGGCGCGCGACCTCGGCTGCCGGCCCGCGGCGGCGGTGTTGACCGGACTGGCCTACGGCCTGGCGACACCGGCTTATGTCTATGCGACGCTGGCCTATGGTCACCAGGCGGCGGCCTTTGCCTTGTTCGGCTCCTTCGTCCTGCTCTGGAGGGACGCCCACCGCCGCGAAGCGCTGCGGATGGTCCTCGCCGGCTTCCTCGCGGCCTATGCCGCGGTGATCGAGCTACAAGTCGGGCCGGTCTCGGCGATCCTGGCCCTCTACCTGCTGGCCCAGTGCAGCCGGGGCGGCCGTCGCGGGGACCGGCTGGGCCTCTTCGCCCTGGGAGCCCTGCTGCCGACGTTGCTGCTTCTGGGCTACAACCAGCTCGCATTCGGGTCGCCGTGGGACACCGGCTATAATCACGAGGTCGTCCCGGACTTCGCCCGGGTCCACAACGTGAAGAATCCCTTCGGGTTGCGGTCACCGGATTGGACCAAGCTCGATCCCCTGCTCTGGGGCAGTTACCGGGGGTTGTTCTTCTATGCCCCGGTCTTGCTCGCAACCGTGCCGGGTTGGATGGTACTGCTAAGGCGTCGGCGATGGGACGCGGCCCTCGTCTCGATGCTGGTCGTGGCGGCGGTCTTGCTGGTGAACCTGAGTTATCCGGAGTGGACCGGGGGGTGGTCGACGGGTCCCCGGCTGCTGGTGCCGCTGATTCCCTTCGCCATGATCGGGGTTGCCGGCCTCATGGCCTGTCCGGCTGGCGCAGACACCCCCCCTGCCCCCCCCTTATCAAGGGGGGGAAAAGGGAAGGGCGCGCCGGCTTCTTTCCCCCCCTTACCAAGGGAGGGCCAGGGGGGGTTCCGGGTGACCTCGCGTGTTACGAGCATCGCGACGGTGCTGGTGGCCGGCCTGGCGCTGGCCGGCGGCATCGAGATGCTGTTGTTCCAGGGCGTGGGGGCGCGGATTCCCCAATCCGAGCCCGACCCCTTCGGCATTGTCTGCTCGCTCTGGAAAGAACCCACGCCGCTGCCCGCGTGGTGTAACGGCGAGCGGTTCTGTCACAACCTGGTCTCGCAGGCCATCCCCGGCGGAATCGCGCGGCTGGCGCCGCGATGGCAATTCCTCCAGTTCCTGCCCCTGGTCCTGGCGCAGGGACTCGCCATTCTCGCGCTCTGGCGCTTCGGGACGGTGCAAGCCGGATCCGCCCCATCAGTGGGTCCACGGTCTGATTGAGAGTCTGATCCGGAAGTGGTTCTCTGGGCGTAAGGAAGCGCCGTGCGCGGTCTGACCACAGGCGCCAGCCCGTGGATTGGACGGGGAACCTCCAGCCTCGCACGTCAGTGCGACTTGCGGGCTGGCGGATCGGGCTGACGCCCGAGGTTGGAGGACGGTCGTCCCGTCCGAACCAGGCACTGACGTGCCTGGTCACAGCCCCACGCGCCTCTCCACCTCTCAGCCGCGGTCAACGCCCGGGACTGGCGCCAACCTCGCGCGTGAGATGTCCTACAATCAATTTAATCGCCGTGATGAATTTTGGGGATTTGATTTCCCTTGGGCTCGGCACCACCGAGTTGGGGTGGGCCGGTCTGCGACGGCTGGAGCTGCCGCCGGAACCCAGCCCGGGGGAGACCCTGGGACTGCGTCGCCATGCCGGATTCTCACCGACAAGACCCGGAGGATTCGCGGCCGACCCGAACCTGGCCCCGGGGAATCCTTGTCCTGGGCCTGGTAGGCGCAGTCGGAGGCTTGGGATTGGGGTGGTTGAACGGACAGACACGAACGCCGCCCGGCGCACGTGATCCGATCGCGGTCGTGCGCCGGACCAACCTGTTCCCCACGGTGATCGCCAGCGGCCGCGTCGAGAGTTCGAAGCGAACCGTCGTCCGGTGCGAGCTCGAGAATTGGAGGGTCGGGGCCGGGGGTGGCCGGGTAGCCAGGGGCGGCGCCTCGACGCTGATCCAGGTCATCCCGGATGGCACGGTCGTCAAGCGGGGCGACGTGCTCGCCTTGCTGGATTCCTCCGACTATGACGAATTACTCCGGCTCCAGCGGATCTACACCGAACGGTCCAAGGCCGATCGGCTCCGGGCCCAGCTCGACCTGGAGATCGCCCAGCTCGCCGTCAGCCAGTTCCGGGACGGGACGATGACCGAGGTCATCGATGCGTTTCGTGGTCGCGTCCTGCTGGCACGAGCCGACCGTGAACGCGCGCGCGACCGGCTCACCTGGTCCCGGGGCATGAAAGCCAAGGGGTATCTCGCGGCGAGCACGGTCCAGACCTACGAGCATTCGCTGGCTTGTGCCGAAGAGGCCCTCAAGGCCGAGGAGTCGGCCTTCGATCTCTACCAACGGTACACAGCTCCGAGGATCCTCCGCGAGCTGAAGGGGGCTGTCCTGGCCGCCCAGGCGATACTGGAGTATCACGAGCTCCGCACCCAGCGGAGTCTCGACCGGCTGGCCCGACTGGAGCGGCAGGTGGAGAACTGCACCATCCGCGCTCCGCACGACGGCTTCGTGGTCCACGCCAGTGACAGTCGCCGCGGGATCTTCATCGAGGAAGGGATGCCCGTGCGGCAGAAGCAGCGTTTGTTCTACCTTCCCGACCTCAACGACATGGAGATCGTCGCGCAGGTGCACGAATCGATCGTGGATGGAGTCCACCCGGGCCTGCGCGCCCGGGTCTGGATCGAAAGCCTTCCGAACCGCGAGCTCGAGGGCCAGGTGACGCTGGTGGCGCCGCTGGCCACATTTGAGTGGTACAGCGACGCTCGCTATTTCGACGTGACGGTCAAGCTCGACAACGGCTCTCCCGGCCTGAGGCCGGGGATGACGGCCCAGATCGAAATCACCAGGCCGCGTCGGGAGAACGTACTCGCCGTTCCCCCGGAAGCCGTGACCCGTGCCGGGGGGCGCGACGTGTGTTTCGTCGTCCAGGAAACGGGCCTGGAGCGCCGCGTCGTGAAGCTGGGCGAGGGCACCCTCCACCTGACGGAAGTCACCGACGGCCTGCGCGAAGGTGAGCAGGTTGTGCTCAATCCACAGGTCGAGGAGGCCGACTGGGTACCCCCATCCACCCCGGCCGAGGTTGCCTCCAGGGCGGATCGTTCCCCGATGAAATCCCCCGACGGGGTGATCGCCGCATCGCACTGATCCCGCTTGCTTGCTTCACTGGGTCCACGGTCTGATAACCGTGGTTAGAGGCTACCCTTCCCCTTTTTCGGCACCACGCCCAAGGCTTCACTGGGTCCACGGTCTGATCACACGGGCGCCATCCCCCGCGGTCTAGCTCGAGGCGAAGCTGGGGTACAAGAAACGGGAGCGCGCGCGGCTCGACGAACGCCAGTTGACACTTTTCCCCATCGAAGAACCGCAAGCCAAGCTGCGAATCGCCCGAGCCACTCCCAACAACGCGGCGAGGTTGTCCCAGCTGCGCTTCGACCGAAACCTCGAGGTCCCCTCGGGATCCGCCATTGCTCGCCTCTTCCCTGGACCGGACGCCGCAGCCAGCCCAAGCGACGCGGCCGCAGTCAAGAGCCTGACCCTCTGGAAGCACTCTGACGGGGAGGTCCTCGGATCGACGACCATCCGGATCGAAGCTCGACAATTGAACGACTTCGCCTTCGCGCTGGTTCAGCCTGCGTGAATGGACCGGCCTCAGACCTGGGTGTTGATCAGCAGCAGCACGGCCGTGGCGATCACGAGGATGCCCAGCATCCAGAGGGTCAGCCGCACCGAATGCGCCCAGATCCGCGGCCAGGCTTCGTGCCGCGAGGCGGAATAGACCACGCTGATGGCGATCACCAGGGGGAGGATCAACCAGTAGATGTGCGCCGACGCCAGGTTCATGCGGAGCCCTCCGCACCCAGGCCGCCGGCCGGCAGCGGGTTCGACGCCGAGCGGGCCGCCGCCTCCTCCTCGAGGTCCTGATAGGCCGGCCCTTCGTAGGCGTCGTAAATCGCCAGGATGTTGAGCAAGCCCGCCACGGTCGTGTAGATCGTGCCGATCTCGACCAGCTTGCCCAGCCGGACCTGCAGGCCGTTGAGGATCCTCTGGTCCGGCTCCGCCAGGAAGCCCCAGAGGATCGGGTCGAAGCCGTAGTGATGCAGCGTCCCCTGGATCAGGGCGGGCAGGGCCGGCAGGCCGGCGAAGAACTGACCCGGGTAGTAGAGGCAGAATTTCTCCGGGTTATTCAGCGGGTTGACCCACCGCCAGTAGACGATCTTCCACTCGCCCATCACCATGCCCATGACGTACAAGCCGAGGATGCAGACGGCGTAGAGAATCCCCTTGCCGGTCCGGCCCTGGTAGAAGTGGCCCAGCCCCGGCACCAACCAGGCCAGCAAGGCCGCTCGCTTGGAGGGAGTTACCATTCGTTCTTGCTTTCTTTCTTTCACTGAATTCGTCTTGCCGTGGGTCAAAGCGGGCTGCCCGCAGGGGAATCCCCGGCTTCATCCTAGCAGGAAACCGCCGCAGGAATCTACCCCGGCAACGGCCCGCAACCCCCTGCGCGCCATCCGTTGGTCCTGATCAGCCCGGGCCTCGGCGCGCCACACGCTGCGGAGACGCCCGCCAGGCGCACAGGTGCTCCATCCCGCCGCCGGCGGAGCCCTCCTCCCAGGAAAAGCCGGCATCCCGAAGCCGTCGCTTGATCGCGGCGGCCTCCTCGTCCCCGATCAACGCGGTGTGCAATTCCAGGGCAATCTTCTCGATATGGTGAAACTCGATGAATCGGAACAGCTCGCGTTCCCCGCCTTCGATATCCAGGACCAGGAAGGTGGGATCGATGCGACGAATCTCCTCGTTCAGCGGGCGGACCGGCACCCGGATGGCGCGCATGCCGTTGATCCCCGGCACGGTCGTGGAGGCCCAGAACTGATCGTGGATATAGAACTCGGTTTCCCCGTGCTCCTGGCCCAGGAGGCAGATCTCGAGCTGAGGGTAGAGCTGATTGAGCTGGTAGTTGCGCCGAATGTGCGGCTCCAGGCCCGGGTTGGCCTCGAACGAGAAGACCCGGTCCGCGCCGACCCGCCTGGCGCACTGGAGCGAGATGAAGCCGATCCCCGCACCCAGCTCCATGACGACATCGTCCGGTCGCAGGTGTTTGCGCAAGGGCTTGAGCTCGCTGCGCTCGTAGTCGCCGGCGTAGAGGTACTCGAGGATTTCCGGGGGCACGTGCCCATCGATGGCCAGCAGGACTCCCGCATGCCGGATCACGCGCGGTTGCCGCCAGCGGCGATACGTCCGCAAGACGCGTCGGCGCGCTTCGATCAAGAGAGGACGAATCATCAACGGCCTCGGTCCCTACCCGGGTTGGTGCCCATCGCGCGAGGGAGCAATCCTACTGCTAGCCTAGTCCTCCTCAAGGGCGGAACGCAAGAAAACCGGGCCCGGCCCCTGGAGAAGGCGGGCCCCGAGGGGGTCAGTCGCCGAGGGCGGGTCGGGCCGGCCAATTTGCCTCGCAGGCCGCGATCGGGCCGGCCCAACATTCCGAGGCGACCCCCTCGACGATCTCGGGCGCGATCACCTCCAGGCCGCGGGCCGCCGCGGCCATCAGGCTGAGCCTGGCCAGCCGCTCGATCCCGCGGGGCACGCCGGCCGATCGCGCGTGCAGCCGGGTCAGGGCCCTTGGGGTGAAGACCGGCTCCGCGCAGCCGGCGGCGGCGAGCTTGGCGGCCAGATAAACCTCCACCTCCGACCGAGTCAATCGCTGCAAGCGAATGGCCAGCGTCCAGGCCTCGGCCGGGTCGGGTTGCGCGTCCCAGGGCGTGCGCGTCACCCGGATGACCGAGAGCCCCGGCTCGGCCCCCAGCCCCAGGTGGCCCAGGGCCTCGAGGTCCGGGCGGAGCCCCGCATCGAGCCGTTCCTCACAATCCTCGATCGCCACCACGACCTGAAATCCTTCCAGTGCGGCCACGCGAAGGGCGCGCGCAACCCGGCCCCACAACCCAATCGGGCTCGGCTCCAGTCCCAGCGGATGGCCGAGCTGCGCGGCGAGCTGCCCCAGGAACTGGGTACGATCGGCCGGGGCCCGGATCAGCACGAAACGCCGGCGCGGACTCCGCGCCGCCGCGACCGCCGCGCGCAAGACGGTGGTCTTGCCCAGCCCGGCCTCGGCGCGAACGACAATCCGGCGCTCGGCGTGCTCGATCGAATGCACCAGGCGGTGCAACGCCTCATCATGAGAGGGGAGCGAAACATAGGGCGAATCCCGCCCGGCGAACGGATCGCGCGTCAGTCCCCAATGGCCTCGCCACACCGCAGGTCTCCGCGTCCGTGGGGTCAGCCGTCCCCGGCTGGCCTCTGGCAGCCCGGGGCGGCTGGCCCACCTCCCCGAGGGAGAGTTTCTCTTTTAGGATCGGATACGATGCGATTTCCGCTTTGGCCCGAACCGGAGCAGACCCGTGTCCGCTCGATTTTATTGTCCCGATCCACCGCGCGATGGCCGGCTCCGCCTGGGCCGGGACGAATCGCGGCACCTGACCCGGGTGTGCCGCCTGGGTCTGGGGGATCGGGTCGAGGTCTTCGATGGTCAGGGATTCACCGCCGAGGCGGAGGTCGTGTCGGTCGCGGGCGACTCAGTCGAGCTCGCCGTGGCGGGTGAACCCCGCCGCGAACGCCGCCCCCCTTGCTCCATCACGCTGGCGACGGCCGTGCCCAAGGGGGATCGGTTCGACTGGCTGGTCGAGAAGGCGACCGAGCTGGGGGTGGAGCGGCTGGTGCCCCTGGTCACCGAGCGATCGGTCGTCGAGCCGCGCGGCTCGAAGCTGACCCGGCTGCGCCGGCTGATCATCGAAGCGTCGAAACAATGCCGGCGCGACCGGCTCATGCTCCTGGACGACCCCATTCCCTGGACCCAATGGGTCGCCTCCTGTCCCGAGTCGATCCGACTCCTGGCCGACCTCGACGGCTCCCCACCCGGGCGCTGGCCACCGCTGGAGCGCGGGCGACCCCTCGCCCTGTCCGTGGGTCCGGAAGGCGGTTTCACCCCCGAGGAACGCGCCCGGGCCGGCCAGGCAGGATGGCAACCCATCAGCCTGAGTGTCCACACCCTCCGGATCGAGACCGCCGGTCTGGCCGGTTGTGCCGCATTGCTCGCCCTGTGCGGGGGCGAGCAAAACCCAGAGTCGCCGGACGGAGCCGGCTCCTACAACGCGGCGAATCCGCCAGCCTTCCTGTAGGCGGCTCCGTCCGCCGATCCCAACTTTCTCCAGTGCGTGCACCTAGACGGTCCACTGGCCACCCGACTTGTCCTGATAGATCGACCAGACGTAGCCGTCAGGGTCGCGCAGGGCGAATTCCCGCCAGCCCCAGTTCTGATCGGTGGGCTCGCCCGAGACGCTCAGGTAGGCGCCTTCATCAATACAGTGCTGGTAAAATGCATCCACGTCGGGGACTTGAATCTGGAGGTGCATGCCCACGCCAACCCGGGTGTTGGTGAACTCATCCGCGTGCGGCTCTTGGGGATGCAGCATCATGGTGAACTGGCCGATGCGGAGGATCGCCAGGCTGTACGGCGCCGTCTCGCTCTCGGCGTGGACCTGCACCACCTCGGCGCCGACGACCTCGTTGTAGAACTCCAGCGACTTGCGAACGTCCTTGACGTACAAGAAGACGCTCGTGACCCGGGCCGCCATGGCTGTCCCCCTCTCGATCAAGGGAAAACCCCTGTCCGATGTGCGTTTCCGTCGAGACTACCCCCGAGGCGGATTTCTGGCAACCGGAACTCGGTGGGCCGCGCGCGGCCCGGCCCGGCTCGACCCGGCGGCGCCTCGGGGCTGGCGAAAAACTCGACGGTCTGGCGGATCCCCGGGAGCAAGAAGCCGACCGCCGAGTAATGGCCGCAGTCGAACCATCGGATGGGGGGGCGGCCGGCCGCCTCCCAGAGGAGCTGGGCCGACGCCGGCGGGATCACCTCGTCGACCTTGCCCGCCATCATGAGCACGCGCTTGCCGACCAGGCGATGCGCGTAGGTCAACGGGTCGAAGGGGTCGGTCAAGACCTTGAGGTCCTGGACCGTGCGCCCGGAGGCGGTCCACCAGGCCCGGAACGCCGCGCCCTCGGGCATCGTCCAGAGAATCCGGGAGAGATCGCCGCCGGCGAGCAGGAAGGCGCCCTCGTGGAGCGCGGGGTCGACCGCGACGGCGACCGCGGCGACGATCCCACCCAGGCTGATCCCGGCGGCTCCCAGCCGCGCGCCGTCGATCTCGGGACGGCCGCTCAGCCAGGCGGCGGCCCGCCGGACGTCGCAGATGCCCTGCCGCATCGCGGTGACCGTCCGCTCGATGTCCGACGAGAGAAATCGCCGGGAATTCAAGCCGCCCTTGGCCGGGCGCCGCTCGCCGTAATAGGGCAGCTTGACAAACAGCGCCGCCACCCCGCGGTCGGCCAGCCGGGCGGCCAGGTAGCGCGAGAGCGGGAAATCGGCCCCGAGGATGTGCAGCACGATCACCCCCGGGTGCCGCCGGCCCCGATCCGTGGGCGCGAAATACTCGGCGTGGACCACGTTGTTCTCCGGATCGGCCGTCGTGACCGGCGAGGGAAAACGCAGCCGCGCCACCGTGTAATTCGTCGTGGACAGGACCGGGGTCAGCTCGTAGGAAAAGACGGCCCGCTCCAGTCGAAACCGCGCGGGGACCGATGACTCTTGAGCTCCAGGCCGGAATTCGGCCTCCCCGCGCTCGATCGCGCCCAGGCCGAGACTGACGGTCCCGAGCAGCAAGACGTTCGTCATCGAGAAACTCACCGCGGGGTGTCCGTGTTCAATCCGTGGCTGAGGCAGCCAGAGGTCTCAGGCCGCGTTGCCGGCAGACTCCGTCTTGGTTTAGATTATGCCACCACGGCGGTTTTGGGGAAGGGAGGCCCGTTCCATGGCATGGTCGTCGGCGCCACTTTCGGCGCTGGAACCCGCCCGAGTCTGCATCATCAAGCCCAGCTCGCTGGGGGATATCGTCCACGCCTCGCCCATTCTCTCGGCCTTGCGCGGTCGGTGGCCGGGCGCACACCTGGCCTGGGTGGTCAACGCCCCCTTCCGCGACCTGCTCGAAGGTCATCCCGACCTGGATGAATTGATCGTCTACGATCGGGGACGGCGCGGGATCGATGCCGCCGGGATTGGCGGGATGGCCGGCGTCCTGGCCCGGCTGAGGCGGGGTCGCTATGACCTGACGATCGACTTGCAGGGGCTGTTCCGCTCCGCGGTCCTGGCCGCCGCGACCGGGGCCAAGGTCCGGGTGGGGATGGCCGACGCGCGCGAGGGAGCTCGATGGTTCTACACCCACCGTGTCGAGGCGCCCCGGCTGGGAATCCACGCCGTGGATCGCGCGCTGCGGGTCGCCCGCGCCCTGGGCGCGGACGTTGCCGAGCCGCGCTTCCACCTGGTCATCCCCCACGAGGATCGCCGCTGGGCCCGGCAGGCACTCGCGAACTTGCCTCGGCCCCGGATCATCCTCAACCTGGGCGCGCGGTGGCCGACCAAGCGCTGGCCGCCCCAGCACTTCGCGGCGATCGGCCGCCGCGCGGTCGAGGAACTGGCCGCGGGGCTGATCGCCGTCGGGGCGGCCGAGGATCGACCACTCGTCGACGCCCTGACTCGTCATCTGACACCGGTGGGGCTGCTCGATCTGTGCGGGCAGACGCGGCTCCGCCAGCTCGCGGCCCTGGCACTGGAAGCCGACCTGCTCGTCTCCAACGACACGGGCCCGCTCCACCTGGCCGCGGCGGCCGGGGCGCGCGTCGTGGGCATCTATACCTGCACCAGTCCCCGGTTGACCGGACCCTACGGCCCGCGCGTCGCCACCGTCCAGAGCGGCGTCTGGTGTGCGCCGAGCTACCGCAAGCGATGCCGCCGCCTCGACTGCATGAGCGAGCTGGCGCCCGATCAGGTCTGGCTGGTCGTCCGGGGGCAGCTCGAGCTTGGCAGGATCGAGGCGAAGGAACACGCCTCACCGGAAGGGGCCGGGCATCGCGAGGGCTCGGCCACGTTGCCTCTGGGCTCCTGTGGGGCGGATCGGGATCGTTGAGGGAGCCATCCCGGCAGGGAGAACTTCGGTCCGGCCGTGAGCGCGGTCGGGAAAACCGCGCCCGGCGCGCCCGGCGAGTCCACTCACGGGAGACTTCCGCGTTGACGTGCGAGGTGGGCTGCGCCCACACTTGATATTACGACTGAGGCCACGTTCTTGGATTCAGTTCGAATCATCCGGGCCCGGCGCAGGCGCCCCCATCGGTGAGCACGAAAGCGAATCGGCTCCTGGCGGGATTGGAGATCTCCCGTGGCAATCAATCCCGAGGAATTTGGTGCGTCCTTCCAGGACTTCATGGACCAGATGAGGGCGCAGAAGAAGCCGGCGGAGGCCCCGTTCTTCGTGCGGAAACTCCAGGAGCACTTCGGCATGGAGCCGGCGTCGCTGCCGGTGGTCTCGGAGCTGCTCCCCAGGCACAATCAGGCCAACCTCCATCTCGCGATGGAGGCCTACGTGGCAGGCGAGGGTCGATCGGCGGAACTGCTGGGCGTCGTGGGCCTCCACGGTTTCACGGGTAAGGGCCTTTCCGACCTGGTGACTGCCCGGGGCGGGTTCGCGGGGGAGGCGAAGGAGGGGCCGGTCGAGTACACCAACGTGACCCTCGACGAGGATCGCGTCCTGGCCTGCGTGGAAAGCGGGGTGTTCCTCATCCGGGATGATGCGGAACGTCTCGTCGTCTTCATTCGCGATGAGGCCAAGATCGGCTCGTGGAAGCACCTGGCCGTCGAGGTCATGGCACGGGACCGTGCGACCGCGGAGCGGTTCTTGTCCTGGCTGCGTGAAGCGATGCGGGCGCGCAGCGTCTATCGAGGGCACGTGATCTCGCTCAGTGCGGGCTACCCCGAGCTGACGGTGAAGTTCCATCGCCTCCCGGCCATCGACCGGCAAGCCATCATCCTGCCCGAAGGGCTCCTCGAGCGGATCGAGCGCCAGACCATCGGATTCGGACGGCAGGGTCACCGGTTGCGCCAGGCCCGGCGCCATCTCAAGCGCGGTTTGCTCTTACACGGGCCGCCCGGCACGGGGAAGACCTTGACGATCATGTACCTGGCCAACTCGATGCCCGACCGGACCGTGCTGATCGTGACAGTCAAGGGCCTGGGACTGATCAGCCACACCTGCGCCATGGCTCGGACGCTCCAGCCCTCGATCGTGATCCTGGAGGACGTCGACCTCATCGCCGAGGAGCGAACGAAAAGGGGCAAGGGCTCCGCGACCCCGTTGCTCTTCGAGCTGCTCAACGAGATGGACGGCCTGTCCGATGATGTCGATGTCCTCTTCTTATTGACGACGAACCGTCCCGATCTGCTCGAGCCGGCCCTCGCGGCCCGGCCCGGCCGGGTCGACCAGGCGATCGAGATCCCTGTACCCGACGAGACGTGCCGGCGCCGCCTCTTCGAATTCTACGGACGGGGATTGACCCTCGAGGTCGCGGACCTGGATCGGTTCCTCAAACGGACCGAAGGGGCCAGCCCCGCCTTCATCCGCGAACTCCTGCGGCGAGCGGCCCTGGTCGCGGCCGACTCCAGTGATGGTGAGCTCTGCGTCGCGGACCGCCACCTCGACGTGGCGCTTCACGAGCTGGTCGTCCAGGGCGGAGAGCTCACGAAGAGTCTCCTGGGGTTCCGGTCGCGCATCGGTTTCGGCTCGAGCGATCGGAGTTCGAACCCGGAGTGAGGGAATCTCACATCGAGCACGGGATGACCCCGCGCGGTGCCTCCTGGGGTTCAGACGACGATGGCCTCCGGCTGATGCTCCGTAGCCTCCCGAGTCATCGCCTCCTCGGCCACGCGGCGGATCGCCCGGAGGTCCAGCTTGCCGGTACCCAGCACGGGGATCGCGGCCACCTTGATGAAGTGATCGCGGCGGGGGATGAACAGGTTGGGCAGACCGGAGGCGCTGAGGGCCTGGAGCGCCCGCTGGATCGCGCCGTCGTCCAGGGTGTGCAACACGGCGAGGCTCTCGCCCTTGCGCTGGTCGCCGACGGCCGTCACGGCGAAGACCTGGCTGTCGGCCCCTACCGCCTGGTGGAGCGCCTCCTCGACGCGGCCGTGGGGCACCATCTCGCCGCCGATCTTCGAGAACCGCGAGAGCCGCCCGGAAATCTTCAAGAAGCCGTCCTCGCTCAGGTGGCCGAGGTCGCCGGTGATGTACCAGCCGTCGTGGAAGGCGGCCGCGGTCAGGTCGTCGCGGCCCAGGTAGCCGCGCATCACGTTGGGCCCCTTGACCAGCACCAGCCCTTCGGCGTCGGCCTCGAGCGGCTGGAAGGTCTCGCTCTGGACGACCCGCACGGCCACGCCGGGCAACGGCCGGCCGACGTAGCCGCGCCGCGACCCGGGCTGGAAGAACCCCGCCTCGCGGTGGTCGAAAGTGTTGACCGCCACGACCGGGGCACATTCGGTCAGCCCGTAGCCTTCCATCGGCCGGATGCCGAAGCCGTCCTCGAACGAGAGGGCCAGCGCCTCGGACAGCTTCTCGGCTCCCGCGAGCACCAGGCGGAGCGAGCCGAACTGGGCCGGGGCAATCCGGCGGAGGTAAAGCTGGAGGAACGTCGGCGTGGCCATCAGGACAGTCGCCCGGTAGCGCTGGACCAGGTCGCCGATCCGATCGGCGTCCAGCGGGCTGGGGTGGCAGATGCTCGCCATCCCCGCATGGGCCGCGAACCAGAACATCGTGTAGCCGAACGAGTGGAACAACGGCAGGATGGCCATCAGCCGGTCCTCCGGCAACACCCGGTACGCCTCGCGGATCGCCTCGACGTTGGAATCGATGTTGAAGTGCGTGAGGACCACGCCCTTGGGCTCGCCCGTGCTGCCGCTGCTGAAGATGATCGTGGCGGTATCGTCCATGGTCGGCCGCCGGGTCGCGCCGGCCAGGCGTTCCAGCCATCGCACCGGGGCCAACAGCGCCAGCGCCGCGGCGCCGGCGCGGTCGCGGCGCCGGATCCCGGCGAGCAGGTCCTCCAGGAAGATCGTGTCCAGGCCGGCGAGCGGCTCGAGCTTGGCCTTCTCGAGGAACACCCGGCTGGTGATCACCGTGCGGAGACCCGCCTGCGCCGCCGCGGATTCCATCCCGGCGCGCCCGGTGGTGAAGTTCAGGTTGACCACCGTCTTGCCGGCGAGCGTCGCGGCGAGATTCACCAGCGCTCCGCCCACGCTCGAGGGGAGGAGGATCCCCACGGCCGCTTGATCCTGCCAGCGCGGCCGCAGAGCGCGCGCGATCGCGACCGCGCCGGCCAGAGCCTTGAGGTACGAGACGCGCGGCGACTGGGCATCGGCGAAGGGCAGCCGCCAGGGGTGCCGCCGCACCCGCCGGAGGAATTCCTGGTGCAGCGGGCGGCGATCGGCCTTGCGATGCGCCCAGGCCTCCTGGCCCAGCTCGCAAATCGCCTGGCGCAGCTCGAAGAGCGAGGAATCCGGGGGCATCGGCCGGCCGATGGAGACCGTCACCGGGTAGGGGATGCGCTCGGGCCATCGCCGCGGATTGGCCGGGCTGAACAGACTGCCCATCACGCGGTCGAGGTGCACCGGGATGATCGGCGTGGTCCGCCCCTTGACGATCCGCTGCAAGCCGCGCTGGAACGGCGCCATCATGCCGGTCCGCGTGAGCTGGCCCTCGGGGAACAGGCAGACCAGCTCTCCCGCATCGAGCGCCTGGCCGGCCTCGCGGAAGGCCTGGAGGATCATCTTGGGCCCGCCCTCGGGGGCGATCGGGATGGCCCGCATCGACCGGAGCACCCAGCCCAAGAGCGGCCTGTCGAAGTACGGGGCGTAGACCACGAACCGGACCGGGCGATCGGTGCTGGCCATCACGAAAAGCCCGTCGGCGAACGTGACGTGGTTAGGGACCAGGAGCGCCCCGCCCGCGGCGGGCACATTCGACCGGCCCAGCACCTTGACTCGGTAGATCGTATGGGCCAACCCGAGCAGCAGGAACCGCAGGAACGCGTCGGGCACCAGGGTCAGCGCCCACAAGAAACCTCCCGACAGGACGATCGAGACGCCCAGGAACGTGCCCAGGGGCGAGACGCCCGCCTGGGCCAGCACCAGGGCCAGCACCGAGCCGGCGAGCATCCCGGCATACACCAGGACGTTCGCCATCGCGATGATCGCGCCACGGCGATCGACCGGCGATCGCCATTGCAGCAAGGCATTGAGCGGGACGAACAGGAACCCGCTGAAGAGGCCCATCAGCGCCATGATGACCATGGTCCCGGCGATCCCGGGTCCGATGATTGCGAAGGCCAGGGTGCAGACGGTCAGGCCGAGCGCCCCGAGGGGGAGCAGGCCGTACTCCACCTTCGCTCCCGAGAGCCGGCCGGCCCACACGCACCCCGCGCCGATGCCGACTGTGAGCGCGACCAGGGGCAACCCCGTCTGCCACTCCGGCAGATGCAAGACCTTCGACACATAAGGCAAGATTGGCGCAGGCACCAGGCTGGCGATCGCCCACACCAGGACCTGGCCGATCAAGGTCAGGCGCAGCACGCGGTCGGCCCGGATCGACTCCCAGGCGATCCGCACGGTCGTGGCCAATCCGCCCTCGGTCCGCGCCGCCGGGACCCGCGGGATCGTCAAGGCGGCCAGCAGGCCACAAACCGACAGCATCGCCAGGAGCAAGCCCGCCAGCCAGAGGGGCGCCGCGAATTGCTTGGCCACCGAGAGGATCACGCCCCCGCCGACGATCCCGCTGAGGATCGCCAGGTTCGAGCCCATCTCGATCAGCCCATTGCCGGCGGAGAGCCGCTCGTGGGGCAGGATCTCGGGCAGGATGCCGTACTTGGCAGGGCCGAACAGAGCGAGCTGGACTCCCAGCAGGCAGAGCACCCCGATCGCCAGGGATCCGCCCTGGGGCTGGACCACCAGCGCCGCGGTCCCCGCCAGCATCAACATCAGCTCGAAGACCTTCACCCCCACGAGGACCGTCCGCTTGCTGACGCGGTCGGCCAGCATGCCCGCCGGCAGTGAGATGACCATCAGGGGGATCATCAGCAGGATCTGGGCGATCGCGGTGGACTTCTGCCCTGCGACCGCGCTGGGGGCCGCGGCGATTGCCAGGAGCACCACCAGTTGCTTCCACGCATTGTCGTTGAACGTCCCGAGGAACATCGCGAGGAACAGCCCGCGCAGCGGGTGCGCCCGTGTGCCCTTGTCCTCGCCGTCCTCGTTGACCTCTGCGGCCTTCTCCACGTCCCTCGCTCCCTTCGAGCGAACCCTGTTGATCCCTGTCGACGGCCGGGAACCGCTGAATCCCTTGTCCATTCCATGTGCGAAACGAGGCGAGCTGAGCCACCGGTGGCCTCGGCCTCACACGGTGTCCGACGGTTCCTCCGCGCACGGCCCGACTCCAACGGCGGACCGGATCGAGACGCAACTATACTGGAAACGCCCCGGTCCCGAAAGCGGTATGGGCCCCCGACGAAAGGGCGCAGCTCAGCGGGGGTAGCCCCAGGTTTCGAAGCTCCGCGCCCAGGCCGCGGCGACCCGCGCTCGAGTCGCCTCGTCGAGCGCCGGGTGCCGGTTCTTCTGATAGCCGGCGATCGACCGGAGATACGACTCCACGGCCGGGCGGACGGAGCCGAAATTCCCCAGGGAAAGCCCGTGGTAGATCACGCCAAGCTGGCCGATCGGGTCGCGCTCCAGGTCCTCATACGCGATCTCGACCAGTTGGCCGGGCGGGATCAACGAGCGGTCGGCGAAGTAGGCGTCGTACATGGTCGTATAGGTCCGCAGGATGGACTCCACGTCGATCGCGCGCGGACCCCGCTGGAGGCGGAAGACCGGCCGGACGATCTTGAGCAGCCCGAGGGTCGAAAGGAAGACCGAGTACGGGTCGCGG
This sequence comes from Isosphaeraceae bacterium, assembly GCA_021324445.1. Lineage (GTDB taxonomy): Bacteria > Planctomycetota > Planctomycetia > Isosphaerales > Isosphaeraceae > JAJPJC01. The sequence goes on from JAJPJC010000545.1 coordinate 26,319, forward strand.
CGGATGTGTACGAACCGGGCGTCGGGGAAACAGTCGAGCAACAGTCGGACCCGCGCCGTGTGGGGCGGCGACTTGAGGATCAGCGGCCGACCCTGCTTGAGCGTCAGGGCCTTGAGGAAATAGACCAGGCCGGCCGACCAGGCGGCGACCTCGCCAGGCTCGGCGTCGCGGAAGCTGAGGTAGCGGCCATATCCGGACCGGCTCCGAGGGAAGCACCAGTCCAGGTACGGCGAGCGCTGGGTCAAGACCATGTAGGCGATCTCGTCCTCCTGCACCCGTCGCGGCAGTATGAACGGCTCGACGAGCGGGGCCAGCCAGGGCTCGGTGGCCAGGAATGTCCGCGGGTTGAACGCCTGGAATCGGTTGGGCCGGCCGAAGTTGGGGTCGGTCGCCAGCAGCTCGTGCAGGTGGGTCGTCCCGCTCCGGTAATGCCCCAGGATGAAGACCGGGGCCTCGACCCGGGTCTCCTCGATCGCCGTCCCGTACCGCCGCTCGACCGCCCGCGCGACGACCGAATTGCACAGGCTCATCCCCGTGATCCACGCCGCCCTCGGCCAGCACACCGGGTCAACCCGGAACCGCTCGCGACGGAGCAGGCCAAGCCAGTCGCCCAACGTCATGCCCTCGAACAGATGGACCAGGTTCTGCGCCAGCAGGAGTCGGACCAAGAACACCATCAGCGGAGGCTCACAACCGATCTCGGATTCCTGATTTCAAATTCCAGATTATTAATATTAAATTAATTAATTATAATTGAAAATAATATTATCATATTTTATAATTTTCGAATCTGGGATTTGGAATCCCTCCTCGCCCTTCCGAGCCGCAACGCCTCCCGATTCCGCCCGGGAGAGGAATCAACGCAAGGGTTGGATCCTGCCGTGGCGACCGTCCCAGGACGCCTCGCACCGAGCAATCTCCGCGATCAAGGCTCCCGCCAGAATCGCGACGCCTGGAGGCCGGAGGATCGCGGCGTGATCGCCGGGGATGGTGTGGGTCGCCACGGCAGCGGCCAGCTCGCCCCAGCCCATTGCCGGGTCGGCGTCGGCGTCGGAGTTCGCGGCGGCCCGGAGGAGGACCAGGCGTCCCGGGTAGGGTCGGGGTGTGTACTTCAACGCGGCCAGCAGGTTCGTGCCAAGGACCTTCCAGAGCCGGGCCACCCGCTCCGGCTCGGTCTCACGGTGATAAACCTGATCCAGCCCGAAGAACTTCAGCGCCTCGAGGCGCTGCTCATCCGGGCTCAGCCGGTTCAGCCGATCGAAGAGCCGGCGCGAGCCGAGCCCGACGCCGGGGGCCATCGGGGCGAGGAACCCGAGCAGGAGCGCCACATCGTCGACACCGGCATCGCCGTCCCCGAATGCGAGGGAATCGCGGAACAAGGGGAGTGACACGGCCTGTTCAGCCAAGCGGCGCAGCGCGGGAGTCGGCTCGGGAGGTGGGCTCGGCGCATGGGCGTCGAGCACGGCCAGGGTCGCGACGGGCTGGCCCTGGGCGGTCAACTGCCGCGCCATCTCGTAGGCGACGAGTCCGCCCAGTGACCAGCCGCCCAGATGGTAGGGGCCGGCCGGCTGCACGGTCCGCATCGCGTCGATGTAGTGAGCCGCCATGCGCTCCAGGCTGTCGAATGGCTCCGCATCGCCTTCGAGCCCGGGGGCCTGGAACGCATAGAAGGGCCGATCCGCGCCCAGGGATTGAGCCAGCTCGAGGAAGCAGTAGGCGATCCCGCCGGCGGGATGGACGCAGAAGAACGGCCGCGAGGCGCCGGCGGGCTGGAGGGCCACCAGGGGCGTCGCCGCGCGCGGCTCGACCGGCCGGCGCAGCATCTCCGCGAGATCGGCGATCGCGGCACCCAGGAACACGCTCGAGAGCGGCAGGGCTCGCCCGAACGCCGCCTCGACCCGCGTCAGCATGCGGATCGCCAGCAGCGAGTGGCCGCCCAGATCGAAGAAGCTGTCCGTGACGCCGACCGGCCGGATCGCCAGGAGATCCTCCCAGATCGCCGCCAGCCGCGCCTCGACCTCATCCCGCGGAGCGACGAAGCCCTCGGATCCCACCGCTCCCCGGCCCGGGTCGGGCAGGGCCCGGAGGTCCACCTTGCCCGATGGCGTCAAGGGCAGCGCCTCCAGGGCCGTGAAGCTCGAGGGGACCATGTGACCGGGCAGCCGATCGCGGAGGCGGCTGCGGTACGCGCCCGGAGCGGCCGTCGCCCCCGGCTCGAGGACGAGATAGGCGTCCAGCCGCGCGCTGCCCTCAACGCCGGCGCGGGCCACAACCTTGGCCGCCCGGACACCCGGCTGCTCCAGCAGCGCCGCTTCAACCTCGCCCGGCTCGACGCGGAACCCGCGGATCTTCGCCTGGAAGTCGACCCGGCCGACGAAGACCAGCTGGCCGTCGGGGCGCCATCGGACCAGGTCGCCGGTCCGGAACAGCCGCGCGCCCGGCTCGGTCGTGAACGGGTCCGGGAGGAAGCGCTCGGCAGTCTGTGCGGCATGATCCCGATACCCGCGGCTCACGCCCAGGCCGCCGATGCAGAGCTCGCCCGGCAGGCCGATCGGGACCGGCTGGAGCCAGCCGTCCAGGACATACACCCGCGCATTGGCGATCGGCCGGCCGATGGGGAGCTCGGCGAGGTCCTCCGCACCAGCGGGCGGCTCGTACGCCGTGGCAATCACGGTCGCCTCGGTCGGCCCGTAGGTGTTCAGCCAACGAATCCGATCGCCCGCCAGCCGCCGCCAGGTCGCGTAGGCCGCCGGTATGGCCTTCTCTCCTCCCACGACGACCAGTCGCAACGACCCCGCCGGCGACCGTCCGAGCTGTGCGAGGCGATCGACCCAGGCGTGCCAGTAGCCGGTCGGCAGGTCGACGACGGTAATCCGCTCGCGCTCGATCCAGTCGGTGAATCGAGTCGGATCCAGCAGCTCGTCACCGTCACGCAACACCACGGCGGACCCGGTGCACCACGCAGGGAAGATCTCCTCGACCGCGATGTCGAAGTTGAGGGGCGCGAACTGGAGGACGCGATCGCCCGGGCCCAGCGCGAACATCCGGGCCGACGCGATGCAATGGTTGACAACCGAGCGGTGGCTGACGATCACTCCGCGCGGTGGACCCGTCGAGCCCGACGTGAAGATGACGTAGGCCGCGTTCTCGGGGCCGGCGCCGCCCTCGAGGTCGTGATCGGGTTCCCGTCCGAAGCGCTCGCGATCGGAATCCAGGCAGAGCACCTCGGCCCGACGCGCGGGGAGCCGGTCACGAAGCGACGTCCGGGTCAACACGAGCGCGACGTCCGCATCCTCGAGCATGCCGGCCAGGCGTCGCTCGGGCTCGGAGGGTTCAAAGGGGACGTAGGCACCGCCGGCCTTGAGGATGCCCAGGAGCCCGAGCGCCGCCTCGACCGAACGATCGAGGAACAGCCCCACCCGGACCTCGGGCCCAACTCCACGCGATCGCAGCCAGCGCGCCAGGCGATTGGCCCGCGCGTTGAGCTCGCGATAGCTCCAGGTCCGTCCGTTGTGAACCAGGGCGACGGCCTCCGGCGTGCGCCGAGCCTGGGCCTCGACCAGCCGGTGAAGGCAACCTTCCTCGGGAAGATCGGCCGCGGTCTGGTTCCATTCCTCGACCAGGCGGAGCCGCTCCGCCTCGTCCAGCAAGGCGGCTTCGGATACGCGGCGACCGGGCTGGGCGACGACCGTTGCGAGCAGGGTGCGGAAGTGGCCGATCAGCCGCTCGATCGTCGAGCCGTCGAAGAGGTCGGTGTTGTACTCGATCGACCCGAACAAGCGCTCGTCGCCTTCGACGATGCAGAGGGTCAGGTCAAACTTCGCGGTGCGCGTCCCCTCGCCGACCTCCAGGTGGCCGAGGGTCAGCTCCTGCCGGCTGGCGTCGGGCATCCGATTGTTTTGCAGCACGAACATCACGTCGAAGAGCGGCGTGCGGCTGGGGTCGCGGACTGGCTGGAGTGCCTGGACGAGCTGATCAAACGGGAGCTCTTGATGCTCGAAGGCCCCCAGCGTCGTCTCGCGGACGCGCTGCACCAGCGCGCCGAAGGTCGGGTCGTCCGAGAGGTCGGTGCGCAGGACCAGCATGTTGACGAAGTAGCCGATGAGGTCCTCGACCTCGGGGCGGTTGCGATTGGCGACGGGGACTCCGACCGCGATGTCGTCCTGCCCGCTGTAGCGGCTCAAGAGCGCCTGGAAGCCGGCGAGGAGGGTCATGAACAGGGTCGCGCCCTCGCGGCGGCTCAGGTCCCGCAGGCCCGCCGCCAGCTCCGGAGACAGGTCGAAGAAGCGGACGTCCCCGCGCCCGGATCGGACCGCCGGCCGCGGCCGGTCGGTGGGGAGTTCGAGCGGGTTGAGCCCCGCCAGCCGCTCCGACCAGTACGCCAGCAGCCCCGCGAGCACCTCGCCCTGAAGGTACGCGCGCTGCCAGGCGGCATAATCGGCGTACTGGATCGGCAGCTCGGCCAGGGGCGAGGCCGACCCGGTGGTGTACGCTTCGTACAGCGCCGCCAGCTCGCGCGCGGCGACCCCCATCGACCAGCCGTCGGTGATGATGTGGTGCATGGTCAGGAGGATCACGTGCTCCTGGTCGTCGAGCCGCAGCACCTGCGCGCGGATGAGGGGTCCGGCCGCCAGGTCGAACGGCCTGCGCGACTCCTCGACGGCCAGGCGGCGGGCGCATTCGGTGCGCTCGGCTTCGTCCAGGGTGCTCAGATCGACCGGCGTCAAGGGCGGCGCCAGGCTCGGCGCGATGACCGGGACGGGGCGGCCGTCGGCGGCCGGGAACGCGGTTCGCAGGGCCTCGTGGCGGCGGAGGATCTCGTGGAAGCTCCGCTCCAGGGCCGGGACGTCGAGCGGCCCGGTGATCCGCACGGCAGCCGGTACGTTGAAGGTCGGCGCCTGGGGTGTCAACCGGTCGAGGAACCAGAGCGCCTGTTGCGCGAACGACAGCGGCAGCTCGCCATCGCGCGGGACGGGGACGATCGGCGCGACGAAGCGCCGCCGGCCTTCCCGCCGCGCGACCTCGATCCGGTCGGCCAGGGCGGCGACGGTGGGAGCCTCGAAGAGCGCGCGGAGCGGGAACTCGACCGCCAGGGCGTGCCGCAGCCGGGAGACGGCCTGGGCGGCCAGCAGCGAGTGACCACCCATCGCGAAGAAGTCGTCGAGCGCGCCAACCCGATCCACGCCCAGCACCTCGGCCCAGGTTGCCGCGATCAGCTCCTCGGTCGGCGACCGGGGTGGGACGAACTCCGCCAGGGAGCCCGTTGCGCGGCCCCATTCCGGCGGCGGCAGCGCGTCGACGTCGAGCTTGCCATTGGGCGTCAGGGGCATGGAATCGAGCACGACATACAGGGCCGGCACCATGTAGTCGGGGAGCGAGCCCTGGAGCCGCTGCCGCAGTTCCGCCGGCGCGGGGGCCGGCCGGCGGCGCGGGACCAGGTAGGCCACCAGCCGCGCCTCGCCGCGGGGATCGGTCCGGGCCACGACCACCGCTTCGTGCAGCTCCGGCTGCCGCGCCAGGGCCGCCTCGATCTCTCCCAGCTCGATCCGAAATCCCCGGATCTTCACCTGGCGGTCGGACCGGCCGATGTACTCCAGCTCGCCGTCGCGACGCAGCCGGACCAGGTCGCCGCTGCGATACAGGCGGGCGCCCGGCTGACCCGAGAACGGGTCGGGGACGAACCGATCGGCCGTCAGGCCAGGCCGGCCGAGATAGCCCCGCGCCACGCCCGCCCCGCCGACGAAGGCCTCGCCCACCGCCCCGGGCGGCACCGGCTCGCGGTGCCGGTCCAGCACGTAGAGCCGCAGGTCCGGCAGCGCACGCCCGATCGGGCTCGACCCCCGGAAGGTCTCCAGGTCCCCGCGCGCGATCGGCCGATAGGTCACGTGCACGGTCGTCTCGGTGATCCCATACATGTTGACCAGCCGCGGGGCGGTGTCCCCATGCCGGTCGAACCAGGGCCGCAGCGCCTGGAGCTCCAGGGCCTCGCCGCCGAAGATGACCCAGCGCAAGGCCAGGTCGCCGGCACCCGCCGACTCGTCCACCCGCACTAGCTGCCGGAAGGCCGACGGCGTCTGGTTCAACACCGTCACACCCTCGCGACGCAGCAGCTCATAGAAGCTCTCGGGCGACCGGCCGACCCAGTACGGCACCACGACCAGCCGGCCGCCGTGGAGCAACGCCCCCCAGATCTCCCAGACCGAGAAGTCGAAGGCAAACGAATGAAAGAGCGTCCACACGTCGGTGGCGCCGAACTGGAACCAGTGCCGGGTGGCCGTGAACAGCCGGGCGACGTTGGCATGAGTGACGGGCACTCCCTTGGGCATCCCGGTCGAGCCCGAGGTGTAGATGACGTAGGCCAGGTTGTCCGGGGTCGTCCCGGAGTCAATCCGCGCGCCGTCCTCCGGCGGGCCGGCCGCGTCGATCGATTCGAGGTCGACGACCCGCACCGAGTGGGCCGGCAGGCGATCGGCCAGGTGCGGCTGGGCGAGCAGGACCGGGGCCCCGCAGTCCTCGAGCTGGAATCCCAGGCGTTCGGCGGGATGGACCGGGTCGAGCGGGACATAGGCGCCGCCCGCCTCGAGGATCGCCAGCAGGCCGACAACCAGCTCGGCCGACCGCTCGGCGCAGAGGCCCACCAGGACCTCCGGACCAACCCCCAGGCCCCGCAGCCGGCGGGCCAGGTGCCCGGCGTGGGCATCCAGCTCGCGGTAGGTCCAGTGCCGGTCGCCGCAGGTCAGGGCAATCGCCTCGGGCGTCCGCGCCGCCTGCGCCGCGAACCGGCGATGAAGGCACTCCGGGGGGTCTGATGCCGTGTGGGCCGCGGCGCGGAGCAGGGCCGCCAGCCGCGCGCGTTTCGCCTGGGATGGGGTCATCCCGCCCGCGCCGGCCGTCTCGATAGGCGCGGGCGGGACGCCCACACCCCGACGAGCATGATCGACCGCCGGACCGCCCGTGTCATTCGTTTTGTCCATCGAGTCCGGACTCGAAGCGCCTGAGAAGGTCGTCGACTTCGTCGTCCGTGAGTCCATCGAGGTCGAACGCGGGGGCGATCCCCGGTCCCAGCAAGTCGCGACGCTCCGCGTCCGAGAGCATCGGCACGGTGCCGACCGTCTGATCGGGATGGGCGAGCATCCCCTCGAGGAGGTGGCGGAAATGCCTGAGCATCTGCTCGATGGTCGCCGCATCGAACAGGTCGGTGCTGTATTGCATCTCCAGGCGCAGGCCCGAATCGGAGGACTCCCCGGCGAAGAGCGCCAGGTCGAACTTCGAGGTGCCGCTGTCCGGCTCCAGCGGCGTCATCACCAGCCCGGGCGATTGCAGCGCGGGCACCGGCGCGTTCTGGAAGGCGAAGAGCGCCTGGAACAGCGGCGACCGGGCCGGATCCCGCTCGGGATGAAGGACCGCCACCACCTGTTCGAAAGGCAGGTCTTGATGCGAATAGGCCGCCAGCGCCGCCTGTCGGACGCGCCGCAGCACGGTGCGGAAGTCGGGGTCGCCCTTGAGCTCGGCGCGGAGGACCAGCGTGTTGACGAACAGGCCCACCAGGCCCTCAAGCTCCGAGCGCGTGCGGCCGGCAATCGGCGTCCCGATCGCGAAGTCATCCTGGCCCGAGTAACGATGCAGCAGCACCTGAAAGGCCGCCAGCAACGTCATGAAGAGCGTGGCCCCTTCCTGCCGGCCCAGGTCCCGGACCTGGTTGACCAGCTCCGCGGGCAGCTCGAGCGCACGCGCAGCGCCCCGGCCGCTGAGAGCCGACGGCCGGGGACGGTCGGCCGGCAGCTCCAGCACGGGGACGCCTGCGAGCCGTTCGACCCAGAAAGCGAGCTGGGC
>JAJPJC010000239.1 GCA_021324445.1 Isosphaeraceae bacterium
CTTTGGTCCGTTGTCCGTTGTGGGAGCTTCCGCTGCCGTGCGCCGTTGTCGCCCCGCTTCGAGTGCCTCGGCGTTCCCGGGCCCGGCTCCTCAGCCCGCGTCAGCGAACCACGGACCACGGACCACGGCCCAAAGGACAAAGATGATCAATCGTCGCCGCGGGTCTCGGCGACGGGGGCGAGCAGGTTCTCGACGGGGGCATAGTCGTCGGTGAGGATGATGTTCCGCGACCGGTTCTCGACGACCTGCTTCTCATCGGCGGCGTCATAGGGCTTGGTCTTGGTCTGGCGGCCCCGGGGCGTATAGAACCGGGGATCGTCCTTGCGCCCTCCCAGGTCTTGCAAGTCAAGCTCCTTCATGGAGGCGACGACGACGAAGGTCTCGCGCAGGCCCTTCCCGGGCTCATCGGTCCCGAAGATGTAGACATGGTCGAAGGTGAGCTTGGCGGTCTTGGTCCAGGCACCGACGAACCCGCCGTAGCGGCGCGCCTCGGCCAGGTACTTCTGCCGGATCCGATCCTGCTTTGCCGGGTCGACCTGATCATCGCCGCCGATCTCCGCCTCCGCCTTGCGCAAGGCCGTGGCGTCCGACTCGTAGACGTCGATGATGTTGATCATATAGACCCCATTCGGAGTGAGCATCTTCTTGATCTTCTCGTTGAATTCCCGGGTCGTGAGGTGCCAGGGGACCGAGAAGTCGTTGAAGGCGTCGCCGAAGATGAGGTCGTACTTCTTGGTATCCTGGTGCAGCTCGACGAACTGGCGGGCGTCGCCCAGGTAGGTCTGGATCGGCGTGTCTTCGGGGAGGCCCGTGGCTCGGTGATTGGCCCGCTTCACCGCCGGGTCGATCTCGGCGACGTCGACGGCGGTACCCGGGTAGGCGAACTGCATGTGCCGCTGGAAGCAGTAGGCTCCGCCGCCGAGGAACAAGGTCTTGAGGCTCGAGCTGGCCACGGGCGGGAGATAGGGTTGGGGCCGGATCTCATCCCGGAGGACCAGGTTCTTCAATCGCGACAGGTCGGCCTGGTCGTCCGGGGACGTCCCCTTCTTCTCGGGCGAGGCTGGGACCTGTTTGGGCTTCCCCTGGCCGGCCGAGTCCTCCTGGCCCGGGGCGGCCGACCCCGTCTTGCCCTCGACCGCGGGGACCTTCGCGACCGACTTGCCCTGGGCGGGGGGGCTGCTCTGGCCCTGGTCTGGGGGCCCTGTGGGTTTCTCCTGGGGCGTGTCCTTCGACGCTTGGCCGCCTGCTCCGGGATCGCCCGGGACGGACACCGCGATGCTCTTCAGCCCGGCCGCGGGTTTGGTCGTCTCGGCCGGGGCCGGCGCGGCGGATTCTCCTGGCTTCGCGGAGCTTCCCTGGGTATCCGGGTTGGCCGGCGACGGCCTCGCCGGAGGGGTGCGATCGCTGTCCTTGGTCCGGTCGCGATCAGTGGAGTCTTTCCCAACCGGCGGGCCCGCCGCCGCACCGGGCTTGAATGTCACCTTGCCGCAGTCCTTGACCGCACGGTAGGCGACCAGGGCGTAGACGTGCTCATAATCATAGTCGAGCCGCTCGGGGTGGTTGAGGATGAAATAGCCGTGGATGAGATTGTCCAGGACCAGGGTGCGTTTCTGGGTCTCGCCGTCGTCTTCCGGGTCATTCTCGACCTTGATGTAATAGTAGTTGCTCTCATCCACCCAGGCGTAGTCATCGGCTGTGGTATCGGGAGCGCCGAGATGCTCGCGGATGCCCCAATCCAGGCCAATCTTCTCGAAGGCCGGTCCTTTGATGAACGGGACGACCTTGCCGATGCCGTCGACCCAGCTCGGCGGCGTGAAGGCGAGGACGCACAGACCGAGGGGGACGCCAGCCCAGACCGCATGCACCAGTTCGCCCAGCATGGTCGCACCGAAGGCCATGGTCGTCCCCAGGATGAGCACGACCCCCTTGGTGCCGAGCGTGTCGATGAGCACGAAACCGGTCAGGAAGGTGCCGAGGATGCTGCCGACCATGCCCCAGGCGTAGACTTCGCCGATGGCCGTGCCGGTGCGTTTGAACCGCCGGAGGCGGTCGACGGCCAGCTTGGCAACCACCGGGCTGACCGTCCCCATGGATAGGGCCGGGAGCAAGAAGACGACCGTGACCACGAAGAGGATCCGGTAGGGCCAGCTCAGGTTGACCGAGACACCCGGGAGCACGGGCAATTCGTTGAGCGAGATCGCCAGGCTCAACACCGACTTCTGGGGCCCGCCGCCCATGAACTGGTCGCGGAACCACTTCGGTGGCGACTCCAGCACCAGGATGGTGAGGGTCAAGATCGAGGCCAGGAGGAAGAGCCAGCTCGCCCGCTTCTCGTTGGTGATGAAGTCGGCGAGCTTGCCGCCGAGGAAATTGCCGAAGCTCAAGCCGGCCAGCAACACGGCGATGACGCTGGTCCAGCCGTAGATGCTCGAGCCCAGGTGGCGCTGGACCAGGCGGCCGGCCACCATCTCCAGGGCCATGAAGACCAGGCTGGCGAGGAAGGCCAGGGCCGCCAGGTCCTTGAGGCTGGGTCGGGGCTGATCCGGACCGGCGGCCTCGAGGTCCACTCGGGCTTTCCCCTTGGCGGGTCCGGCATCGAGGTCATCGTCCACGTCGCCCCGCCGGGCCCCGACCAGGCCGGCCACACCGACGAGGGCCAGGATGCACGCCAGGGCGTTGCCGGCGAGGGTGAGGTAATTCATCTGGTACGAGCCGACGTCCACCCCACCGGAGGGGATCAAGCCGGCCAGGGCCGGGATCGAACCCAGGATCAGGCAGAGGCCCGTCAGCACACCGAAGACCTGACCGAGCCGGCCGCCGGCGAGGGCCGCCGCGATCAGGGCCAACGCCGCCGCGATCACCAGGACGATGGTGGACGTCGCCAGGTACAACTGCAAGATAAAGCCGCACAGCAAGGTGCCGGCGATCGACCCGATCGCGCCCCAGAAATACACGTCGCCGATGGCGCTGCCAGCCCGGCGCGACTGCTCGACGGCAATCTTGGCGACCACCGGCCCGACCATCCCCAGCACGGTCGCCGGGACCAGGAAGTCGAGCAAGACCACCAGCACGGTGCGGAGCTCCCAGTTCATCTGGTCGGGACGGGGGAGGATGTAGGCGACCTCCGCATTGACCCACAACGAACAGAGGCTCAGGAACGCGGCCAGGGCGAACAGCGGCCCGATGGCGCGGCGCGGGGCGACGCGGTCGGCCAGCCGGCCCCCAAGGACGTTCCCCAGGCAGATGCCGCCGAGGATGATGCCGATGACGCTGGTCCAGACCGTCAAGGACGAGCCGACGTGCCGTGCGACCAGCCGGCTGGAGACCAGTTCCAGAATCATGATGCAGAGACTGCTGGTAAACGCCAGCGCATAGGGTAGCAAGCGGGCGGCAAGACCTTGCATGAGGTAGCAACTCCCTCGTTCGGCGGCCCGATTCGCTGCCGTCCGAACCATTCCAGCGCCAATCGACCCAAGGAAAACTGGCTACACCATATCCGACGCGCGGTCGTCCCGACAACGGGGCTGTCTCGGGATGGAAACCTGTCAGTTCCCCCGCGGGCCGCCCGCGGCGACGCCGCCAGCTCGCCGAACCGGCCGTGTCGGACCGGACGGATCGATTTTTCGGCACCGGGGCGTTGCTCTGCACTCGATTCGCAGCAGAATGAAGGGAAGCCTGACCTTGGCGCGAAGGGACCGAGGCCCGTGGTGAGTGACCCGCGGAACCGGAATCCCGGACTGGCCCTGAGAAACGGCGCGAGCGATCCGTCGACGCGATTAGGGTTGATGGTCCCATGATATTGTGCGTCACTTTGAATCCGTGCCTCGACAAGACCTTGACGGTCCCGCCCTGGAGTCCGGGGACCCTCGTGCGCGGGACGGCGATCCGCAACGTGGTTGGCGGCAAGGGGAACAATGTCGCCCGGGCGTTGCGGCGGCTGGGCCGGCGGCCACGGCCGGCCACGTTCCTCGGCGGCGCCACTGGTGCGTGGTGCGAAGCCGCGCTGCGGAACGACGACGGCCTGGACCCGCTGGTGATTCCCACCGAGGCCCCGACGCGGGTGATCCTGACGGTCCGGACCGAATCGAGCTCCGAGCAAACCGCCTTCTTCGACCCCGATCCGGCCATCACCAGCCCTGAGGCCGAGGCGATGCTCGAACGTCTGGAGCAGGCCCTTGCCGGCGACGTCGAAGCCCTGACGCTCTCGGGATCCAGTCCGGCGGCGGCGACCCATGGGCTCTACAGCGACCTGATCTCGCTGGCCCGCGCGCGGCGGATCCCGGTGTTCCTGGATACCTACGGGCCGGCGCTGGAGGCGATCTGGGGGTTCTGGCCCACGGCCATGCAACTCAATCGCCGCGAGGCGGCCGCTCATCTCCGCAAGCCTCAGCTCTCCGATGAGGATGTCGCCGGCTTGCTCCAGACCTGGACCAAGCACGGCGTCCTCTGCGGCATCATCACCGACGGACCCAACCCGGTCGCGATCGCGATCCGGGGGAGGCGGTACCGAGCGATCCCGCCGCGAATCCGCGCCGTCAATCCCATCGGCTCGGGCGACTCGCTCCTGGCCGGTCTGGTCGACGGTTGGCTCCAGCAGCTCGAGCCGGAACCGCTGATCCGCCAGGCCATGGCCTGCGCGGTCGCCAATGCCTTGGTCTGGGACGCCGGCGCTATCGAGCCGGCCGAGGTCGCCCGCTGGGCCGACCAGATCGAGGTCGAGCCCCTGCCCCGCGGAACCTGAGTTTGGACAGGGGGTTGGCTGAAGAGGTTCCGTCGCGCCCAGAGTCGTCCCACGCTCGTGTTCCGTCCCTCTTGATCAGAGTGTTGCCAGCGCCTCCACTTTCATCCCACTCCGAAGCTATTCAGAGATTCGGTCCGATCAGGCTCGACGGGCAGCCAGGAGTCTCGGGCGGCTCGTTCGTACTTGCGAATGAGGTCGGCGTGATCAGCCGGCTTCCTTGCCTGCCGTGACCCGGCCTCGCGGTTCTTGGCCACGGGCCGCTCCGCCCGTTCCTCAAGCTCCGTGACCTTTGCAGCCGGAGGTCCCCAGCGCAGAAACCCGGGGCCGACCGGCGATCTTCTCGGCCCGGATCCGTGAATCCTTCTCAGCCTCCCAGTAACGGTGCTTGAAAGACCTATTGACCTCGGCCCTGTTCGCGTGGAGATCCCGGGTGTCGCTCCAAAACCTCCGTCAACCCCGACGGGGAACCGCCTCAAGGGAGGAGCCGAAGCCGGGCGACGGTGCACCGGCAAGAGTCCAGCCAAGCCTCCTCGTCGCCCCGCCGAGCACGCGCCCTACCATGCGGAGATAGGGTCGGAGTGTTGCCCCGTCGCTCGCGCCGGCGATCAGCCCGATGTTGGCACGGCAGAGGAGATCGGTTTGCCCGCCGAGCGGCCCCAGCATCACCACGGCGATCAGCCCCACCGCCGCCCCGAGGATCGTGTCCCGGGGACTCCCGCCGATCCAGCCGAGGAAGGCGCCGAGGAGAGCCATTTCCACCATCACAGCGACCGAGCCGGCGATCGACCCGACCAGCCCCCCAGCCCTCATTCCGATATCGGCACCGACCCACTGGCCCAGGAAAGCCCAGATCAGCGCCATCTGGAGGACACGCTGGCGAATCGGATTGGTCATCACGGACTCTCCCCGGGTCCGCTCAGGAACGTAGCACACGGCGGATCGATTGCCAACACGAGTCTCCCGCATGCGATCGGCGTGCCAACCTCACCCGGGAGGTGAGGAACACCAACTCGAAGACCTCGGCCAGCCATGCCTGCGCCATGGGCTCGTATGAGGTACTTCCCTGCCGGAGTAATCACGGAGCCGCCCCATCTCCCCGACCGGCCCGACCACGATTGCACCGCCAGCCCAACGCAACTACGATGATTGTGCGCACAGGTCACGCCTCCTCAGTTACCTTGGGAGACGAGGCACCGTCGTGTTGCAGACACGTGCCGAGGCCGGATTTCGGACACTCCCAACAGAGGAGGTGTTTCCATGGGGCGCAACTGGATTCCGGCGGCGGGCCTGTTGGCCTGCCTGATCCCGGCCGGCATGTTCGCGCAGGAGTCTCGGAAGACCGTCACGGTCGAGGTCTATGTGCCGGAGGACGCCCGGCTGTTGATCGAGGGTCAGGAGACGAGGTCCCAGGGGCCGATGCGCCGTTTCGTGTCGCCGCCGCTGCCGCCGGGCCATTACACCTACACCATCACGGCGATCATTCCCGGCCCAAACGGGCCGCGAACGGTCACGCGCCAGATCGACGTTCGGCCGGGCGACTTTGAATCGATCGACCTGCGCGAGCCGGGCCAACGGCCCATAACCGACGTCGAATATGAGCCAACGCCACAGAAGGTGGTCGAGGCGCTGCTGCGGCTGGCCAAGGTCACCCGCAAGGACGTGGTCTGGGACCTCGGCTGCGGCGACGGACGCATCCCGGTGACGGCGGCCAAGGAGTACGGTTGCCAGGCGCGCGGTTTCGACATCGATCCCGCACGCGTCAAGGATTCCCTCGCCAACGCGCGCCAGCACGGCGTCGAGCGGTTGGTCAGGATTGAACAGCGCGACATCTTCACGCTCGACCTGAGCCAAGGGCCGACCGTCGTCACCCTCTACCTGCTGCCGCGCCTCAACGCCAGATTGTTGCCGCAACTCCGGAAGCTGCCGCCGGGCGCGCGCGTGATTTCGGTCGCGCACCGGATGGCCGACGTCAAGCCGGATGAGCAGATCGTGGTGGATACTGAGATGGGCGAGTTCGACGTCTATCTGTGGAAGGCGGAGACGCTCCGGGGCAATTGAGGTTCCCTGTTCGAAGTTTGTCCCCGCAGCCGAATCCCACGACGACCCAGCTCCGAAACGATCGTGTGCGGACTCTCCTGGCAAAGGTTGTGGGAATCGGCGGGACGCCGCCGAATCCGAGTCGGGACTAATTCCCCCGGTCCGATCGGCCCGAGACTCCCTCCGGCACGGATTGGACCTCCTTCAAGAGCGAGCGATAGGCCAGATCGAGATGTTCGGACATCGCCAGGCGCGCCTTCTCAGGGTTCGCTTCGACCAGGGCCGAATAGATTTCCGCGTGCGAACGATCCGTCCTTTGCCGGCGCGCCGGCGACCAGGGCAGCTGGACGAGGTAGGGTTTGAGCAGGCCCAGGAGGGCCCGCTGGATCGTCGCCAGCACCTCGTTGCCGGCCAGGCGTGCGATCCCGGTGTGGAAGCGAATATCGGCCTCCACGTAATCGTTGCGGCGCTCGGTCTCCGGGATTTCGGCCATCGCCTCCAGGGCCTGTCGGATCGGCAGGAGGTCCTCCAGGCTCCGTTGCGACGCTGCCCGGCCCACCAGCTCAATCTCGAGCAACCGCCGCGCGTCCAGCACATGGAACAGATTGGGGTCGGCCTGGATCAGGGCCGGTTTGATGGTCCTGCTGAACGCCTCCACCAGTGGCTCATAAGTCAGCGATTGGATGTAGGCGCCGGACCGCGGCAGGATGCGCAGCAAGCCCATCGTTTGAGCCTGCAGCAGGGCATCCCTCACCGCCGTGGGCTTGACTTCCAACATCAACGCCAGTTGGCGGATGTTGGGTAGTTTGTCGCCCACCCCCAATTCTTGCCGATGAATCAACTCCAGCAAACGCGGGACGACCGATCCGCTCTTGTTGCTCGCGTCGAGATCCGGGGATATCTCCGGGCTGGCCTGTTTCCGGCTCACTTGACAACCCCCTCTTCCCACGCTAAGAAGGATTTCTTAATCACTGATAATCAGGTCGCCTGGGGCATGTCCTGACTGTTCCTGAATGGTCGATACCCCGCGATCGGCGTGGCGAGCGTCCTTCGTCTCCCGCAAAGTCGATGGGCGCCGATCAGGCGCATCCCGGATGTCAACGTCGAGAGGACCAGGACCCCTGGGTTGGAAGCGGCCAGGCGGTTGCCACAATCGATTGCATTGGTGGAGGATCCGCCGGAGAACATTTTCGGTGTCGCGGTCCATAATCGTGTCAGCAACTTGTTCACAAGTATAGTCACGCGGAGATTGGTGTCAAGACATCCTAACCATACCCAACCGTTGGGCGAATGAGTTTTCATCAGGATCCCATCTCATGAACATCCCACGGTTCTCCGCCGGCGCCCTGGCCCTGGCGATCACCTTCATGGCATGCCGACCCGCCGCCTCCGTGGCGATCGAGCCGGGCCGGGCCGACGCGGTGGCCTCGCTCGAGGTGGCGGATCTGCGCTGTGAGTACCTGGTCAACCCTCTGGGCATCGACCTCCGGGCACCACGTCTGAGCTGGAAGCTCCGGGCCGGCCGGCCCGGGGCGCGGGGTCTTGCGCAATCCGCCTATCGGATCCTCGTCGCCTCCTCGGAGGAGCGACTCCGGCAGGACATCGGGGACCTCTGGGACTCGGGCCAGGTCGCTTCGGATCAGTCGCTCCATGTCGCGTACGGGGGCCGGCCGCCGGGGTCCGGCGCCGCCTGCTGGTGGAAGGTGCGGGCCTGGGATCAGGGCGGGGCGCCCTCGGCCTGGAGCGAGCCCGCGCGCTGGACCGTGGGCCTCCTGGACGACAAGGACTGGACGGCCCGCTGGATCGGCTGGGATGGCGGCGAGGAGACGGCGGATGCCTCGGCGCTGGACCAGGCCCGGTGGATCTGGTATCCGGGGGGCCGGCCCGCCACGGGCGCGCCGATCGGCACCCGCTACTTTCGCAGGACGGTCGACCTCCCCGGAGACCGCCGCGTCCGCAAGGCGCTGCTGTTGGCCACCGCGGACAACGCGTTCATCGCCTTCGTCAACGGGCGCAAGGTCGCCGGCGGTCATACCCGGACCCACGTCGAGCCCGTCGAGGTCACCGACCACCTGCGCGCGGGCGCCAACACGCTGGCCATCGCCGCCACCAACGTCGCGGACCCGAGCATCGCCGCGGGCAAGAACCCCGCCGGGCTGATCGGCCTGCTGAAGGTCGAGTTCGAGGAGGGCGCGCCGCTGCTGGTCCCGACCGACGCGCGCTGGCGCGCCGGGGAGTCGGAGGCCGGCGGCTGGCACCGGGACGGGTTCGACGACGCGTCCTGGCCGGCCGCCCAGGAACTGGGCCGGCTCGGCATGGCGCCCTGGGGCACCCTGGGCGGGTCGAACCACCGCCGGCTGGCGGCGCGGGCCCTTCGGCGCGAGTTCCGGGCCGCCCGGCCGGTGCGGCGGGCCACCGCCTACGTCTGCGGCCTGGGCTTCTTCGATCTCTACCTCAACGGCGATCGGATCGGCGACGCCCTCATGAACCCGGCCCTGACCGGCTACGACCGCCGCGCCTTGTACGTCACCTTCGACGTGACCCGGGCCGTTCGGCCGGGCGAGAATGCGGTGGGCGTCGTCCTGGGCAACGGCCGCTACTTCGCCCCGCGGCGGGACGTCCCCGTCCCGATGACCAACTACGGCTATCCGAAGCTGCTGCTGCAACTCCGCCTGGAATACGACGACGGCTCGATCGAGGATGTGGTCAGCGACACCTCCTGGAAGCTGACCGCCGACGGGCCCATCCGGGCGAACAACGAATATGACGGCGAGGAGTACGATGCCCGCAGGGAGCAGCCGGGCTGGTCCCGGCCCGGCTTCGACGACTCCTCCTGGCGGCGCGCGGACCTCGTCCGGCCGCCCGGCGGGGCGCTCGCGGCCCAGATGCTCGAGCCGATCCGCGTGACCGAGGTCCTCCACCCGGTCGGGCTGACCAACCCGCGCCCCGGCATCTTCGTCGTCGACTTCGGCCAGGCCTTCTACGGCACGGTCCGGCTCAAGGTCTCCGGCCCCGCCGGGACGCGGGTCCGGATCCACACGTCGTTCAACGTGACGCCGGAGGGCCTGCTCAACGACGCCAACGACCGCAGCGCGTTGAACCTCGACGTCTACACGCTCAAGGGCCAGGGGGTCGAGACCTGGCACCCCCGCTTCAAGGGCAACGCGACGCGGCGCGCCCAGGTCGAGGGGTTCCCCGGCACACCCACCCTCGACAACTTCGAGGGCCTGGTCACCCACACCGACATGGAGCCCGTCGGGCACTTCGAATGCTCCAATCCCCTGATCAACCGGATCTACCTCAACGCGCGCTGGGGCACCCGGATGCAGAACCGGAGCGTGCCCATGGAGCCCGACCGCGACGAACGGATGCCCTGGTCGGGCCACCCGGCCAAGACGTCCGAGAGCGAAGCCTACGCCTTCAACGTCGCCCGCTTCTACGACCACTTCCTGCACAATTACCGCACCCACCAGGGTCCGGACGGCAGCCTTCAGGAGATCCTGCCCCCCTACTGGACGTTCAACTCCAAGGATATCATCTGGCCCAGCATCATCACCGTGATCCCCGACTGGTACTACAACTTCTACGGCGATCTCCGCCCCCTGGCGGACAATTACGAGTGCATGAAACGCTGGGTCCTCTTCCAGCAGAAGGCGTATCAGAAGCCGGACTTCACCATCGACTACTGCAACTACGGAGACTGGGTCGACGGGTCGTGGATCAAGGGCACGCTCGACAAGCGGACGACCTCACGGCCGTTGATGTCGACGGCCTACTACTACAACAACTGCCGGATCCTCGCCCGCGCCGCGCGATTGCTGGGGAAGCCGGATGACGTCCGGCAGTTCGGCGACCTGGCCGAGAAGGTGAAGGCCGGGTTCAACGCGCGGTTCTTCAACCCGAAGACCCATCGATACGCGAGCGAGACGCAGGGGTCCTACGTCTTCCCGCTGGCTTTCGGCCTGGTCCCGGACGACCACCGCGCCGCGGTGATCGCCAACCTGGTCGACGAGATCCTGGTCAAGCACAAGGGGCACACTTCGGTGGGCCTGGTCGGGATGCAGTGGTTCATGCAGGTCCTGACCGACGCGGGCCGGACGGACGTGGCCTACACGGTGGCGACCCAGACGACTCGCCCGAGCTGGGGCTACATGATCTCGAAGGGGGCGACCACCAGCTGGGAGCGATGGGATACCGACATCCAGGACGGGGGCATGAACGGCGAGAGCCAGAAGATCCTCTCCGGCAACCTGGAGGCGTGGCTTTACCAGGCGCTCGGGGGCATCAACTACGACCCGGACCGCCCTGGCTTCAAGCACGTGGTGCTGCGCCCCCGGCCCGTGGGCGACCTGACCTTCGTCCGGGCCTCGCACCGTTCGCTCTACGGCCCGATCGAGAGCCACTGGAAGATCGAGGGGAATGCCTTCCTCTGGGACGTGGCGGTGCCCCCCAACACGACGGCGACGGTCTACGTGCCCGCGCGGGAGGCCTCGGCCGTAACCGAGGGGGGTCGGCCGGCCGGCCAGGCCGAAGGGGTCCGTTTCCTGCGGATGGAGGCCGGCGCCGCGGTCTATGACGTCGGCTCCGGAGCCTACTCGTTCCGATCCCTCCCGGCACCCGGGGGTGCGGGATCCGATCGCCGCGGGTAGGGCGATGACGCGTGTTGATCCTCGTCCCGGACCGATTACAGTGAATGGACTGGCAACACGGATCGCTCGCCGGCCGGAGGCCGGTCCCATCCGAGGCGAGGTCGGCCATGAGGTTTCTCCTGCGGTCCCTGCTCACCGTGCTGGCGCGCGTCGCGGTTGCGGTCGGGGTGACTTACTGGCTGGTGGGCTGGGATCTGGCCGGGAAGCCCCATCCGGCCGCGGTTGCCGCGCGGTCGTCGGCCGGGGCGGTTCAGCCGCCGTCCCCCAGGCCGTAAGCGGATCGGGGAGCATCGCTCTTGAGAGGCGAAGAGGATCCTTCACCGCAGAGCCCGCGGAGCCCGCCGAGATCCAGACCGAGAACGATCCCAGCTACCGGGTCGTCGGTCGCGGCCTTCCTCTCGGCGGTCTCTGCGGTGCACACAACGGGTCTCGATTGTCAATCGGAATCGATGTTCGTGGGGGCGTGGCTCCTCCCCATGCCGGAAGGCAGGGGTTTCCGCCGCGACGACTTTGAGGAGACGTGGGCCGAGGCGCCGGGCCGCGAAATCCGCGCGGTGGCTGCTGGTCGGGATCGTCGTGGGCCTGGCGGGTTGCGGGCGCTCCCCGGGGCCCTCGGCCGTCGTCGCCGCGTCGCCCGCTGGTTTGGCGCAGCGGCCGGCCACCCTGTCCCCGCAGCCGGTCCCCAGCCCGTTCCGCTTTACCGAGATCGCCCGGGAGGCCGGCATCGACTTCGTCCACTTCTCGGGCATGACCGAGGCCCGGCATTTCCCCACCGCCAATGGCTCGGGCGCCGCCCTCTTCGACTACGACGGCGACGGCAAGCTCGACATCTATTTCGCGACCGGCACGCTCCTGCCCCTGGGGTCGGCGCGGAGGGGGCCGAACCGGCTCTACAAGAACATGGGCGACGCCACCTTCCGCGACGTCACCGCTTCGTCGGGCCTCGGGTTCGCCGGTTACTGCCACGGCATCATCGTCGGTGATCTGGACAACGACGGTGACCCGGACGTCTTCCTGGCCAATTACGGCCCGAACGTCCTGTACCGCAACAACGGCGACGGCACGTTCACGGACATCAGCCACTCAGCCGGGATCGACCGCCCCGGCTGGTCGTCGGGGGGAGCGCTCCTGGACTACGACCACGACGGCGACCTGGATGTCTACCTGGCCAACTACGGCCAGTGGTCCCTCCCCGAGGACGACATCTTCTGCGGCGATGCCAGGAACCACGTCCGGCAATACTGCTCGCCCCGGAAGATCCGGACGACCAAGCACACTCTCTACCGCAACAACGGCGACCGGACCTTCACCGACGTGACCGACGCGGCCGGGCTCGGCCGCAGCGACGGCCACGGCTTCGGCGTCGTGTCGGCCGACCTGAACGGCGATGGGCTGATCGATCTCTACGTGGCCAACGACATGTACCCCAACTTCCTGTACCTGAACCGTGGGGACGGCACATTCGCGGACGCGGGCGAGTCGTCGGGCGCGGCGTACGACGCGAAGGGAAAGGCGCATTCGGGCATGGGGGTCGATGCCGAGGACGTCAACGGCGACGGCCGGCCCGACCTGGTCGTGACGAACTTCGATAATGAGTACAACACGTTCTACCAGAACCTGGGCCGGGGGCTGTTCGCCGACCGGACGGCCCGCTTCGGCCTGGCCGTCGACACGATCCCCTACGTCGGCTGGGGCTGCGCGCTGGCCGATTTCGACAACGACGGCTGGCCCGACTTCTTCGCGACCAACGGCCAGGTCGACAACAACCGCCGCCGGGACGGCCAGGTGATCGCCTACGAGGAGCCGCCGCACCTCTTCGCCAACCAGGGGGGGAAGCGGTTCCGGCTGGCGACCCGCGACGCCGGCCCCTACTTCGACGACGGGCACGCCGGCCGGGGAGCGGCCTTCGGCGACCTCGACGACGATGGCGACGTCGACATCGTCGTCAATCACAAGGACGGCCCCCCGGCGCTGCTGCGCAACGACACGAAGACCCAGAACCGTTGGATCCGCCTGGTCCTCCAGGGGACGCGGAGCAACCGGGACGCCGTTGGGGCCCGCGTCGAGGTGGTCGTCGGCGACCGGACCATCCACCGCCAGCGCAAGGGGGGCTCCAGCATGGAGTCGTCGAACGACCCCCGGCTCCTGATCGGCCTCGGGGCCGCCGACGAAGTGACGCGGCTGACCATCCGCTGGCCCTCCGGTGCGGTCCGCACGCTCGAGCACCTGAAGACGAGGCGGACGTACACGATCGTCGAGCCCGCGCCTTAAGCTTGCCCAGCCCTGAAGGGCGGGGCTTTCCGGTTCACCCTCTCCACCGAAGGGTTGAGACGCGCAAAGGATCCTTCACCGCGGAGCCCGCAGAGCCCGCAGAGATCCCGACCGAGAACGATCCCAGGTTCCGGGTCGTCGGTCTCTGCCTTCCTCTCCGCGATCTCCGCGGTCTCCGCGGTGCACACAACGGGTTTCGATTGTCGATCGGAATTGATTTTCGTGGGGGCGCGGCTCCTCCCCGAACCTGAAGGCAGGGGTCTCCGTCGCGACGACTTTGATGACCGCATGCCCGCCCTCGTTCTCACCCCGGCCTGCCTCCCGAAGGCCGACGACCAGCCCCGTCATCGGGTGCCCCCCCCTGCCGACTGCTTCCACCCCTTCAGGGGTCGGGCCTGGGAATCCCCCTCGCGCAGGTGATATCCCGTGTCGGCCGCCAGGCCCTCGAACCGATCCACGCGGCCCGACGGCCAGCGCACTTCCAGGACCTCGACCCGGGTCGATCCTCCCAGGCCGAAGTGCAGCCTCGGGTCCCCCGCCGACTGGTAGCTGCCGCCCCCAAGCCGTTGGGAGACCTGACGCCGGCCACCCGACTCCACCATGACCTGCGCACCCACCCCGTCGCGGTTCGAGGCCGTCCCCTCCAGGCGGATCGTCACGAAATGGCCTCCCGCCGTCCGGTTGTGGAAATACACCAGGGGCTCGTCCTGGGCGCCGATCAGGGCATCGACCCGCCCGTCGTTGTCGAGGTCGCCCGCCGCCAGGCCGCGGCCCAGGAGCGGTACCTGGAACGGCGGCCCGGCCTGCGCCGAGACGTCGGTCAGCCGGCCCCGCTCGCCGCCGATCAAGAGCTGCGCGGGCATCGCGTAGGGAATGTCCGGGCGGTAGTCGCTGACGTGTCCGTTGGCCGTCATCAGGTCGAGCCGTCCGTCGTTGTTGGCATCCAGGAATGCGATTCCGAAGCCCAGGAGGTAGCGGCTGGGTGCGGCCAGGCCGACCCCGGCCGTCCGGTCGGCGAAGAGGCCGGAGCCGAGGTTGTGATACAGGCTGGTGGATTCGCCGAAGAAGTTGGTGACGGCCAGGTCGGGCCGGCCGTCGCCGTCGTGGTCGCCGCAGGCCACGCCCATGCCCGCCTGGTAACCACCCGCCGCGCCGGCCGCGACGCCCGCGGCCTGCCCGACCTCCTCGAAGGTGAACCCGCCCCGGTTGCGGAACAGGTAGTTCGCCGAGAGGTCGTTGGCGACATAGAGGTCGACCCGGCCATCGCCGTCCAGGTCGGCAGCGACGACGCCCAGGCCCCGGCCCTCACGGTCGACGATCCCCGCCTCCGACGTGACGTCGACGAAACGGCCTCCATCGTTGCGGAACACGTGGTCCGACAGCGCCGCGAAGTGCCGGGGGCTGCAGGCGCTGTTGCGATCCCCGGAAAGAGCCCGGCAGACCCGTGGGCGGTCGGCGTCCCAGGCCAGGTAGTGGCAGACATACAGGTCGAGGTCGCCGTCGCCGTCGAGGTCGGCAAACGCCGCCGACGTCGGCCAGTCGCGGTCGCCTCCCAGCCCCGACCGGGCCGTCACGTCCTCGAACCGGCCGTCGCCCCGGTTGTGGTAGAGTGCGTACGATCGCCAGCGGGTGACGAAGACGTCGGGGGCGCCGTCGTTGTCGACGTCGCCCACGCAGACGCCGTGGCCATAGCCGCCGGGCAGGCCGGGCAGGCCGGCGCGCTCCGTGGCGTCCTCGAACGTCCCGTCCCCCTTGTTGCGGAAGAGACGGTCGCGGTTGGGCCGGGGGCCAGGCGGTGGGGGGAAGGTCCCCCCCTGGACGCAATAGACGTCGATCCAGCCGTCACCATCGTAGTCGAGCAGGCCGACGCCCCCACTCATCGTCTCCGGGAGCTGGTGGTCCGGAGTCGACCCGCTGGTGAAGCGGATCGCCAGCCGGACGATCGGGGCGTCGTCCCGGAACCGGGGAATCGTCACGCGGTCCGGAGCCGGCCGTGGGACCGCCGCTTCGGCCGGGCCGAGCACGTCCGCGAGGAGGGCGGCGAGGGTCCCGCGCGCCGGTCGACGACCCAGGGGCTCGGCGCGATCCAGCCTGGCCAGGCCCTCTCTTGCCTCGAGGTTGGCGGGATCACGCCAGAGGATGGAGGTCAGAAAGCCCCGGGCCTCGAAGCGGCGCCCGAGCGCCTCGGCCAGGCGGGCCATTTCGGGGGCGTGGCGAGCCGGGTCGCTTCGCCTCGTGTCGGAGAAGAGTTCGAGATAGCGGTTCAGGGCTCGGTCGCGTTCAGCCTTCCGCTGGCGGAGCCATCCCACTCGTGGGCGCTCGCCGCATTTCAGGGCGAGCTCGGCCAGCCGTTCCAGGGCGGTGAGGTCTTCCGGGTCAGCCTGGACCACGCGATCCCAGGCCCGCCGGCTCGCGTCGTCATCCCCGCGCCGGTCAGCAAACCAGGCGAGAATCTTCCAGACCTTCGCCTCGGTGAGAGAGCCGTCCCGCAGGTGGGCGAGTGCGGACCGGGCATCATCCACCCGGTCATCGGCCATCGCCCACTCCAGCCTGGCCAGCCAAACAGCGGGGTCCTCGGGCCGCCGCCGGAGGCACGCTTCGAGCAAGGGCTCGGCCTCGGAAAATCGCCCGGTACGGGTCGCGAGGTTCGCGAGTCCCAGCCAGACGCGGTCGTCATCCGGCGACCG
This sequence comes from Isosphaeraceae bacterium, assembly GCA_021324445.1. Taxonomy (GTDB): domain Bacteria; phylum Planctomycetota; class Planctomycetia; order Isosphaerales; family Isosphaeraceae; genus JAJPJC01. Next base: position 16,386 of record JAJPJC010000239.1, read on the forward strand.
TTCCGCCGCACGCGCGAGCGTGCCCCTGTGCTTCTCGACGGGCACGGGGAAGAGGCCCTGGACGATGTGCGCGCGGAGGACCTCGAGCGCCTCGCTGGTCCGGGGAGGGTGCTGACGGATCAAGGCGTGCCAGTCAGACTCCAGCAGTCCGAGTGCCTCGTCGCTGCGTCCCTCGAGCCAGAAGAGTTCGACGAGTCGGATGCGGGCCTCGTGCGCCGGGACGCCAGGCGCTCGGAGGACCGTTCCGAACAACTCTTCCGCGCGAGCATACTCCCCGCGCTCCATGGCCAGGGCGCCTCGTTCGAAGGACGCCTGGGGCGCGAAGGGAGATCCCACCGGGACGCGGGCCCACGCCGCCAGCGCCGCGTCGCTGTGACCCACAGCCTTCTCGGTGAGCCCCAGGAGGTATTCCACCTCCCCCTCCCCCGGCCGCTGCGCGGAGAGCTGGACCAGTCGAGTCCTGGCCGCGTCATGCCGGCCCTGGCCGAACTCCTCCCTGGCCCGGCCCAGCTCAGCCCGGAATCGGTAGGCTTCCGCGGCCCGATACCCGCCCACCGCCATCGCGGCGACGAGGATGCCGGACGCACACCAGATCCACCGCCGTCCCATCTCGCCCCTCGCCGCGCCCGATCCTCGATCCCGCCGACATCCGGCGGAATCCGGTTGCGACCCCGATTGCACTGACGCCCCGACCCGCCGCCACCGCGATTCGCACAGCGGGCCCCAGGAGACAGCGACGAACCGACTCCGCGATTGTAGACCTTCCTGAATTCCAAGAACACAGCGAAGACCTGAGCATGGCGTTACGATCGGGCATGCTCAACCGATCGGCCCGGAGTCCGCGAACCGAACTGATCGATTGCCCGAGGATTGCCCGGGACTTATGATGGGCCGAATCCGGCCGAGTGCCCTTGGAGCGGGCGGGCCGACTCGACGCTCTGGAGTGGACAGCCATGGGACTTCCCGATCCGAACTCGGCCGCCTCCGAACCCTCGCCGTCCGGCCAGACCGAGGAGGTCGTGCCCGCACACCGTGGTCGAAGGCAGAGCGGGAAGATCCTGGCGTTGTCGGTGGTCGCTGGGCTGGCCGCCGGCCTCCTGGCCTGGGCGATCGGGGAGACGCGGGTCGTCAACGCCGGGCCGGTCCAGAAACAAGTCAAGGTCATGGCATTCATGACCACCCAGGTCACGCACGAGGCGCGGCTGGAGGGGGTGCGCCTCGATGCGACCAAGGCCAACGCGATCGTGGATGGGTTGACGGGCCTGCTCCTGGGCCTGATTGGCGGGGTGGTGGTCGGTTCGGGGCGACGAGCCGCTCTGGCCGGCGGGGTCGGACTGGTCGTCGGCGGCCTGGCCGGCGCCGTGCTGACCTGGGCCACGATGCCCCTGTTCGAGGAATGGCGCGCCCCGGACACGGCGGCCGTGCTCCCCTCCCTGGTGATGCACGGGCTGTTCTGGATGCCGGCCGGCGTCGCCGGCGGCCTGGCACTCGGGCTGGGTCTCCGGGACCGGATCGGCCTGGCCGTGGCGGGCGGGGTGATGGGGGCGCTGCTGGCGACGCTCCTCTACGAGGTAGTGGGCGCCCTGGTCTTCCCCCTGGCCAGCACGGGTGAGCCGGTCTCGACGACGTGGTTGACCCGGCTGCTGGCCCGGCTGCTCCTGGCGACCTTCACCGCCGTGGCAGCCGCGCTGGCCCTGGCACCTCGCCGTCCGAAAGCCGAAGTCGGGGCCACGGTTCTCAGCTGAACGGCACTCGGACGACCTAAGCTTGACTTTTGCCATTTTACAGATGTCGTCGAGATGTCTTCGCGAATCGATTTCCGTAATCCCAATTAGCACAAGGATTTGCGAAATCCAGTGTTCTCGCGA
>JAJPJC010000400.1 GCA_021324445.1 Isosphaeraceae bacterium
GCGATTCTGACGCGACGGTGGCGAGGGCGATCGACGTGCCTGCAAGCAGCGTGCGGGGCTGGCGGCGGCGTCACCGGGACCGTGCGGCGATGCTGGTGGCGGGGGTGACAGCGGTCGTGGTGAGTCTCGGCGGGGTGGCGCCCCGGTTGTCGCCAGACGCGGAGCGGGCGAGCGTCGAGGCGGTCGGGGCGCTGTGGACGGCGTCGCGTGGGGTTCTTGGCGCCCGGGCGGGGCCGGCGTGGCGGAACTGGGCGGTCGTGTCCGGCGGGGCGGCGCTGTCGCCCAACACGATCCCACCGTGGACCGGTCTCGGCGGGCGCGGTCTGCTTGCTCCGGTGCCGGGGACGCTCCCCGGCAGTGAGGAGATGGGACCATGAACGACCACGACGAAGCCGTAGCGCTGCACCGCTACGCCCTGATCGCCGAGGCGGTCGCCGATCGGGTCAGCCCAGCGGAACGCGGGGCGCTGGTACGCGACCTGGCACGCCTCGCTCACCCGCATCCCGATGGCGGCACCCGCTGCTATTCGAGAGGAACGTTGGACCGTTGGATCCGTTCCTATCGGGCGGACGGGCTGGCAGGGCTGCGCCCGGTGACCCGCTCTGATGCTGGCGGGGTTCGACGTAACCCTGGTCTGATCGACGAGGCGTGCGCGCTCAGGGCCGAGCTGCCCGCCCGCTCCGCGGCGCAGATCGCCGAGATCGTGTCGCGCCGTCACGGGGTGCGCATCGCGGAGCGCACCGTGGCCGCGCATCTCCGCGCCCGGGGGCTGTCGCGTGCCGCGCTCGGTGCTGCTCCGAGGGCGTTCGGGCGTTACGAGGCGTCCCGGCCGAACGAGCGGTGGATCACCGACGTGTTGGTCGGTCCGTTCGTCCCTCATCCTCGGGCCGCTGGCTCCCGCCGGGCCCGCCTGTTTCTGATCGTCGACGACCATTCCCGGCTGTTGGTGCATGGCCGGTGGGTCAACGAGGAGAACACCCGCGCCGGCCAAGAAGTGCTCCGAGCAGCGATCGAACGAAGGGGACTGCCCGAGGCCCTCTACGCCGATAACGGGGCCCCTTTCGCCAACGCGGCGTTGGAGCGGACATGCGCGGTGCTCGGCGTGCGCCTGATCCACAGTCGACCATATTCTCCTCAAGGCCGCGGAAAGCAGGAAAGACTGAACCGCTACATCCGCGACCGGTTCTTGACCGAGGCCGAAGCCCGAGGGATCGCCAGCCTCGACGAGCTCAACGACACGTTCATGGCGTGGGCGGAGCAGGTGTGCAACGCCCGGGTCCACGCCGAGACCGACCAGACCCCCCTGGCTCGCTTTGCTGCGGGTGGGGCGCCCCGGGCCGCCGAGCGAGCCGTGATAGCCGACGCTTTCAGGTGGTCGGCGGTCCGCAAGGTGACCGCCACAGCCACAGTCAGCCTGGCCGGGAACCGCTACACCGTCGACCCCGCCCTGGTCGGCCGGCGAGTAGAGCTGCGATACGACCCCGAGGACCTCACCCGCCTCGACGTTCTCATCGACGGGCGAGCCGCCGGGGTCGCCACCCCTTTCGTGCTCGGCCGTCACGTGCATCCCGCCGTCCCCCAAGCAGCCCGAGCCGCCGCCCCCGCGACGGGCATCGACTACCTGGGCATGGTCCAAGCCGCCCACGAGGCGGTCACCTCAACTCCGATCTCCTTTCGTGACCTCGCCGGTCCCGTCGGCGGCCCCGGTGACGTCGGCCCAAGCAACGACGGGGATCAGCTCGGCCTGTTCGACACCGGAACAGCGTCGTGAGCCGCGCTCCATGGGTGGCCCACTTCGGCTTCACCCGGACCCCGTTCTCCAAGACCATCCCCGCCAAAGACCTCTACGCCCGGCCAGCCCACGCCGAAGCCGTCGCCCGGATCAACTTCTGTGTCGGCGAGTCTGCCCTCGGTGTGATCACCGGTGACGTCGGCGCCGGAAAGACCGCCGCGGTGCGCGCAGCGGTGGGCGCGCTCGACCCCGCCGCGCATCTTGTGGTCTACGTCGCCAACCCCGCATTCGGGACACGCGGCCTGTATGTCACGATCGTCTCCGCGCTCGGCGCCGCCCCCCGGTTCCACAAAGCCGAGGTCATGGCCCAAGCCGCCACCCTGCTCGCCGCCGAGGAAGCCGAACGACGCCGCCGGGTCGTGATCATCATCGACGAAGCCCATCTCCTCAGCCCCGCCCAGCTCGAGGAGATCCGCCTGTTGACCAACGCAGAGATGGACTCCGCCAGTCCTTTCGCCGGGATACTCGTCGGCCAACCCACCCTCTCCCGCCAGCTACGCATGGGCGTCTTCGCCGCCCTCGACCAGCGCATCGCCACCCGCTACGCCATCAAGCCGATGGACCTAGCCGAGTCCGCCATCTACCTACGTCACCACCTCGGCCTCGCCGGGCGAACCGACCCGCTCATAGCCGACGACGCCGTCGCCCGCCTCCACCGAGTCGCCAACGGCCTACCCCGACAGCTCAACAACGCCGCAGTCGCCGCGCTCATCGCCGCAGCCGCCGAAGGCAAAGCCCTCGTCGACGACACCTGCGCCAAGAAAGCCGTCGCAGAACTCACCCACAACGAGTGACCACCCACACCACCGCCGGCGCACAACCAGCGCCGGCGGTGGAGGTCAACATCGATCCTGCCGAACCATCCACCCCCAAACCAGCCGAAACACGACCATCCAAATCAGCCGGCAACACTGCTCTACCTGGCGGTGGACGGGACAGAACGAGCCGCCGAGCTTCGACGGTTGCTCCGGGCCTATGCGGGAAAGATCGCCGAGAGTGTACAGTATGTATCCGAACGGAGCCGACCGCTCCCGCACGGCAAGGGCGAAGGTTGGAGCAGCGGGCACCATCCTCACCGCGTGCAACCGGAGAGCTGGGCGACTGCATCTGTATACCGGTTCCTTCATTGTGCCCGGCGACTCTTTGGGGTCTGGGCTAGCGAGTCGGCAGCGAACCTGCTCGGAGCGCGCAAGGCTCGGGCAGATTTCTCCGCCTTCGAGAAGTTGGGGAATACGTGGGACACGGGCTTGGGTTCGGCTGGCAGCTTGCTGACCACGTTGTTCATCCACCCTACGCTTAGCCAGCCTTCGGGCGTCGCTGCGAACGACCCGGACCAGAAGTTCATCGGCGAAAAGGCGGCGCGATCAGCGATCCTCTTTGGACCCCCCGGAACAGGCAAGACGGAGATGGCGGAAGCCGTCGCTGGGGCGCTGAACTGGCCCTTCGTCGAGATCACGCCGGCACTTTTCTTGCAGGCCGGTGTCGAGCAGGTTTCCGCCCGCGCTGACGAAGTCTTCCGCCAAATCATGGAGCTGGACCGATGCGTCGTCCTGTTCGACGAGATTGACGAGCTGATTCGGCACCGGGGCCCGGGTGCGGATCCCCTCGAACGGTTCTTCACAACCTCGATGCTGCCCAGATTGTCGAAACTGTGGAAACAACGAAAGGTTCTCTTCTTCGTCAACACCAACGTCATTACCGAGGTCGACTCAGCGATTCGACGAAGCAGTCGCTTCGACGCGGCGATATTCGTAATGCCACCGTCGTTCGATTCGAAGGTCGCGACCCTGAGGAAGGCGAAGATCGAGCTGGCCGACGTGACACGCGCCAAGATCGAATCGCTCTTGGAGGGCCAAGAAGAAGGTATCGCTCCGAATCAGCGAGATGCGGCCTGGTTCGCATTGCTGACGTATAAGCAGATGGAGCGGCTTGTTGCGATGCTGCGGCCAACCGGTGAGGAGTCAGTCACGGTTTCGCTCGAGAACCTGGCGACGGCTCTGAAGGGCTTCGGGAGCGAACTGATGTCCACGGACTGGCGTGACTACGAACTCACCGGCCCCAACAGTCTCGATCACGTCCTCGCGAAGTTCCGGGCATTGAGGAGCGAACAACGCCTAGACCACTACGGCCGAGATCGGGTCGCCCAAACCATGCTCACCGGAGAGACGCCAGAAGGGGTCGAGGTCCTTAGAGAGCCGAACCCTGATGAGAAGCTCTGGGGTTACTGGAAGATCGAGACCTCGGAGGAGAATCTCCAGACTTGGGCGAAAGCCCAGCAATTGAAGCTGGATGGCAGCGGGCGCATTACCGCGTAGATCCCTTAGCGGGGTCCTAGTCGCGGGAGCCATCGCCGCTGGCAAGACAACGGTTGCGGAACTGTTGGCCCATGACATCGATGCGGACCTCGTCAAGGTTCGTGTAGCCCTCGCCGAAGTGCTCCGCATTAGCGAGCGGGACCGGACGCAGCTGCAGGAACGCGGTGCCGACCTTGACAAGCGAACGAATGGTCGGTGGTTGCTCGAGTATTTGGAACTCCAGCTTGAGCAGTCGAATTCCTCGGTCGTGGTTGACTCGCTACGGACTAAGCGTCAGACGATTCCAATCCTCGAGCACCACCCTTCAATGTATCTCGTGTATCTCGACGCGAGACTAGCCACTCGGTCGGCACGCTTTAATGAGTCGCGTGGGCTAGATCCGGTCAAGAGTTCAATGGCATTCGCCGAGGCGATGCGACATCCGACCGAGACCGGCGTGACCCAGTTGCGCGATATGGCGCATCTCGTGATCGACACGGACGACTTGTCGCCACAAGCCGTTGTGGCCGAAGTCCGAGGTCGTTTCAATCTTTAGAGTTCGGTCGGTGCCACCCGATGTCGGTTAGCGGTCGGCCTGCGCAGATTCCTGGAAGCTGACATCCTCTGCCCGAGTGGATTACCTGCTCCGGCGGATGCCTCAACAGGACCGGACTGTGAGCACGGAGCGGGCGTCCCTTCATCGTCGTCATGTCCTCCCTGCCCGTCAAGGCATCGGAACACGCACAACAGATGGATCGGATCAAGGGCCCAGGTCAATCCCTCCTGGCCGCCAGCGTTCTGGAGGGCACACCCCTGTTGAGTCGGGGTTTTGGTCGTCCAAGGATGTAACGAGCTTGCAATATGGAGTCCAAGGAGATCCACGCGTGGTTCCAAACCAGCACGACCAGGTCCATGTAAGTTCCGCGGACCCGTTTCACGGTTTAGCCGAGGCGATCAGCAACGTGGTTCGACACGCCGTCCACGAGGCATTGGTCGAGATGGGCTCCAAGCTGCCCTCCGATACGGCGACTCTTGTGTCCGTTCCCGAGGCTGCACAACGCCTTGGACTGGGCAAGACGAAGGTCAACGAACTCATTGCATGCGGTGCCCTCCCCTCGCGTATCATCGGCAAGCGAAGGCTTTTGAGACCCGTTGACCTCGAGGCCTTCGCCGCGATTCAGGATGGCGCCGACCGCCCTCGACCCTCGTAGCGCCAACTACCCACCTGCGGCGGCATGACTCAGTCCTCCCCCCCGCACGAGCACGGTCGTGCCATAATGAACAGCAACACCGTGCGTCCGTAACTGGACGTTGGATCGATCGCAGTCAATCCTGCTAGCCGTCAGGTGAAAACGCAGCCGACTGCCCAAGTGTGAGCCATCCATCACCGGAGGCAAGCGTGGCGATCATCCGGCGTACCCGCAAACGAGATGGCAGGACTGTTTATCTTGTCCGCCTTCGCGACCCACATGGAAAGCAGTACGCAGTTTCTTTCGAGACCGAACGGGCGGCGAAAGCCTACGAGGCGGCCCAGCGGGCCGACAGGAGCCGCGGCACTTGGGTCGATCCGCGCCTGGGCGACAGGCCCTTTTCAGAAATCGCCGAGGAGTGGTTGCAGTCGAGGCCGAGGAAGAAGAGTGGATCGATTGCGCGGGATCGGAGCATCCTTGAGACTCACGTGGTCCCTGTCCTAGGCGCCAGGCGCATCAGCTCTGTCACTCGTTTGGATGTCCAAAAGCTCGTCAACGGTTGGCTTGATCGTTTCGAACCGTCGACCGTCGTTCGGATGTTCGCCGTCGTGCGCGCCGTGTGCACCTATGCCGTAGATAATGAACTGCGCGCCCACAATCCGTGCCGAAAGATAGAACTGCCTGAAGTAAGACCCAGGGATTCCGAGATCCTGGATCGACCAGACCTTCAGCGCTTGGCTGAAGCGTTGGGTGACTACGGACCGATGGTCTACTTGGCACTAATGGGCCCCCGCTGGGGGGAGATCGCCGGTCTCCTCATTGGGCACCTGCGCCTGTCGGGTGCGGATCCGGCTATAACGATCCGTCTCCAACGGACTCGGGGCGAGAAGGGCCGGATGATTTCGAGCACCCCGAAAAGCCGCAACTCCGAACGGCCTTTGGCCATCCCGGACTGGCTGGGGTCCATGCTCGCTGACCATCTATCCACACGACGCGACGTCTCGGAAGACGACTACGTGTTCGTCTCACCGGATGGCGCCCCACTGCACTACAGCAACTGGCGGCGGAGAGTGTGGGTTCCAGCTGTCGAGAAGATCGGCTTCCCTGACCTGCACTTCCATGACCTTCGCCATGTGGCGGCTACCCGACTTGATGAGGCCGGCGTAGGCGACAAAATCAAGGAGCGGCGGATGGGCGCCACGAAAGCGGTCGTGGACCGCGTCTACACCCAGGGGACGGATCCCGCGGATCGAGCGGCTGCAGATCTGGTCGGTGAGATCTTGCGCCCTCGCTCAAAGCCACCAACTTGACCGTCGTGACGTGCCCGGCACGGTGTCCGCTCAAGGTGTGCACCTGTCTTCTGTCCAAAAGCCTTGTGTGCACAGGATGTGCACCTGTGGCCGACTCGCGGGATGGAACGACTTCGACGACTACGAAGACAAGTGCTCTTGACCAGGACTTTTCCGGTGGGGCTAGGTGGAATCGAACCACCGACCTCAGCATTATCAGTGCTGCGCTCTAACCGACTGAGCTATAGCCCCGACCGGCTCCTCGAGGCCACCCACCGGGTCCTCACAGGCTCCCCCTCCTCGTAGGTGACCTCGACACCGCCCAGGTGGCGGCTCACCTCGTTGTAGACGATAGCCACAATCACGTTCACCGCGGTACCGAGCAGGGCCAGGAGCACACCGATGGCCAGGATCCCCAGGAGCACCTGGACGGCAGCCAGGCTGAAGGACTGGTAGCCGAAGAGCTGCTCGACGAAGTGGTCTATGCCGTGGATGGCGCCGCTCAGGACAGCCACCACCCAGAGCAGGAGGCCCACCACCAGGCAGACCATGACGCCGGCCAGGTAGAAGAGCAGCGACACCTTCAAGACCGACCTGGGATCGACCCTCCTCACGGTCACCCGGTGGGCCACCCTAGCCGCCCCCCGACGGGAGGAACTCGGCCACCTAGGGTCTGGCCTCGACAGGGCTGCCCTCATGGTCGCCGGGCTGGCCACCTTGGCGGGCCCCTGGGGCAGTCCCTGGGTCCTGGCCTGCGGCTTGACCCCCCCGGCCACGGCTTCCTCCCGACCCTGGCCACCCCGCTCGGGGGAGCCCCGGCCGCCGTCCACGGCTAGTCCGCCTCTACCGGTGTCACTGCTGCCACCGTCTGGCCTGCATCCAGGTTCATCACCCGCACTCCCGTGGCGTCGCGGCCCTGGGAGGCGATCTCACGAACAGGTGTTCGGATAGTGACCCCTGACGAGGAGACCAGCAGCAACTCGTCCCCCAGGCCGGCCATGAAGGCCGCCACCACGTAGCCGCGATGGGCCGTGAGCCGAATCCCCCGGACGCCCTGTCCACCCCGGGCCTGGACGTTGAAGCGGTCCAGCTTGGTGCGCTTGCCGTAGCCGGCGTCGGTCACCATCACGATGTCGGTGTCGTCCCTCGCCACGTCGCAGGAGACCACCTCGTCCCCCGGTCGCAGCCGCATGCCCCTGACGCCAGCGGCGTCCCTGCCCATGGGCCGCACGTCGGCCTCGTTGAAGCGAATGGTCATCCCGTTGCGGCTGACCATGAGCACGTCGTCGTGGCCACTGGTCTGGATCACCCGTACCAGCTCGTCACCCTCGCGCAGGCTGATAGCTATGAAGCCCTCGCGCCGCGACTTGTCGTACTCCGAGAACGTCGTCTTTTTGACCTGACCTTGCTTCGTCGCAAAGAAGAGGTACCGGGACTGCTCGAAGCCTCGCGTGTCCATGATGGCGGCAATGGTCTCGTCTGGAGCGAGCGGGAGCAGGTTGACAACGGCTGTCCCTCGAGCAGTTCTCTCCTTGATCGGGATCTCGTGGCCCTTCAACCTGTAGACGCGGCCTCGGTTCGAGAACAGCAGCAGGATGGAATGGGCGGAGGTGTGGACAATGTGTGAGACCAGATCCTCTTCCTTGAGATTGGCCCCTCTCACGCCCTTCCCACCCCGCCCCTGTGTCCGAAAAGCAACCGCGGGGACCGCCTTGATGTAGCCGGCCCGAGTCATGGTGACGACCAGCTCTTCGTCCTCAATCAAGTCCTCGACGCCAAGCTCACCGGGGTCCAGGACTATCTCCGACCTCCGCTCGTCGGCGAACTTCTCGCGAACTTCGCTCAGCTCATCGCGGATGACGCGCCGAAGCTTCCTTTCGTCTCCCAGGATCGCCTCCAGCTCGGCAATCGTCTCCCACAGCTTCGCCAACTCCTCCTCGAGTTCGGCTCGGCCAAGCCTGGTCAGCCGTCCTAGAGGCATGTCCAGGATGTGGTTCGCTTGGACCTCGCTGAACTCGAAGGGGGGCGCCATCAGCCCGTCCCGGGCGGTCGCCCTGTCCTCGGAGCCACGGATCAGGGCTATGACAGCGTCCAGTTGGTCGATGGCCTTTAGCAGACCCTCGACGATGTGAGCACGGTCGCGCGCCTTGCGCAGCCGGAACTGCGACCGCCTCGTGATCACCTCGACCTGGTGGTCCACGTAGGCGCCCAGCGCCTGGGCGAGGTTCACAGTCCTCGGCACGCCATCCACCAGGGCGAGCATGTTCATCCCAAAGCTGGTCTGCATCGGGGTGTGGAGATAGAGGTTGTTGAGCACTACCTGCGGGTTGGCGTCCCTCTTCAGCTCGATCACTAGCCGAGGCTTGCGGCC
>JAJPJC010000082.1 GCA_021324445.1 Isosphaeraceae bacterium
AAACTGTTGGATCGGGCCCGAGGGGTTGGCCCGCCGTTTTCGGAAGAAGAACCCCTGATACGATCAGGAGTTACGTCACAATAACCTTTGCATGTTCACAGGGGTCACAGCAAAGCCCAGGGTCGCGCAGCGCACCCTGGGACGGCTGGGACCGCGGGACCACCACCCCCTTGGGGTTCCCTCCGACGAACCCCACCGGGGTTCCACCATCCTTCACCTGGGGCGAATTGTGGAACCCCGGTAGGGTTCGACTTGTGTGTGGGTTCGATCCCCAGGGTGCGCCTGCGGCGACCCTGGGCTATGATGTGCAACGCCTTCGGCGTAAGGAACGGTTGCCGCGGAATATCACCTCGCGCCCGCGCCGCTGATCGACTCCCGCGCGCCGGCCACCCGCTCCTCGCGCGGACTGTCAACGATCCGCAGGCCGAGCCCCCGCCGAATCGGCCGGATGCTCCGGGCTGACCGCCCGCACGACCTTGCCGACCGCCTCGATGATCGCCTCCTCGACCCGGTCCGACCAGACTGTGGGCTGGCCGTAGTAGATCATCGAGGTGGCTCCCTCGTAGCCGCCTTCCTTGAGGACCCGCTGCGAGGGGATGTACGCCATCACGTCGTTGCAATAGGCCGAGATCCAGGTGTGCGACGAGCCGAGGTTGCGCTTGATCCGCAGGGAATAGTCGACGACGACTTCACCCCCGAGGAAGATCCAGGTCAGGTCGTCGAGTCGCCACGCCTCGACCGGATAGGGATACACCGGGTCGAGATGGCCCCGCGTCGCGATGACTTCGAGCAGGTGCTTGGCTCGGCGGGCGATGTAGACGTTGGTCGACTTGGTATCCTGCTCGATCGCCGCCTTGCTCGGCAGGGGCGCAAAAGCCAGCTCGATCTCCTCGTAGGACGTGCGCAGCGGGCCCTCGACCGATCGGAGCGGTCCCGCCAGGACGCGCGCCACGCTCTCGGCGAGCTGTTTCCCATAGATGACGGCCAGATCAAGCCGGCGCCGGGGGATCGGGTTCTGATCGGCGCCGCAGCCGGTGACGAACATCGCCTGGATGCCGGGCGAGCGCGTCTCGAGCTCGACCTGGGCGAAGCCGGCGTAATCGCCGCAGAACTTGTAGAAGTCCAGGACCGTGCAATGACAGGCATAGCCGAAGACCACGGCCAGCGGTGTCCCGTCGGCCCGCGCGGCGCGGAGGACCGGCACGTCGTGGTCGTCCGGGCCGAGCAAGGCGAGCTGCTGGCGCAGCCTGGGGACGTCGGCCTCCTTGTTGTTGCGGCGGTTGACGGCGAAGTCACAGACCCCAATCCCCCAGGAGAGCCGGGCGTCCTGGAGATGGTCCAGCGCCTGTTCGGCCACCTTCACCACGGTCGCCTCCAGGGACTGCGTGTACTCGGCGATCCGACGGTGCTGGTCGTCATCGAGCTTGTACATGGTCAGCAGGTTGGTGCCAACGACCGGTCCGCAATGGGTATGCGAGCAGGCCAGCACGATGCGGTCCCTGGCCAGCCCGCGGCGCGTCTGGAGGGTTTCGCGGATCCGGTTCGAGAGCTGGCGATCGATCCCGACGAGGTCGAGGGTGATCAGCACGGCGCGCTGCCCGGCCGGGTCCTGGAGGGCCATCGCCTTGGCCCAGAGGTCGTGGACGGCTCCCTCGGAGGGCTTGGTCCGGGCCGAGTAGCCGGACATCCACATCGACTGCCCGGGCGTGATCGCCGCCCGCGCCGTCCCCGCTTGCCAGCCCGCCCGCACCGGCCATGGGCCGCCCAAGATAGCCCCGACCGTCCCCAACCCGATCACCCACCAGAATCCAGGTCGTCGCTTCCGCATCGTCGGCATCCTCGCGAATCAGTGCAGGGTGCTCACAACCGGCCACGACGGCAAGCATCCTCGTAGGCGGCTTCGAGGTCAAGCGGCACGGGGCGAAATCGTTTCAAGGATAAGGGCAAGAGGGGAAGCAGCCCTCCAACCAACAGAGCGACCGGCCAGGCCTCGATCAGATTCGCCTCACCGCGCCGGATCGGCCGGTAGGCGATGGCGTAGAGCGTCGTCTCTTCGTCCATCGCATAGGTCGAATTCAGCCCGAGCAGCGGGACCAGCTCGTTATGGAGGTTGAAATGCCGGTCGGTGACGATATCGACGGTGACGAGCCCGATGCCGCGCTGGAGATACGCGGCACTCTTGGCGGCGAACGCGAGCCGGTTCTCGGGCCGGTCCTTGTTCCCCGGGCTGACCAGCTCCACCACGGCCACCACGCGTGCGTCGAAGAGCTCGTCGCGGACGTGGACCTCCATGCTGTCGGGGAACACCGCCGGCATGGTCAGGGTCGCGACCGCGGGCGCCCAGACCGCGACGGCCACGCCACCGCCTCCATCCTCGCCAGGCGCCACCTCCGACTCATCGAGCGATTCGTCGAGGCTGTCGAACTCGACGACGTCGCCCTCCACCTTGCTCCCGAGATGGACCTGCACCTCCGCGAAAAAACGTCGAGGAAGGCGTTCATTGAGCTGATCGGCGATCGAAACCGCCCATCGAGTGTGGAACGATTCCCAGGGTCGGTGAAGCGACAGCGGCGGTTGAAAGTGGTCGCGTAGTGGCATGATTCACTCCCTCGGCTAGATGTCGAACGAGTCGAGAGACTCGACGAGGATCGGTCGCGCTTCGTCAACGAGCTCCCCCGGCGAGACTGGTGAGCACCTGGATGTAGGGCAGGAGGACGGCCAGGATGATGAAGAGCACGATCCCGCCGAGGATGAGGATCAGGAGGGGTTGGACCAACTGCCCGAGGTTCTTGAGCATGGTGTCGACCTGTTCCTCGTAGTCGTCGGCCAGGTGGTCGAGGCTCTCGGGCAGCTTCCCCGTCTCCTCGCCCGAGGAAATGACGGAGATCACATCGGTGGAAAACTGATGCGTGGCGGCGAGGGTCGCGCCGAGTTCCTGCCCGGCCATGATCTTCTCTCGGGACGAGCGGACGGCCCTGCGGATCGGGCTCATCATCAGGGCGTCGGCGGTCAGGTCGATCGAGCTGGGGTAATCGAGGCCCGCATCCAGCAGAGAGGAGAGGATCCGGGCGAACCGCGTGGTGTCGATCTTGCGACAGAGGAGGCCGAAGACCGGCGTCATCAGCACCAGGCGATCCATGAGATCCTTGCCCTTGGGAGTCTTGTAGAGCCGGATGAGCAAGAACGGCGTGCCGATGAGGATCGCAGGGATCAGCCACCAGCCCGTCGTCCGCACGAACGAACTGAAGGCCATGAGCGCCCGGCTGGCCCAGGGCAACTGGCTCCCCCGGCTGATGTCCTGGAGCAAGGACACGAACATGGGGAGCAGGACGATGGTGATCAGGGCGATCACGCCGCCGGCCACGACCAGCACGATGATCGGATAGATCATGGCCGATCGGGCTTGGCGGATCATGCGTTGCTGGAACTCGTATTGATGGGAGAGCTTCTTCAAGATCTCGGGCATGCGCCCGCTCGCCTCGGCCACGCGGATCATGCTCAGGAACATCGGGCCGAAGGCCTGGGGCTCGCACGCCATGGCGTCCTCGAGGGTCGAGCCGCGGCGGATGGCGACCTCGAGGCGACCAATCACCGGGCCTAGCGCGGTCCCCGCGAACTGCCGTCCCAGGCTGGACAGCGCCCGGGTGAAATCGACGCCCGCGTGGAGATACGACCCGAACTGGCGGCAGAACTGGGCGAGCTGACCCGAGCTGATCCGGCCGAAGAGGATGCGCTCCCACCACTTGGGCCCCGGTGCGGGAACCTCGGTACCCAGCTCGCCGCCCCCCCGGGTCCGCGACGCTCGGGAGCTGCGCGTCTTCCCGCCGCCCCCGGAGCCGGCCGGGTTGGGACGGAAGGTCGACCCCTCCAAGCCCGAGCGGTCGGGTTTGCTGGCTTTCGGCCCGGTCGTGGGATCCGATGCCGGGCGCCGGCCCCGCGGCGGGAGCGGCGGCGGTTCTTCGGGGAATCGACTCATCGCCGTGTCCTGTCCAGACGTGTGGAGATCAGGCCCGTCCGAGCGGTTGCAGCCAGCACAGCACGACCGCGACCTTCCGCCCGCGAGCATCTCCACCCATCGTCCCGACTGTCGCGCCGGCGGTCAAGCCGGCGGAGTTGACATTTGTCCGAGATTCGGCTCCGGACGGCTCGCCGTGGCCGCTCGCCAGGCCAGGACCGGCGTCTTGGCGGCCTGGACCTCGTCGGGGCGGCTGATCGGCGTGGTCTGGGGCGCGTCGTGGAGGAGGTGGGGATCCTCCTGGGCGATCGTGCGCAGCACCGCGGCGAAGGCCTCGAGGGTCTCGCGGCTCTCGGTCTCGGTCGGCTCGATCATCATGGCCTCGGGGACAATCAGGGGGAAGTACACGGTCGGGGCGTGGAAGTTGAAGTCGATCAGCCGCTTGGCGATGTCCATCGCGCGGATGCCCCGCTCCTTGGCCAGGGTCCGGGCCGTGGCGACGAATTCGTGCATGCAACGCCCGGGATAGTGGACCGGGTAGAGGTCCCGGACTAACGACATCAGGTAATTGGCGTTGAGCACGGCGTGCTGGGCGATCTGCTTGAGCCCATCAGGACCCTGGCTGCGGATAAAGCAATAGGCGCGGAAGAGCACCCCGGTGTTGCCGAAGAAGGAGCGGACCCGCCCGATGGACTGGGGCCGGTCCTCATCGAGGCGATAGGTCCCATCCTCGCCCCGGACCACGATCGGCGTGGGGAGATACGCCGCCAGGTGGCTGCGGACCGCGATCGGTCCGGCGCCGGGACCGCCGCCGCCGTGGGGGCCGGAGAAGGTCTTGTGCGGGTTGTAGTGCATCAGGTCGACGCCCATGTCTCCGGGCCGGACGACGCCCAGGATCGCGTTCATATTCGC
>JAJPJC010000284.1 GCA_021324445.1 Isosphaeraceae bacterium
ACACCAACGATGAGATTGCCGCCCAGCTCGGCTGCGCGCGGCGGACCATCGCCCGCCGCTTGGAGTTGATCCGCAAGACCTGGGAGTCGGTCCTCGAGGTGAGCTGATGTCCGGTGGAGGCCCCGAAGGCAACGTCGAGCTGTCCCTGAGCCGCGCCCGCTCGGTGAATCGGCTCTGCGATCGCTACGAGGCGGCGTGGCGGGCCGGGGAGCGGCCCACGATCGCGACGTATCTGGAGGCGTCGGATCCCGACGAACGCTCCGCCCTGTTCCGCGAGCTGCTGGCCCTCGAGGTGGAGCTGCGTCGGGAACAAGGAGAAGACCCAACCGTCGACGAGTACCTGGCCCAGTTCGCCGATCGACAGGCCCTCATCGCGGTCGTCTTCTCCCAGATCGAGACCGCGAGTGCTCCCACGGGCGGCGCCCTCAGGGCAATGCCGACGCGCGGCCGCCCGGGTCTCCTGGGCCCCGACTCCCCCGACGCCGAGACGCTGCCCCACCCCGCCGCGGACGGCTCGCCACGCGACGGTCTGGGGATGATCGGCGATTATGAGCTCCTCGAGGAGCTGGCCCGGGGCGGGATGGGCGTGGTCTACAAGGCCCGCCATCGGGGGTTGAAGCGCCTGGTGGCCCTCAAGATGATCTTGTCGGGCTCGATGGCCACCGTCGAGGAGCGGGAACGGTTCCTCCGCGAGGCCGAGCTGGCGGCGAACCTCGACCACCCGAACATCGTGCCGATCTACGAGGTTCACGAGCATGAGGGCCGGCCGTTCTTCAGCATGAAGCTGGTCGAAGGGTCGAGCCTGGCCAAGCAAGCAGCCCGCTTCCGGGACGACCCCCGAGCCGCCGCGCGGCTGGTCTCGACCCTGGCCCGGGCGGTGCACTATGCGCATGGGTGCGGGTTCCTGCATTGCGACCTGAAGCCGTCCAACGTCCTGCTCGACGGCCAGGGGAAGCCGTACCTGACCGACTTCGGCCTGGCGCGGCGGACCGGAGTGGACAGCTCGCTGTCGATCAGCGGAACGATCCTGGGAACGCCCAGCTACATGGCGCCCGAGCAAGCCACCGGCTCGCGGTCGCGGCTCGGTCCGGCCATGGACGTCTATGGCCTGGGCGCGATCCTCTATGAGCTCCTGACCGGCCGGCCCCCATTCCGGGCCGCCACCATTGTGGAGACCGTCGTCCAGGTACTGGAGCGCGACCCGCCGACGCCGCGAAACCTCCGCCCGGGGATTCCCCGCGGGCTGGAGAGCATCTGCCTGAAGTGCCTGGAGAAGTCGCCCAAGGACCGCTATGCCACGGCCGAGGCGCTGGCCGACGAGCTGGACAATTACCTCCGCGGCGACGACATCGAAGCCACCGGAATCCTCTCGCGGCTCCGCCGCTGGAATCGCCGCGAGCCCGAGCTGACCGCCCGACTGGGAGGGCTGGCCATCGTCGCCGTGTTGACCCAGTACAACTACCTCTTCCTGACGCCCGAGCCGAGTTTCTCGATCCACTACCTGATCCAGGCCGTGCTGGCCCTCTGGGCCGCATCGGCCGTGGTCTTCCAGGTCTTGCTCCGCCGGGGCTGCCGGTCCGATCGGGTGCGCGTGCTCTGGTCGGCCAGCGATCTCCTCTTCTTGACCCTGGAGCTGAAGCTGCTGGGCCGCGTCGAGACCACTCTGCTGGTCGGTTACCCCCTCTTGATCGCGGCTTCGGGGCTCTGGTGGAGAGTCCCTCTGGTCTGGATCACCACCGTCATGGCGATGGTCGCCTACGGGGCGCTCTACCTCGACTCGGCCCTGCAATGGCAAGCCGGTCAGCTCGCCTGGAAACCCCGGGCCAGCCTCCAGTACCCGAATATCTTCCTGGTGGCCCTCGTCTTGACCGGCTACATCATCGTGCGCCAGATCAAGCGGATCCTCGCCCTGAGCCGTTATTACGAGCACCGGGGCGAACCGTGAACACAGCGCGAGACACTCCGTCCCGACGATCGCGACTCAAGGACTCGACTCGATGAGGCGGCGCGTCTGGTCGACATCCGCCCGGACTTGTTCCAGCAGGTCCTCGCGGCTGGCAAAGCGGCGGGTCGCCCGCAAGCGATCGACGAGATCGAGCTCGACAGATCGTCCATAGAGATCGCCCGCGAAGCCGATGAGGTGGGCCTCGACCTTGCGGGCCTGCTCGCCGAAGGTGGGATTGGGACCGATGTTGCATGCGGCAGCCCAGGCCGGGCCGCGACCCTCGATCCACGCCCGCGCGGCGTAGACCCCGTCGGCCGGGATGAGGACGTCGATGCCGGTCAGGTTCAGGGTCGGGAAGCCCAGGCCCGCGCCCCGTCCGGCGCCGTGGGCGACGACCCCGCGGAGCCGGTGCGGGCGGCCCAGGAACCGGGTCGCGTCCGCCACCCGGCCCTCGCCCAGGATCTGGCGGATCAAGGAGGAGGAGACGAGCTGGTCGTCGATCCGGGTCTCCTCGACAACCTCGAAGTCGATCCCCGCCTCCCCACACCAGGCGCGCAGGATCGAGACATTCCCCTGGCGATCGTGGCCGAACGCGAAGTTCGGACCCTCGACCACGCCCCGGGCCGCGAGCTGGTCGCGGAGGACGCGTTCGAAGAACTCGCGCGCCGAGAGCTCCAGCAGCCAGGGGCCGGTGTGGAACACGCCGACCTCGGTGGCGCCGGCTTGTCGGAGCAGGTCGATCTCGCGCTCCGGCCACACCAGAGGTACCGGAGCCTTGTCCGGTCGCAGCAAGGCGACGGGGTGCGGGTCGAAGGTGAGGGCCAGCGCCGGAACCTCTGCGGCATCCGCCTTGGCCCGCAGCCGTGCGAGCAGGCGCTGGTGACCGCGATGGACCCCATCGAAGTTACCGACCGTGACGTAAGCGCCTCGAGCCCTGGCGGGGAAGTCACCAATGTTCTCGATCGCGATGTGCTCAATGCCTTTCGACATCACAGGTTGTTTCACCCGCCCAATCTGCCGCAACGCCCGGGAACGCAGCGCACCCGTCTGGGGGATGATTATCGCCTCCCGTGGACGAGCCGGTCAATCCTGACCGAGATTCGACCCCGAGACGCCGCGGCGCTGAGTGTCTATGATGGACCCTCAGCCTGGCGCGAGGGGGCATCGCGTGAAGGCGGAGCGGTCTCTGTCTTTCCTGCCGGCTACCGGGCGCCCACCGCGAACCCGACGATGAACGTTCTGATTCTCGGCAACGGACACGAGGAGCTTGCCTGGGCGCGCTGGCTGCTGGGCCGCAGCGAGCATCGGCTCGATGCGGCGTTCCCGGGCTTCGCCGACCCGGCGCTGGCGGGCATCCCCGTCGCCCGCGACCTGGAGGACGCCCTGGCTCGCGCGGGGATCGAGGTCGTGATTGTCGGCGGGCCGGTCGACTTTCGGGGCGAGGCCCTCCGCCGGGCCGCCGCCGAAGGGTTCGCCATCATCAACCTGCATCCCCCGGGGCTCGACTCGGAAGCCTACTACCAGGTCGCGCTCAGCCGGGAGGAGACCGGCGCCGTCATCGTGCCCGACCTGCCGCTGCGGCTCCATCCGGGCGTCCTCGCGGTGCGCCAGGCGCTGGCCAGCGGCGAGCTGGGCAGCTTTCGCGCGTTGCGCTGGGACGCCCCGGCCGGCCAGGCCGGCACCGACCTGGCCCGGCTGGAATTCCCGCGCGTCGTCGATGTCGTCCGGGCCCTCCTGGGCGAGGTCGAAGCCCTCACGGCCACCGGCGACCCGCCCGGCGAGCAGCCCGACCTCGAGCTGGTCGTCCAGCTTCGGGCGGCCGGTTCGCGGCGGGCCGAGCTCCGCATCTGGTCCGGTCCTCCGGAGCCGACCCGGCTCCTGCTCCTGGCCTCGAACGGATCCTTGACCTTGGAGCTCGACCCCGGGCCGGACCGCGCCGGCCGAATAATCGAACACCTCCCCGCTCAGGACCCGCGGATCACCCAGCTCCCGCCGTGGGACCCCCACCAGGCGATCCTCGCTGTACTCTCGGCATCGAGGGGACGGCGGGGCGTCGCGGACCTTCCCAGTCCCAGCCTGCACGACGGCACCCGGGCCACGGAGCTGGGCGAGGCGGTCGTCCGCAGCCTGCGGCGCGGCCGGACCGTCGAGCTGCATTACGAGTCGATCAGCGAGGAGGCGACCTTCAAGTCGGTGATGACCTCGACCGGCTGCCTGATCATCCTGGGCTCGCTCCTGCTGCTTCCCCTGGCGATGGTCGGCCCGCCGCTGGGCCTGACCTGGACCCTCTTCATCCCTTATATCATCCCTCCGGTCCTCGGACTCTTCATCATCATGCAGACGCTCCGCCTGGCCGTGCGCCGGCCCAGTCCACCGCCGGAGAGCTCTCAGAGTCTGTTCCGGAAGCCCCCGAAGGGGGGCGGAAGAACGTAGCCAGGGGCGTCAGCCCCTGGGGAACCGCCGAGCGACCCACCCAACCCCTTCGTGTGGACCACTCGCCGCCGCAACCTCCGGCTTTGCCGGAGGTTGCGGCGGTGAGTGGGATGGATTCCGGGGAGAGCCCTTCGTCCAGGGGCTGACGCCCCTGGCTACGTCCGATCGCCCCTCCGGGGCTTTCGGAACAGACTCTCACAAGGAGGTGCAGCAATAACCGCGAGTGAGCACGAAGGGACTCACGCCGCCTTGCCGGCTGCCGCGGCGGGGACCGCGCCGGGATGTTCTCGGAAGCTCTCGAAGCTCTGGCGGAACTTGGGCAGGAGCTGGTCGAACCGCGCGGATTCGACCGTGTACTTGACCTCGTAATCAAACCGGCCGCCACGGAACCGGCGTTCGATGACGGTCATGGAGAACGGTCCGCGACGGGTGCGGACCACGGTCTCCAGGGCCTGGACCTTGCCCTGGGGAACGACCTGGCAGGAGAGGACTTCGCAACCGGGATCTTCCTGGCGGAGCCGCGCGGGGAGGTCCCTGGCCAGCTCGCCGAGGTCCAGGTCATGGTGGGCGCGGGCCAGGACCAGCAGATTGTCGGACCAGACGCCGTGAGCCGGGCCGTTGGCAAATAGGAGCGCGACCTCGCTCGGCGCCAGCGCGGGTGCCCAGCCTTCCGGCAGGTCGATCGCGAACTTGTACTCGCGCTGGATCCAGCGGTTCGCGGGCTTCGAGAGCAGATCCGCGCCCGTGTTGGGGGCAGAGAATTGGGTTGCCGTGACCAGGGCGTCGAAGGCGGGTCGAGCCCTGGCATAGACCGAGTCCTCGACGTTGAGGATGAAGGTGTAGAGCTGTCGGTGGGCGATGACCCGGACACTCACCTCGCGCCAGAAGCCGCCCGCGTTGGGGTGAAACTCCCAGATCGTTTCCAGCCGCTCGCCCCGCGCATCCTTGATCAGGTGGTTCGTGGCGAGCTTGCCGCTGGGGCGGGCGTTCCGCCGGGCATTGGCGTCGATCCGCGTGCGGTATTCGTCCAGGTTCTCCGGCGCCAGGCCCAGCTCGCAGGCCGCCACCCCGGGCCGGTCGAAGTCCCGCTGGGGGATGACCGCCACGAAGATCCGGTCCTCCTGCTCGTGCTCCGCGATCGTCCAGTCCTTGGGGATCCGCGTCGTCACGCCGTACTTCGGCGCAGTAAACGGCTCGGTCGGCGGGAGCTCCAGGGCGGGAGCCTGGGCAGCCACCGTGAAGGCGAGGCTCAAGAGGACATTGGTCATGGGCCGACTTTCCCAATTCAGGAGGAACCGACTCGGGCTGTTCTCAGGGCGCTCATGAGCTCGACGATTCGACGAGCGACCTCGAGGGCCTGGCGCGCATCGTCCTCGTGGGCGCTCTCGCCACGATGGATGATCCCGTTGCGTTTATTGTAGCTATTCGAGAGCTTCTGCCAGAGATCTCCGGACTCCCGGAACAGAGACCGACCGCTGACGAGGTAGAGCGCGGCGCTCATCTTGTTCTTCAAGCCGAGATCCAAGCCCTTGAAGAAAGCACGGGCCTCGGCCCATTCCCCCACGAGCTTGGCGTCGACCAGCTCGTCATACTTCCGGTTGAAGTTCGAGTCGATCGTGCTCCAGCAGAAGAGCACGGCCTCGCGAAATCGGCCTTCATGAATGGCCAGCTCGGCATCGAGCAGGAAGAGGTCGGCGACCTCCGGCTCGTTACCCGTGGCCAGCAGGGAGCGAACACCCTTGGTAATCGTCTGGATCCGCTGGGCGGGGATCATCGGAGGCTCGGCTTCGTAGATAAGCTCAGGTACCCACGAGGGAGGACTCGTCCCGTTCGGGACGATGCGGAACCGGAACGGGCTGGCCTGCGCGCGGGACAGCTCCGTGATCGTCGCATCGCGGGCAATGGCGCGGTAGCAACGGAGCAGGCGGTTCGTTAGACCCAACAATTGATCCGCCTGCCTGACATTCATTTTCTCCTGCTCGCTCGCAACCGTCGCCTTGGGTTGATCGTTGGTGAGCGAGACTACCGTCGTGGCGGGGGTGTCCCGCAGCGGCACCGACTTCTCGACCTCCAAACCCCGACCCGACTGGCCCGTCGGGTACAGACCACGGTTGAGCTTGAGAGCGTATGGCAGGGAGATGCTGGCTTGGATTGTGGGCATTGAGTGCTTAATAGTCGGCATAGACGATACGAAAGCGGTTGGCGAAACCTTGGCTTTCGGCGTAATCGAGGAGTTCGTCATAGTATGGATCCTCGATGTTCGTCGGATTGAGACCGGTCGGGTAGGAGATATAGGCGGTGACCCGTCCTCCCAGGTCGAAGAGGTCGGCGCGTGCTTCTCGACGCTCGCTGAAGTAAGTCCCGAGGTACTTCCCATAGTCCCTACCGACCGCCCTCTTTAAGGCCTTGTCCTGAATGAGTTGCATCTCCACCTCCCGAAGAGCTGTCCTGGATCGGTTGCGTTTCGCCTGGTCCTGGAATCAGTTGATCGCCGATGACGCCGAGCTGACCATGGATCCCCATCCCTCCTCAGACACACTGGGCGCGATCCTCGTTCGCTACAAATCCCGGATGAAGTCGGCCGCGTAGGATCGCACCTGTTTGCCGTTGAGCACGTGGAAGGTCCGGAGCCGCTCCAGGAGCTGGCCGCTGAACCGCTTGAGCGGCAGGTGGACGATCTTGCGACCGAACTTGCGGGCCAGCCGGCGCCACGATGCCGGGGGGAGCTTGGGACTGACGATCGCGACGTGCCGGTCCTGGCTGTGCAGGAACGCCCCTGCGAGCAGCCGCTCCTCCAGGGTATCGGCGAAGTCGAGTCGCGGGTCGTTCCAGATATCCGGGATCGGCCGGGGCGGGAAGAGGAAGAGGGCGCCCCCGTACTCCGCCTGCGCGATGCCCGGGCCGACGAGCTTCTTCATCGGATCAGTGGCATAGAAGGCCAGTGTCGATTCCTCGGCGTGTTCGGCGTACCAGGTCGTGCGGTTGGTGTAGACCGCGGGGTCGGCCGGGACGTCGAACAGGAATACGACCGCCTCGATCGAGCCCCGGCTCGGCGGGACGACCTTGACATAGAGGTCGCCCGTATGCCAGTTCCGCAGGGTCTCTCGGATGTCGATGCCGTCGCGGACGCTCGTCGTGAACTTCTCGGTGCGGGCCAGGTCGGCACCCAGGATCGCCTTGGCCTGGTCGCGGACATGGCGGTGGAAGCTCTCGATCCGGTCGTCCTCCGGCGGCCAGGAGCACATGCCGAAGGGGTTCCACCGCTGTCGCCACCGCCCCTGCTCCTGGCGGCGGGGCCTGGGCCGCAGCTCACAAGTCCGCCAGGACAGCGCCTGGCCCGGCAGGCGGCTTACCATCGGGCCGGTGCCCCAGACGGGTAGCTCCGCCCGGTTGATCCCCATCCGCACCGCTCCGGGCGCCTCAAAGGCACCCTCCCCGTCGTCATCGAGCCGGGCGTAGGGGTACGCCCGCGCCGTCTCGGCCAGGGCCAGTGCGAAGTCGTCGCCGGCCGTCTGCTGGGCCGCGACAATCAGGGTGTAGAGGTCGGGCGTGAGCCGGCGGTCGACCAGCGAGAGGTTGCGGACGTATCGGAAGTAGATCGACAGCACCTGGGGCGTGATCCGTTGCGCGATCCGGGGCTCCCTGGCCCGCAGCCGCTCCCGGGCCTCGAGGACCATCTCCTTGACGCCGTCGATGGACAGGTTGTCGTCGGGAGTCAGCTCACGACGCCCGCGCTCGTACAATCCTGTGATGTACGGCAGCTCGCCCAGCACGAAGAGGAGGGTCCGGGGGTCGACGGGATACGTGGCGATCGGAGCGAAGAACGACTCCGGCTCGGGCGGGGCCAGCCGCCGCTGGTAGGCATCGCGGATCCACGGCCAGTCGAGGATCGAGCAGACCAAGAGGATCAGGCGGTAACGCGTCTCCAGCTCGCGGAGTCGCGCCGCCATCCAGAGGATGCGCTGCTGGCTCTGTTCGGAGGGAGCCGGCGGGACCACCGCCAGCATCGCCGCGGCGAAGCGCTCGGGGCTGACCCGCTTGAGGGCATAGGGGTCGGGGAAGTGGCCGGTCGCCGCGACGAATCGGGGCGTCTCCAGGTCGATGAACTCGCGCGCAATCCGCTCGCCCCGCGCCGTCCGCAGCCCCGCGATCACTCCCTGGCAGGGGTCGATCGGCACGTAGCTGAAACCGAGCTCGGCCTCACTCTGGTCGTCCTCCGCGTCAACCTGCACGACGACCGAGATCGTCGGAAGCTGCTCGACGGCCGCCTCGACATCCTCCTGGAACGAGGGTGGTAACGGCACGGCCAGACAATCATATCGCCGGTTGAGCAGTTCGTCGCGGACCAGCACGGCGAAGTCGCCCGAGCCGTGGATGATCGGCAGGACGCGGATCCGCGGACTGATCGTGAGGAAGTCGTCGGCGGTTGCGCGGGGTGAACTCATGAGCGTCTCCGTCGGGCACGCTCCCATTCTGGACCGCCCGAGGGGCTGGAATGCACGCCGGTGGGGGGCTTGGGCCCGAACCTCATCCAGTTTACATCCTGTCCGCCGGAACCGCGACGGAACTCGCGGTCTCGCCGGTTCTCGGTTCGGATTTGTAAATGGAGGGCCCGCGCCGGTGGGGACGTCGCTTAGCTTACCCTTGGAGGAGTCGTGGCTCGCATCGAGCCGGGCAGGACCGGATTGTTCTGGGAGGCGCACTCGCTCGCGTCGCGGAGAGTCTGCGCGCCGCGGTGACCAGTGGCCGTGCTCGGTGTCGCGAACCTGGCGGCGAGAGAAGGGAGCTCGGTCCATGGTGAAGGCAGAGACCGCGACACCAGTGGTCCAACGGCCCGAGCGCCTCGAGCGCCGCTCCGGCAGTTCAGCCCCTGCGCCGGAGGGTGCGCATGGCTGCGCGCCGGCGCTCCAGGCGGAGCGCCTCGGCCTCCTGGCCCGACCGGCGGTGTCGGTCGACGGCGAGCGGCGGATCGAGGACTGGATCGCCAGCAATCTCGAGCTCGACCTGCCCGTGGAGACGATGCCGCGCACCATCTGGGATCGACTCATCGGCCACCTCCCGTCCCTACGCCGCGGCCCCTCGCCCCGTCGGCGCGAGGGCGACCCCGAGACCGCGGTTGCCGATTGGACGCGCTTCCGCATCGCGTACAAGCGGGGGATCACCGTCGTCCGCCTGGTCGACCGGGCCCTGGTCAAGGAGTCGCAGGTCCGGGAGCTGGCGTCGGATCTGCTCGACCTGATCGAGGCGGGGAACTCGCGGATCGTGCTCAACTTCCACCGAGTCGAACGACTGGCGAGCTGGGTGGTCGTCCTCGCCGATGAGGCCCATCGCCGGTGCCAGGCCGCCGATGGTGGGGCGTTGAAACTCTGCGGGCTCGAGCCCCACCTGGCCGCGATCTTCGCGATCGCCGGCGTGGGTGTCGAGATCGAGTGCCATCCCGATGAGACGGCGGCCCTCGAAAGCCCGTGGCCCGAGCCGTCGCGGCCGCGGGCACTGCCGGTCGAGATCCTCCTGGCCCTCACCGCCGAGGCCGATGTCGCACCTCTGTGCGGCGGCGCGCCGTCGCAAACCGCCGAGACTCCCGGCCCCCGGCTCGCCGGATGCAGCCGACCGACTCCGCCCACCACCGCGACCGCGGCCGCCCCATCGGACGCGACGGTCTCCTTGCTCGTCCAGATCGGCGGGACTGCCGGGCGCGCCGTCGCGGTGGGTGGCCCGCGCTTCCTCATCGGCCGCGGCCGGGATTGCCATCTGCGGCTGGGCTCGGCCATGGTGAGCAAGCGGCACGCGGCCATCGAGCGCCGCGATGGCCGGATCGTTCTCCGAGATCTGGGCAGTACCAACGGCACCGTCGTCAACGGTCGAGTGCTGCGTCGCCAGGGGACGGACCTCCACGACGGCGATCGAATCCAGATCGGGCCGGTGGTCTGCACCCTGGGCATCCGGGCTACTCGAGAACCCGTGCCGGAGGTCGACGCGGAAGTCCTCGGCTGGCTGCCCGATGAGCCCGCCGTCCCGCGGCCTGATCCCCAGCAGGCGCAACCCGATCCCCAGGAGGCGCAGCCAACCGACGACTTTCCGACGCTGGGCCTGCTCGAAGACGATCCGGCATCCGCGCTGCGCTGCGAACACCAGGTGATCCAGGACGTCCTCGTGGTGACACCCCGGGGGGGCGACCTGGACAACGACAACGCGATCGGGCTGCTCCGGTCGCGGCTCTGGGCCTTGTTCCAGCAGCCCCTGCCCCGGCAAGTCGTGGTGAACCTGGAGTACGTCGGCCATCTTTCCGGCCAGGCGGTCGGGGTGCTGCTGGCGCACCATCTGCGGCTCGACCGGGCCGGTGGGGCCTTGCGGATCACCCAGGCCCGCGCCCGCATCATGGCCGCCCTGCATCAGGTCCGCTTGACCATGCTGGTGGAATGCCACCCGACGCTCGACGAGGCGGTCCTGTCGGCCTGGCCCGGACCGGTCCATCGCGTCCCGGCCGAGAACGCTCCGTGAGACCCAGGGGAGCCGTCTCATCCAAGGTCACGGATGATGGACTCATGGCTGGGACTCGAGGGACGATGGAGCGGCACCCATCACGGCAGGAGATCGGCCACGGCGATCCGGCCGACTTCGACCCTATCGATCACGACCGGCACATCCTCGCCGGGCTTGAAAACGAGATGCGACTGGTAGCCGTCCGGACCCGGCTGGGAATAGACTTCGACCTGGTTGTCGACGAGGTTGACGATCCAGTAGACCGGGATGCCCGCCCTGGCGTAGTTCGAAAGCTTCGGACCCTGATCGCGAGCGAGGGTCGTCTCGGACGATTCGCTCACCATCGCCACATCCCCGGGCCCTGGCAGCCGGACCTTGTAGTCGTCCTTGGAGCCGCGGACGATGGCGATATCCGGCTCGGGCTCGTCGAAGTCGGGGATCCGCACCGGGTCTTCCTTCCGCCACGTCCATCCGGGGGGCAATAACCCGGCCAAGATCGTGAGGGTCGTCTGGACGGACCAGATGTGCGGCGGATTCTTGCTCATCTTCTTCACCAGGTAGCCATCGATGAGTTCAACGCGGTCATCGTCGAGCAGGCCCCCGATCCGTTCATATTCGTCGACCGTCATGCGATAAAGGTCTTGAGGTCCCCAGATGAAGGACGCCGGGGCGCCGGCCGCCGGCCGCCCCGCTGGGGCAGCGGGCGTCGGCGGAGATTGCCCGGGAGTGGTCGTGGCGATGGACATGATCGAGGCTCCATGTGACAGAGGGAAGGTCGTCAATCCTCTTGGTCTTCATCCTCGAACGAGTCGCCCTCCGCATCCGGGTGGAGGGGATCGTCGGGGCTGAAGAAGAGGTCGCCCAGGCCGAGCGGGGCGTGCTGGCCGCCCAGGGCTCGCCGCTTGCGGCGCGCGAGGTCCTGGAGGTCGGCGGCCTCCTCGCCCAGGACGCAGAACAGCGCCTCGCGCCAGGCCGCGTCGCGGCTGATCGGGTGCCGGGGATCCTGAGCCATCCGCTTGATCGCAAACCGCAGCAGGTTGATCCCATCCCGCGGCGAGAAATCCAGCTTGAGCCGGTGGGCTTGCTGGAGGAATTCGACCGTCAAGGCCAGGAGCGCGTCCTCGGCGAACGGCAGGTGATACTTGAGGATCGCCAGCTCGTCGTCGCGCGTCGGGAAGCCCAGGGCCAGGGTCGGCTGGAGCCGCGAGAGGATGTAGTCGGGCACCTCGTAGGTCGACTCGTCCTCGTTCATGGTGACGCAGACCCGGAAATCGGGATGGGCGGGGATGGTGATCCCGGCCACGATGCTCTCGGCATAACGCCGGTGGTCCAGGAGGGGGGCCAGGCTGGCCCAGGATTTCTCGTTCATCCGGTTCCCCTCGTCGAGCACGCAGACGCCGCCCACGAGCATCGCCGAGACCAGGGGCGACGCGTGGTAGGCGATGGTCCCCTTCTCGGCCAGGACCGGGGTCACGATCAGGTCCTCCGGCCGCGTGTCGGCGGTGCACTGGCAGATGAACAGCGGCTGATTCCTCAGCCGCGCCGCGGCCATGGCCAGGGTCGTCTTGCCGATGCCGGGCGGACCGGTCAGGCGCGGAGACAGCGGCCGGTCGTTCGGGTCAACCACCAGCCAGCACGCCAGAAGCTGGCGCAAGACCGCATCCTGGCCGATCCAGCTCTGATCGGTCGTGTCCGGGGTGCCGAGGTGGAGGGTCACCCCGCCCACCTCCCGGGTCTTGCTGAGATTGGTCGCTGGGGCAGATGGGCGTCCGGTCATCGGGTCCTCAACCTGGAGTGTGGGAGCTCGTGGCTCCCGGGGTGAACTCGCTGGTGAGTCAATGCCCACTCCTGAGTGTACCGACTCGGGGCCGGAGCGGCGAGGCGGACCTCCCTCAGGCAACGGGATCGGGCGATCGCGCCGGCAGCCGCGCGCCATCGGGAATTGCTCGGAGTGCACGACCCGGCTAACCTCAAGGTCCAGGACCGTTCCGTCCACGGTTGAAACATCGACCCGCGAACCGCCCGCTGGGGAGAGGCCGAGCCATGGAGAGTCCAACCGCGAAAGCAACCCGTGAAGTCGGATCCGGAACCCGCCCGAGCGCGGAGCCCGCCCCGAGCGCCGCGGGCCGGCAGTCGTGGTTCTCCGCCCTGCGGAGCCGGCTGGTCGGCGGACTCCTCGTCGTCCTGCCGATCGCGATCACGCTCTGGATCGTCTACTGGCTCCTCGTGACGCTCCAGCGCTTCCTCCTGGACCCCCTGGCCATCTGGGTCAACCGGCTCCAGGCCTGGATCCGGAACGCGCCCCCGCTCCAGAGCCTCGACTTGCCCGACTGGTGGTATGAGATTGCCTCACCGGTCCTGGCGATCGTGCTGGCCCTGGCCATCCTGTACGTGCTGGGCCTGGTGCTGCGATCGTGGGTCTACCGCACCATCAACTGGTTCCTGCTCCACGTGCCGGTGGTCGCCACCATCTACCGCGCCGTGAGCAACGTCATCAACTCGCTGGGAACCCAGTTCCAGGGCGGGACCAATTTCAAGCGGGTCGTCCTGGTGGACTTCCCCCACCCCGGGATGCGCTCGCTGGGACTGGTGACCAACTCCCTCCGCGATGCCACGACGGGCCGGACCATCCTCACGGTCTGCGTGCTGACCGGCGTGATGCCGCCGACCGGCTTCACCTTCTTCGTTCCCGAGGAGTCGGTGACCAACATCGCCTGGAACGTCAACGAGACACTCCAGGCCATCCTCTCGGGCGGCCTGACGGCGCCGGAGACGATCCACTATTTCGAAGGTCTCCGCGCGCCGCTCCCTCCCAGCGGCGGACCGATCGTCGACGTTCGGGGGAACGTCCTGACGACCGCCGCGCCCGACCCTGGGGTCGAAACGACGGATGAGCTTGAGTGAGGCCGGGCGCAAAGGAGCGGGAGCCGTGGGCACCGGCTCCCGTCCTGATTGCGGATCGACTGGATCGCCCGCGCGGTTGCGGAATCGATCGAATCAATACATATCGTCATATCCGCCATGACCGCCGGCCCCGGCCTTCTTCTCCTCGTCCTTGGGCGCGTCGGCGATCAGGGCGTCGGAGGTCAGGAGGAGGGTGCTGACGCTGGCGGCGTTCTGGAGGGCATAGCGGGTGACCTTGGTCGGGTCGATGATGCCGGCCTTGACCAGGTCGGTGTACTCGTCCTTGAGGGCGTCGTAGCCGTAGTTGCCCTTGCCCTCGGCGACCTTGGCGACGACCACGCCGCCGTCCTGGCCGGCATTGTCGGCGATCTGCTCCAGCGGCGCCGAGCAGGCGCGGACGATGATGTTGTAGCCGATCTCCTCATCGTGGGTCAGCCCCGAAGGCTTGACGCTCGCCGCGGCGCGGAGCAGGGCGACGCCTCCGCCGGGAAGGATCCCCTCCTCGAGGGCCGCGCGGGTGGCGTGCAGGGCGTCCTCGACGCGCGCCTTCTTCTCCTTCATCTCGCTCTCGGTGGCGGCGCCGACGTTGATCTTGGCCACGCCGCCGGCCAGCTTGGCCAGCCGCTCCTCCAGCTTCTCGCGGTCGTAGTCGCTCTTGGTCTCGGCGATCTCGCGGCGGATGGCCTCGATCCGGCCCTTGATGGCCTCATGGCTGCCGGCGCCTTCGATGATCGTCGTGTTGTCCTTGTCGATGACGACCTTCTTGGCGCGGCCCAGGTCCTGGAGGCCGACGTTCTCCAGCTCGATGCCCAGCGCCTCGAAGATCGGCTTGCCGCCGGTGAGCACGGCGATGTCCTCGAGCATGGCCTTGCGGCGGTCGCCGTAGCCCGGGGCCTTCACCGCGGCGCAGCGGAAGGTGCCCCGCAGCTTGTTGATCACCAGGGTCGCCAGCGCCTCGCCCTCCACCTCCTCGGCGA
The DNA here is from genome assembly GCA_021324445.1 of Isosphaeraceae bacterium. Lineage (GTDB taxonomy): Bacteria > Planctomycetota > Planctomycetia > Isosphaerales > Isosphaeraceae > JAJPJC01. Next base: position 14,743 of record JAJPJC010000284.1, read on the forward strand.
TGATCAACAGCGGCCGGCCGGCCTGCGCCACCCGCTCCAGCACCGGGACCAGGTCCTTCACCACCGAGATCTTCTTCTCGTGGATCAGGATGAAGCAGTCCTCGAGCACGGCCTCCATCGTCGACGGATTGGTGACGAAATAGGGGCTGAGGTAGCCGCGATCGAACTGCATCCCCTCGACCCACTCGACCTCGGTCTTGAGCGCCTTGCCCTCCTCGACGGTAATGACGCCATCCTTGCCGACCTTCTCGGTCGCCTCGGCGATCATCTTGCCGATCTCGGCGTCGAAGTTGGAGGCCACCGTGGCGACCTGCTCGGTCTCGGTCTTGGTGGTGACCTTCGTGCTCATCTTGTGGAGCTGCTCGACGATCTGGGCGACGGCGGCATCCATGCCCCGCTTCATCAGCATGGGGTTGACGCCGGCGACGACCGCCCGCAGGCCCTCGTTGTAAATCGCCTCGGCCATCACCGTGGCCGTGGTGGTGCCGTCGCCGGCCACGTCGGAGGTCTTGCTGGCGACCTCCTTGACCATCTTGGCACCCATGTCCTCGTACTTGTCCTCCAGCTCGATCTCCTTGGCCACGGTCACGCCGTCCTTGGTCACCGTCGGTGAGCCGAACGACTTCTGAATGATGACGTTGCGGCCCCGGGGACCGAGCGTCACCTTGACCGCGCGGGCCAGCTTGGCGATCCCGCGCTGCATCGACTGGCGCGCGTCCTGATCGAACGCGATCATCTTGGCTGCCATCAGTGGTTCTCTCCCCAGTGTCGTAGGATGATTCCGATCGGATTGGTTCCGGCCGCTCGAATCGGCGACACGACTCGACCCTCTCAGCCGACCACGGCGAGGATGTCCTCCTCGCGCATCAGCAAGACCTTCTTGGCCCCATCGATCTTGAACTCTTCGCCGGCGTAGGAGGTGAACAGTACCTGGTCACCGACCTTGACTTGCAGCTCCCGACGCTTGCCGTCCTTGGTGATCCGCCCGTCCCCGACGGCGATCACCTTCCCCTTCTGGGGCTTGTCCTTGGCCGTGTCGGGCAGAACGATTCCCCCGGCCGTCGTCTCCTTCGCCTCCTCACGCTCCACCACCACGCGGTCGCCCAACGGCTTCAGTGTCATGGATCCACTCTCCTGGTTTCAGTCAGACCGACCCGGTCCTGCGGCCCGACGCCGCACGACGGGTCCCCTCGCATCGACCTCGGCTCGGTTCGGCAGCAAGACCCCGGCGCGGCCGCGCTTCCAGCACGATCACTTCCCGGGGCCGATTATGCAAGCCACGTGCCCGGGAGATCTCGAACCATAAACGATTTAATTTCAAAAACTTATGGCACGCCGTCCTGCGGTCGCCTCTGTCTGCAACCTGCCGAGGACGTGGTTGAGCCAGGCGGCGCGTGCCATTTTGGCAGCCGAGGAGCGGGGGGCTCCGGTCCGCTCGGAGCCTCAGGGGCCGCGGGGACCTGCGATGTCCTCCGGGGCCCCGACCGATCGGAGCAGGAGCCGCCGGGCATTGCCCGCGGCCAGCGCGGCCGCGGTCGGACGATCGAAGGTGCGAGCGATCCATCGAGCGATCCGACCGACATCCTCGAGACCGGCGCTAGGCTGATCGATCCCCAGGAGATCGGTGCCGATGGCGATGCCCTCGTAGCCGGCCCGACCCTCAAACGGGATCGCGGCGAGGGTCTCGATGACTGCGTGCAATTCGGCCGGGGAAGGAGCGGAGGAGGCCGAGGCCGTCAGCCCGATCACGACCCCGAGGGCCCGCATGCGGTCGAGTTGCTGATGGTCCAAGCCGCCGTGGCTGTTGATGAGCAACAGCGAGCCGGACGGCGCCCCGCCGTTCTCGACCCAATGGAGGACATCGGTCCTGGATCGGGAGTTCAGATGGGCGAGGTCGACGATCGGCCGGGGTCCGGTCGGCCCCACCGAGGCCAGCTCCGCGAGCCGAGCCAGGAAGGCGCGGCCCAGCTCGGTGAGGCCCCGGTCATCCCCGGGCTGATCCGACCCGGCCAGGAGACCGCCCGGACCGTCGACGAGCTGGAAGACACGGACCCCGCGCTGGAAGAGGGCCGGCAGGTGCTCCAGGTCGCGGGGCTCCCGGATGAGGAAGTCGAAGCCGGCGACGGCGAGCACGCCCCAGCAGAGCCCATCCGCCGGCTCGGCACGCCAGCGGGCGACGTCCGCGGCATCACACAGGAGTCGGCCGGTGAACTCGGCCTCGGAGCGCGCGAGCAGGGCCCCGAGCGACCGCCACGCATCCGCGTGATGCGCCCACTCCGCCGGCTGGCGCGCGCAGGCCAGCACGGCCGCGGATGTTCCCAGCAGATACCCTTCCAGCCGGCGGAGCCGATCCGGCACCTCGGCGTAGAATGAGGCATCATAGAGCGTCAGCTCGGTCGCGTATTGCTGAAGCCAGTTGCAGTGCAGGTCGATGAGGCGCATGGACTTCACACTTGTAGGTCAGGCTGTCCAGCCTGACGACCGTTCTCGCATTCAATACCCAACTCAGCACCGCGACGGCTTTCCACGCCTTTCCTGACACCGATACACTTCTCCGCGTGCCCAGTCGTTTCGGAACCGAGCGGACGACCACGGCCTATCCTCGGGTCGTTGGCAGAGCTGAGCGGCGACCGGGTTGTTCTCGATGTAGTGGATGATCCGCAGCATCGCCACTTCATCGCGAGACCAGTGGTCATACGACTCATCCTGCCAGAAGACTCGCCCCAGCGCACCGTCGAGATCGTTGATCTGGTGGGGGGTGTAACCCTTGATTCGCTGGGTCACGTTTCGCAGATCCCCATGGGGCGTGAGCAAGACGTGCACGTGGTTGGCCATGACACACCAGGCGAACAAGTCATACCGATCCCCAGCCCCGAACAGGATGGAGTCCTCGACGATCTTGGCCGCGCGAGGATCCTTCAGGTGCATGGGTCCATCGGTCGATTGGTCGAGGAAGCGGTCGGCCATCGCGACGGCCATTTTGTTCACGCGAATCCGCCTTTCCGCGGTCGTCTCTCCCGGTCGGGGCGCTTTCTCCTCCAGGCGTTGACGGTCGTGCACCAATTGAGCGATCACCTCTCGGGGTATCGCTCCCTTGAGATTCCACATCAGGAAAATGGGAAAGCCCTCCGGAACCTGGTTGGGAAGGTGTCGCGCGTGATTCGACCCGATCGTCATGGGCCACTCGCTTTCGTTCGGTCTTGCGTCAGGCTGGACAGCCTGACCTACGGGGCGTCAGGCTAAAAGCCTGACCTACTTCTGACCGGGGCGTCAGGCTAAAAGCCTGACCTACTTGCATCGAGAGGGATGGTCTCCAGGAACTGGCGGACTCGTTGGGATAAGCCGGGCCATCGCAGGCAATCCTGCGCGCCGATCGCATCGTTCCAGCCCCACCAGAGGGCGGGCGGGTCGTCGGCGAGGGTGCGCAGTGCCGCCGGTGTCGCGTCGGGGCCGGCGGCGATCCTCCAGAGGCGGCCCGGCCAGAACGCGCCCAGGCGTTGGGGCGCCCCCCTGCCCTGGCCGTCCCAGGTGCAGCAGATTGCCGCGAGGGAGTGCCGCGACTCGACCTTCGCCTGGAGTGCCTCCAGCGGCTGGTGGTCACCCCAGGCGAGGAGCACGCTCCGATCGCGCCGCCAGGCGCTCAGGCCGCGGCCGGGGTCCTTCCCGGCCGCTCCGTCGGGCCGCAACCGGGCCAGCCGCGGCGCGAATTCCTGGACGAGTCGCGCGGCCTGGGCCTGCTCGTCGAGGTGGAGCATCACGAGCGTCCCGGCCGGCCTGCGCGGCGTGGCCGGGTCCGTCAGGAGGCAAACCGACACGCCGCGGAGGTGGGGCCAGAGGTCGGCTTCGGGCTGGACGCCGGTCGCGGCGGCCAGCAGGTTGAGCCGCGTCCGCAACGGGGCCAGGCCGGCTCGAGCTGGGTCGACGCGCTCGACGCGATCGGCCAGGGCGAACGCCCGATCCCAGGACGCTGGCTGGGGATCGATCGCCAGCACGATGACCGCCATCACCCCGGACGACGGAATCCCCTCCAGCCAGGCCGGGTCGACGGCCGCGGGCGGCCGGCCCGGAGGGTGGTGTGCCCGGGGCGGGTCGAAGACCGTCTTCGTCTCGACCCGGAGATCCGCTCCGCGAAGGGCGACCGACCCTTCGATCCGGCGGCAGCCGATCCCATGCAGGGCCTCGACGGCGCGACGGAGCCCCAGGGATCCACCGTGCGGCGTCGGGATCCGTCCCGGAGTCAGACAAAAGGTGATCCCCGCATCGAGGGAGTGATCCGCGGCGCGTCCACCCGGTGCGAGGTGGGGCGTTCGCCGGTGCTCTTGCACTCCCCGGACCAGATCGGACCGTGAGCTGCCCAGGAGCAGCGCCGGGCCGAGCTGGCACGCGACCGGAGCACCCGACCGGTCGAGTCGCGCCACGGCGATCTCCGCTCCCGTCTTCTCCAGCGGCGGTTCCTCGGGGTACGTCAGCCGCATCGCCGTGAGGACACAGGCCATCGTCCCATCGTCGCGCGGGATGAGGGCATACCACCGGGGCGACCCATCGGCCGGGTCGAGGTCCAGACGCAGCTCCGCCTCGTGCAAGGCTCGCCACTCCTGGACCATCTCGGGATTGGCCAGAGCGATCAGGGCCTCCAGGGGCTTGCCGAGCGGACTGGGGCCGGGATGGGCCTGCTTCCAGATCGTCAGTGCCGCGGCGGGATGGGCGGCGCGACAGCCTTCGAAGAGCCGGAGGACCTCGGCTGCCTGGCGATCCGGATGCACCAGGCGGATGACCATCGCGGCCGTCTCATCCGGTAACTGGATCGGCGGCTCGCCGCCCGCAAGTGGCGACATCCCCAAGAAGACCGCCAGCCACGGAAGGTGTCGACTCCTCCGTTTCATCCTTCCTCCTTGCGCCCGTTACCGGAATCGCTTGCACTCTCGGATCAGCCGGATCTTCCCCGCAGGACGGGCGCCGGACGGGGCGCCCCGCCGATCCCCGGCGTGCGGAATCCGTCCAGGATGATTATGGGATCTCCGGGCGTGAGCAGCCTACCCGGATTTCGTGTTCGGGCCTGGGGGTCGATCGGGCGGCGTTGCAATCTGGAGCGAGTCGCGGCACGCGCCGAGCGACTGTGAGGGCGCGGTTCCGTCCTGCGGATCCAGGGGATGGAAGCCCCAGCGCGGCGACGGATTCCGGCGGCGGCTTGCTCTGACAATGGTGCCCCCGCGGCGAGGGACGCGTCCCGAACGGCGTTCTCGCAGGTTGCTCTGCGGGCTCCCCGTTGCCGGGGGCTCCAGGACGCGGCCGGAACCTCGTCCGGCGCCCGGGGGCCTGACGCAGGGGCGTCTCAAGGCGGCGCGGCCCCCGGGCGCGGGTGCACGACATTCAGCCGGTCAATCAAGTCCGCGGCGGAGCCCGCATGGGCTGGCTCGCGGAGTGGGTCACCGGCGGAAAAGCGCCCGAAGACGGTCCTGAGGATCCCGCCCGCGAGGAGCAGGATCTCTTCGATCTGGGACGGATCGACGTCCGGCAGCAGGTGCTCCCGAGGACTGATGGGGGCATCGGGATCGTTGTGCCCGAGAGGGCGATGGCGGTAGCGGCGCAACGGGCCGCAGGCGGCCTGGAAGGCTGTCAGCAGGTCCTCGGCCCTGGGAAGATCTCCGCACCGGGCGACCAGCGTCGCCAACGACGGGCTCTCGCCGCCGAGAGTCCGGGAGGGGTCGCTGAGCCGGCACAGGGACAAAACGATGTCGTGGCGAAAGGACTCCTCGACCATCTGGAAGCACGCGCGGGCCGTCTCGGTGAGCAGGCGCGCATTCTCCGGACTGCCGAACAGCTCGCGGTAGTAACTCCACTTGAGGCGGAGCCTGGCGAGGTCCTCCCGGACCCGCATGCCGAGGTCGCGGATCTCCGCCGGGAAGGGGTCGCCGTCCGGCACCGGGTCTCGAGACATCGCTGAGGATCCCCACCCGGCTCCCATCCGATTACCCGGGCACGAACCGAGGTCAGGCGGTCCAGCCCGACAGCCCGGGAACCTCAGGCTGGACCGCCTGACCTCCGGGAGCCAGGATCCCGCCGAGTGCTTCACCGGAGCGGGTTGAACAGGGGGAAGGGGATGGTCTTGTACAGGACGAACTCGGAAAGGATCAGTCCCTTCGGTGTGATTTCCCTGGGGATCAGGAAGGCGTAATCCCCCTTCCGGATGTAGGTGACCGCGCCGCGCGTCACCCGGGTGACGATCAGCTCGGTCCCGGCCGGGGGCACGACCGTGGCGATGTTGTTGCCGGGCAGGCTCACTTGCAGCGGCACTCGATTGAGGACAGGGCCGACGACGTGCAACCCGACGGGGGCCCCGAGCATTGACGGGCTGGTCGGATAGGCCTGGCCGTACAGCGCGAACTGACCGTAGAAATCCCAGGCGTTGATGATCTGGTAGGGGGTGGGCAGCAAGGAATTGTAATACGTCGGACCCACCAGAGCCTGATCACCGCCCTCGAAGACATCGATGTGGGAGGTCTGGACGATGTTGGACGCGCGGTCGGCCCCCATCGCCTCGACCACCGACTGGTTCCCCAGGGCATCCAGGCTGCTGGGCCACCGGACCAGGAAATCCCCGAGATCACTGGTGGCGATCGGGAATTGCTGCCCGGCTTGAGTCTGGATGACCACCCAGCGCGGGGTGGCGTTGATGATCTCGACCCATTCCCCTTGGGGGGAGAGCTGCGGGACGCCCCGGGGCCGGCCAATGATCTGCTCGAAGGCCGGCGGCCGCTCCTGGCCGTGCGACCTCAGCCCGGGAACCAGGGCAGAGCAACCCCCCAACACCAGGACCCAGGGCCAGAGCCTGCGTGCGTTCCGCATCACCTCACCTCCTCCCGGGTGCCGGCGCCGCCCCGCGGCGCTCCGGCGAGCCGATCTCTCCACGATACTCCGCACCTGGGCCACGACACAACGTCTTCCTCCGCGGTTTTGGATCGTCCCGGATCACGCGCGACGGACGCGGCGTTTCCTCGGGTTGTCGCGACGCGGCCGGTCCGCATCGATCTCGAACCGGGAGAGACAGTCACTCAGAAAGGCCAGCGCCGCAACGGCGTGGAAGACCAGGCTGAGGAGCAGGATGGCCGCGATCGCAACGCTGCCCGGCGGCGGTGCCGCCCCGCGGAAGAATCCATCCACGTCGTCGTAAGACGCCAGGCTCAACCCGAGAACCTGAGGAGACCCGATCCCGAACGGGAGTCCGCCGCACATCGGGAGGATGTACACAGCGAGGAGGGTTACCAGGGCGGCGGCCAGCGCCGCGACCGATGACCTCGATCGCAACGACATCGTGATCCCCAGCGCGGCCGTGAAGGCGAGGGATGCGGCCGTCAGGAGTGCGGAATAAACCCCGGCCAGGGGATGAATTGCGCCGGCAGCCAGGCCCACGGCCAGGTACCCCACGTACACTAGGCCCAGCCAGCGCAACCCCCAGAAGACACCGATCAACTTGCCGCCCACGATCTCGCCCCCGTTCATCGGCGTAACCAGCAGACTTGCCCAGGTCCCCTTCTCCTTCTCGATGGTGATGCTGGTGGCGGAGCGCGCGGTGATTCCCAGGGCCATCAGGATGTAGAGTAAGACGAGAGTCACCCGCAAGAACACGTTGAATTCTTCGCGCGCCGAACTGGCCCCCACAGATCCGTAGCCCTGGGCTTGGAGCTCCGCGAATGCAGGTCTGGTTGATTCCCAGGTGAGAAGACCCAGGGGGATCGCAACCGTCAGGACCCCGACGGCTGCCGCGAGTCGGAACAGCACGGTCGTCCGGGCCGCGTGACATTCCTTCCAAACCATCGGCTTGTCGCCACAGCGCGGTCGCGGCAGGAGGCGGCGACGGCTCAGCAGGAAGGACAACGGCGCCACCCGCCATCCAAACGGACCCGCCCCGCGCACCAACGGCCGCAGGATCGCCGCCGATCCGGCCACCAGCACCACGCTCAGCCCCACCTGCACGGCCATCGTCAGGACCAGGTCCCAGGCGGCCGCGCGGGGATCGTTTCCCCGCCGGCAGAACTCATACAACGGGTTGGTCAGACCCAGCGCCGATTCCAGGGACCAGGCCGATCGGCCGAGCCACCCCACCAGCCCCGTGCCGAAGTTGCGCGCCCCGTCGATCAGGAACGGCACGGACATCCAGCCGGCCACGATCGCGTAGGTGGATGTGATCGCGCGGCCAGGTCGGGTCGAGAGCGTCGACGCGGCCATCGCCGTTGCGGCGATGAGCAATCCCGTGGCCAGCAGGACCGCATCGGACAGGACGACGAGCCAGACGTCGACACCGCCCATGAGGCTCAAGAGGCAGAGCACGGGCAGGGCCAACCCGAGAATCAGCACAAGATCGGCGAAGCGGGCGGCCAGCTTGCCCAGGATGATCTCGAGGCTGGACAGCGGACTCGCCAGCAGGAGCGCGATCTTGCCGCTGGCCCGCTCCTGAGCCACGCTACCCGCGACCAGGGCTGGCGTCAGGATCAGGACCGCCAGCGACTGCGCCACCAGGACGGCGCTCCAGAATGCCTCGGCAAGCCTTGCCAGTTCGTGATGCGCCAGCTCCGCGGCCTTGGAGAGGCCGCTGGAGTAAAGGGGGATGCAGAAGAAGATCAGCAGCAGCAGGCCGTACATCCCCCGGACGACGAACGTGCGCTTCCGCCGTGCCACCGCGCTGAGCTCGTACCGGAAGACGGGACCGAAGAGCATCGCCGTTTCCTCCTGGCGCCGCGGCAATCCTGAACCTCAGCCATTGGCCGGCAGGTCGCGCAGGGCGAAGGCCAGGAACGCCAGCGTGATGCAGGCGGCCCCGAGACTCCCCAGGATCGCCAGGTTGACTCCCAGGGTCTGGCCCTTGGTCACCAGCTCGACCGGGTTATACGCCTTGAAGATCGAGACCCGCTCCAGCCAGGGCCGCCACCAGGTGTCCCGCAGCACGGGGATCAGCGCGATGACCCAGGCGATGAAGCCGGCCAGCGTGAGCACGGCCCCGACCGAGGCGGGCCGCCGCCGGACGTGATCGACCGCCGAGGCCAGCAAGGTGTATCCATAAATCGGCAAGCCCAGCGCGGCCAGGTTGATCGCCGGTTGGAGCAGCGTCCAGGCGCCGGGCGGTTGGCGCAGGACGTTGTACCGCAGGGCCATCGCCGCACCACCCATCAAGGCCAACCCCAGGATCGCCAGGCCCGCCACCGCCACGCAGATGTGAGCCGTCAGATAGACCCACCGCGCGACCGGTCGCGACAGGATCAGATCGAGAGTCCCGCGCTCGATCTCCGCCGCCACCGCCCCCGAGCCCCGACCGATCGCCCAGACCGAAATCACGATCAGGATGAATGGGTGGTTCCACGACGCCATGATCAGCGCCACCGATCTCGGTTCTTCCTCAATCCCCAGGCTTCGCAGGAAGCGGATCCGCCCACCGATGTCTCCCGAGTCCGACCCGAGCTGCCGCACGATCTCGGCCTCGTTGAGCGACGTCACATAGACGAACAGCCAGCCCAATCCGAACAGGGCGAGAGTCGAGAGCACGAGCGTCCAGCGCGACTCGTGAACCTCCTTGCGGATCAGGGCCCAGAATGGCCTCATGACGGCACCTCCTCATCGGGAACGTTGGGACCGTGGAAGCGATCGTAGAGACTGCGCAGGTCCTCGGTGCCGATGGCGAGGTCCGCGATCGGGGCGGTCGCGAGCCAACCCAGCAACGGGGTCAGCTCGCCCCGATGCTCCATCAGGCGGGCCTCGCCATTGCGTTCGCGCTCGGTCAGCTCCAGCTCCGGCGGGATCACCGGCTCGGGGCCCGGCCCGAACCGGATCAGGAGCATCCGCAGGCTGCGGCGGGCGTGCATGTCTTCGATGTGCATCAGCCGCCCGCGCCGCATGATCGCGACCCGATCGGCCACCTGTTCCACCTCGGCCAGGACATGGCCCGAGAAGATCACGGTCTGGCCCTGGGCCCGCGCCTCCTGCACCAGCTCCAGCACGGTGGCCCGCGCCGAGGGGTCCAGCGCCGAGGTCGGCTCGTCCAGGATCAGGATCTCGACCGGGTCGGCGAAGACCTGGGCCAGCGCCAGCTTCTGCTTCATCCCGGTCGAGTAGGTCCGCACCCGCCGGCCCAGCTCCAGCTTCATGATCCGTTCCGCGATCGCCACGGCGCGATCCAGGCCCACCCCGTCCCTCAGGTCGCAGAGCAGCTCGAGCAGGCCCTGACCGGTCATCGACCCATACATCCGCAGCTCGCCTTGCAAGTAGGACACCAACCGGCGGACCTCCAGGCTCTGCCGCCAGCACTCGAAGCCGCCGACTGTCGCCCGGCCCGACGTCGGTCGGAGCAGGCCCAGCAGCAGCCGCAGCGTGGTCGTCTTCCCCGAGCCGTTAGGCCCCAGCAGCCCGAAGACCTCGCGGCGGCGAATGGTCATCGACAGCGATTGCAGCGCCCGGACGCGCGGGTACACCTTCGTCAAACCTTCGGTCACAATCAGCCGATCGTCGTCGACCATGCTCGCGAAAACCCTTCCGGACCCGGCACCCATTCGTTCGCCGCCCGACTGCGCAGACAACACGCTCCAGGATACCAAATGGAAGCGCTCAATCCGGACTGTGGCTGCGGCCCTCGGCGGCCCGAACTGTGGGGCGGTTGCCCGCGGCGGCCACTGGCCAGCCCAGGGCGGCTGGCCCACACGGCTCGCGCCGGATTACCTATGATATCCCGAGAGGAATCACCCCCTTCGGCCCGCGAACCCCCAGCACGCCGGCAGTCAGTTTATTATGGCTGTCCAGCTTGGCCAAGACGCCGAAATTGCCGAATCGACTCCAACTGGTCTGATGGAAAGGTTAGCCGATCTTCTGAAGCTTTTCTTGGACAACCGCGCGGCTTCGTGATAATTCCGTGGCGCCACTTTGTTCGGCCGCGCATTCTCCGCTTGACCAACTGGTATTTTATGGCAATGATGAGAAGGAGTCCCGGCGTACAGATCCAGGATCGATTGGAATCAACAGGGACTGTTGGTCTGGCCCGATCGGCGATCGAGCAGACCTGTCGCGTCGTTGGGGCGATGACGAGGCAGACGAGACAAGGAGTGACTGGTCATGGGGACACCGGTCAAGGCTCAAGAGTTCGCGCCGTCCTGCGTGGAGCTGCGGCTGTACGTCGAGCCGGTACCGGAAACGGGGGCGGTCTACTGGCGGATCAATGGGTTCCGGGCGCGGCTGCTGATCTGGACCGTCGCCGAGTGGGAGAAGCTGGAGCGGCGACCGGCCGATGCGCAATATCATCCCAGCGGCGTATGGTGCGCCTTGCGACTGGACTGATCGGGATTCGGCGGCGGCGGGTCTGGCTGGCCAGCCTGGGGCGGGTCGAGGGCGTGGGGATCGTAGCACCAGACGTCCACGGGGGCGCCGGCCGGATAGCCCTCGCGGTCGGGCGGGATCACGACGAACCCATCGGCGCGGGAGACGCTGGAGAGGATGGAGGCGCCGCTGGTGGCCAGCGGCTCGACCTGGCCGTCGCGGATCCGCACGCGGGCATAGTCGACGCGGCCGACCAGGGAGATCAGCTTGCGGGCCAGGGGTAGGCAGACGCAGCGGTACGGCCAGCCGGGCGGCCGGCCGCCCAGCCGCCGGAGGATCGGGCCGGCGAAGAAGTCATAGGCGCACAGGCAGCTCACCGGGTTGCCGGGGAGGAGGACGACGGGCAGGGTCCCCTGGCGAATCAGGCCCAGGCCCGTGGGGCTGGCCGGCCGCAGGGCCACGCCGTGCGCCACCAACTGGCCCAACCCGGCGATGATGCCCGGTACGTGGTCCTCGGGACCCGCCGAGCTCCCCCCCGAGACCAGCAGGACGTCGCTGTCGTCCGCGTGGCCGGTGATCGCCGCCCGGATCGTCGGCTCCTCATCGGGGAGCGGGCCGACGACCCGAGCCGCGCCGCCGTCCCGCGCCACCAGGGCCTGGACCATCACGGAATTCGTGTCGGGGATCTGGAAGTCCCGCGCCAGGGTTCCCGGCGCCAGCAGCTCGTTGCCGGTGATCAGGATGACCACGCGGGGCCGCCGGATCACCCGAACCGTCGCGGCGCCGACGGCGCTCAAGACGCCCAGATCCTGGGGCCGCAACAGCCGGCCGGCCGGCAGGACGAGGTCCCCGCCGGCGAGGTCCTCCCCGCGCCGGCTCACGTGCCGGCCCTGGGGGATGGCCTCGCTGACCCACACCCGATCCCCGTCCCGGCGCGTGGCCTCGACCGGGATCACCGCGTCGGCGCCGGCCGGCATCGGCGCGCCGGTGGCGACCTGCACCGCCTCGCCCACACCCACGGCCGCCGCGCACCGCTGGCCCGGTCGCGACCGGCCCACGCACTGGAAGACCGCAGGCACGTAGGCCGACGCCCCGAAGGTTTCCTCGGCGCGCAGGGCGTAGCCATCCATCGCCGAGCGGTCGAACGGGGGCACCGGAACGGGCGCGTGCACGGCCGCGGCCAGCACTCGCCCACTCGCCTCGAAAAGCGGCACCTCTTCCGCGTCCAGCGGGCGGATCGTGGCGGCGATCCAGTTCCACAGCTCCGCCACCTCGGCGCGCGTCTTGAAGCCGCGCATCCGGGGATCGGCCGCCGACCCGGACTCCCCACCCTCGCGCTGGCTCATGGCTTCCGATTGGCGCCCTTGTCGGTTTGCTCGACTGCCGTGGCTCGCCGGGGCGACAGCGAAACGAAGACTTCGGTGCCGATCGGGGGGATCTGGGCCGTGTGGGCCGAGAAGACCCGTTCGGCGTCATTGGCGGAGCTGGCGATCGGCAGGTCGAGGATCGCGCTGGCGAAGTTGGCGACGGTGATCAGGTCTCCCTCCTCGGCCGCGTAGGTGGCCTTCTTGGTCACCGGATCCTCATAAATCAGGCTGCCGCCAAACACCCAGTCGATCCCCAGCGGGGCCTTGGTCTTCTCATCCCAGACCCACTGGCGGGCGTCCGTCTTCCGGAGCTCGCCCTCCTGTTGCCAGAGAAATTCGATCGCAATCGCCGTGCCCGCCGGCGGCGCGAACTTGGGGACGAACTGCACGGGATGCCCCGGCTCGGCCCCGGTCAGGAGCAGCGCCGCGTGAATCCCCCGCGGCGGCGCGTCGGTCGCCACGATCGCTTCATGCTCCTTCGTCCCCTTCTTGCACATCAGATGCTCCAACTGTCCCTCGCGGAGGACCACCCGCGCCCGCAGGATCACGCGCTTCCCCGTGGGATCGAACCAGAGGCTGCGTCCCAGCTCCCTCCATCCCGGATCGGGCCGCAGCGCCGCAGCGCCCGGGGTGGTCCCCGCGGCGGGTGGCTCGGCACTCAGGGCAAGGCAGATCGAGAGGGCAATGCTTGCGTACATCAGTGGCTCAATTCGTTTGGCTTGGTTCGAGGGCGCGAACCCTCAAAAAAAGAGAAGAGAGTCTGTCCGAGGACCGTCCTCCACCCGCGGCATCACCGAATCTGCTCGCCACGTCCCCTTTCTGTGGTGGTCTGATGGATCGCGATCGCCTGGGCCGGAATCACTCGCGCGCCGGCTTGCGCCGCCCCAGGGCCTTCTCGATGCGATCCAGCGATTCCAGCGCCTTGCTGAATTGGGCGTCTCGCATCCGGGAGTCTTTTTGAACCTCCACCGTGTCTTTTTGCATCGCGACGATGGCGGCTTCCATCCGGGCGGAATCCTTCTGGAAGAGTCTGTCTCGGAAGGGTGGGGAAGTCGATGTTGTAGGGTGGGTGAAACCCACCGATCTTCAAGCCCGCCAAGGTCTTCCGGTGGTGGGTTTCACCCACCCTAC
>JAJPJC010000538.1 GCA_021324445.1 Isosphaeraceae bacterium
AAGTCGATGTTGTAGGGTGGGTGAAACCCACCGATCTTCAAGCCCGCCAAGGCCTTCCGGTGGTGGGTTTCACCCACCCTACAACGGTTCGACCAGGCTTGTGGAACGGACTCTCAGATGCAGGACCTTCTGGAGGAGGACCAGGACCGCCGTGAGCACCAGGCCTGGGCGCGGCTCGCGCGCGTTGAACCGCGGGCACTGGGTCGTCGCCGTGCTGATGACCTCCACGCAATGTGCCGTTCGTTCGACCCTGCCACATTGCGTCCGGTTCTCTGCCGGGGAGTTCGGGCTGACCAAGGACTGTGTCGCCCAGGCGGAAGCGATCACGTACATCGTCGTCTCCGAACTCGACCTGGATGCCGGCGTGCTCGGCGTCCTCGACGACGTGCGGATGCGCGATCGGATCAAGGCGATCGGCAACATGATGGGATCGGACTGCGAGCCTGCCTGAGCGGACTCGTGGGGCGACCCTCGGCAAGACGCTGATCGTCGCCGGGGAGGAGTTCCGTGGACATCAAGACAATGCCCTTGAGTCGCCTGGCGGCGGATCCGACGGCCGCGCTGGTTGAGTGTGCCGACTCCGGGTCGGTCCTGGTCGTGGAATTGCCGGATCAGCGGTTGGTCGCGATCCAACCCCTGGATGCGACCGAGGACGACGACCTGATCAGCGAGCTCCTGGAGTCAAACCCGCGTTTCCGGGAGTTGGTGGCCAAGTCCAAGGCGGGGCCACGCAAGCGGTTCCCGTTGGATTCCCAATCCTGAGCGGCCCCGCCGCGCCGCAGTGGGCTGCGGTCCCGCGCGCTGAATCGGCATCGAACTTGAAAAACAATGACCGTAAGCCGACGACCCTCTCGTATACGGATGAACAAAGAGTGATTCGCGCTGCTTGTTCAGCGGGAGAATGGCCGATATATTTGTAAGAAGCAACGGCAGCGGATCAGTTTTACCAGATTACCCAGACTCTCTCACCCTGGAGTGACCCAAACCGACATGACGAGTAATATCGGATACGGAGCTTCTCCAGAATCGATCCTCGAATGGTTCCGCACCGTCCTGCCTGGATCGATCCGCGTCAGGCAGAGCGTGTGAGCCGGGAGTCAGGGAGCGATGGCGCTGGATGCAATCCGGGTCTTCGTGAGCCGCAAGCCGGGCTGGGTGGTGTCGATCTGGGTGGCGCTGGCGGCGGTGGTGGGCGGTTTCTCCCCGAACTTGACCCGGTTGGCCGCCGAGGGGCAGGCCCGGATGCTGGCCGCCGGGGCGGAGAGCCGCCGGGCGGCCGAGCTGGTCCGGCAGTGCTGGCCCGACCAGTCGTACGAGTCGATGGCCGTGGCCGTCCTGCATCGCCCGGCCGGGCTGACCGAGGCCGACCGGCAATTCGCGGCGCGGCTGTCGCGACGGTTCGAGGCGGCCGGGCGCCCGGGCGAGGTGCTCCGCGTGATCGGGCCGGCGTCGCCCCCCGAGATCGCCCAGCGGCTGGTCAGCCTCGACGGCACCGTCGCGATGGTCGCCGTGTCGCTCTCCACATCGTTCGTCGCGCCGGTGACGCAGCAGGCGGTCGCCTGGATCCGCCGTCAGGCCGCCGACACCGCCTTGGCCGCTCCCCCCGGGCTGGAAATCCGATGGACCGGCGATGCCGTCATCGGCGGCGACTACATGGCCAACGTCCAGACCTCGCTCGACCGCGCGGCCATCGCCACGGTCGTCTTGTTGCTGTTCGTCTTGTTGTTCGTCTACCGATCGTTCTGGCTGGCCCTGGTGCCGCTGGTGACCATCGGCGTCAGCGTGGTCATCGCGCGCGGACTCCTGGCCTGGATGATCCTGGCCGGTTGGGACGTCTCCTCGCTGGTCGAGCTGTTCCTGATCGCGATCCTGTTCGGCACCGGGACGGACTTCTGCCTGTTCCTGTCCTGGCGCTATGCCGAGCATCTCAACCGCAACAACCCCGTCGGCTCGATGCGCGCCACCCTGGCCCGCTCGTTCCCGGCCCTGGCCACCAGTGCCGGGACGATCATCGTCGGCTTGCTGCTGATGGGGACGACCCGGTTCAAGCTCTTCTCCAGCACCGGGCCGAGCGTCGCGATGGGGCTGGCGCTGGCGCTGCTGGCGACGCTGAGCTTGACGCCGGCGCTTTTGGTCCTGCTGGCGCGGTTCCACCCCCGGGCCTTCGACGGCCTGGCCGGCAGCTCGCGGGAGGTCTGGGAGCGCCTCGGCTCCGCGGCGATGGCCCGCCCGTTGCGGAGCTGGCTGTTCACCATCCTGGGTATGCTGCCGCTGTCGATCCTGGGGTTGCACACCCACTTCATCCAGGACCTGATGACCGAGCTGCCGGCGAGCACGACCTCGGTGCAGGATTTCCGGCTGGTCGCCTCGAAGTTCGACCCGGGGATGCTGGCCCCGTTGACGGTCGTCCTGGAGTCGCCGGACACCGACTTCCACAAGTCGGAGGGCCTGGCGCTGATCGACGACGTGAGCCGGCTGCTGTCGCACCATCGGCGGCTCAGTGAGGTGCGCTCGGCCACCCAGCCGCTGGGCAGCCCGGAGCCGCTCCATCGCGCCCGGCTGGCCTCGCGGCTGGGAGAGGTCAATGCCGGGTTCCGCCAGCTTGCCCAGGGGGCCGACCAGCTCCGCAAGGGACTCACCGAAGGCGCGGCCAAGCTCCGCGCCGCCATCTGGATCGAGGAGGCGACCGGGCTGTCCCTGACGGGGAAGCCCGCCGAGAGTCCCGCTCCCAAGTCCGACTCCGCGCTGTCCCGGGCCCACGCCCGCGAGGCGGTGGCCTCGGGGCTGAAGCAAGCCTCGACCGTGCTCCAGTGGAGCCAGGGGATGCCCACGGCCTGGAACCTGCCGGCCTTGAGCAGCGCGTTCGAGGCGATGAGCCAGCCAAGTGTGCCGCCCGCGAAGACCCCGGGCGCCGCCGCGCCACCGAAAGCCGCCCTGGCGGCGCCGCCGCAGGCGGCCCGTGCACCCAAGACGTCGGCCGGCGGGCGGACGCTTGAGCCGGCCAAGACCAAGACCGCCGAACCGCAAAAGATCGAGAGTCCGCAAGACGTCTTGCTGCGCGAGCTGACTCGCGCCGCCCAGGGGGCAGCCCAGATCGCCGACGGGGCCGGCCGCGCGCACCGGGTGGTCACCGCGATCCTGACCGATCCCGTCAGCCGCCGCGCCCTGGACCGGCTCCTGATCGATGACCGGACCGTGCACGAGCATCCCGAGCTGCTCCGCAGCTTCGCCGCGTATATCACCCCCGACGGACACCGGGCGCGGATCGACCTGACCCAGGCCGACCGGATCTTCTCCCACGACGCGATGAACCAGGTGCTGACCCTGCGCCGCCGGCTCCGGGATTTCCTCGGCGAGTACGAGGGGGTCCACGTCACCGCCCGGGTCGCCGGCGCCAACGCCGAGTCGGCCGACATCCGCGACCTCACCCGAGCCGACCAGGTCCAGAGCTGGTTCATCGTCCCCATCGGCGTGTTCCTGGTCCTGATGGCGGCCCTGCGCGACCCCTTGGCCTGCCTCAACCTGGTCGCCACCATGGTCTTGACCTACGCGTTTGCCCTGGGGACCACCCACCTGGTCTTCGTCACGCTCCTGGGCGCCGGGGGACTCGACTGGAAAGTGCCCTATTTCCTCTTCGTGCTGCTGGTCGCCGTCGGGGTCGATTACAACGTCTTCCTCATGACCCGGCTGCATGAGGAGTCCCAGCGCCGCGGGCTGCGGCGAGGCATCATCCGGGCGATCGGCCAGACCGGCGGCCTGATCAGCTCGGCCGCGGCGATCACGGCTTGCAGCTTCGCCTCCTTCCTGTTCAGTCCCCTGGCCTCGCTCCGCCAACTGGGATTCGCCCTGGTGGTCGGCATCCTCATCGACGCCACCCTGGTGCGGCCGCTGCTGGTCCCCTGCGGCCACTGGCTGCTGAAGCGCACCCGCGAGGCGCTGTCGCCCCACATCGTCGTCCGCAAGGGCCGCCGCGAGTACGCCGTCGTGCCGGATTAACGGGCGCTCCCGGCTGACCCGAGTCGGAAAACCTCCTCCGGCGAAGGAGTTGCGTCTTCACCCCCGGGGATTTGCCGCAGTATTGATTGTTTACGGCCTCAGGGGGGCGCCCTGTCGCTCGTCTCTCTTATCCGAGGAATCCCTCCGTCTCCCCAAGTCGGGGTTGGGGCCGCGGCGGGCCGCGAAATATTTCCCGCGGTTGAGCCGGAGACTTGACTTGGACACCTGGTTCGCGGGACAGGGAGTGCGCGACTGTGAGGAAATGGATAAGATGCCGCGCCGCCTGGAACAAGAAAAACGCCGTTGTCAAGCCCCTGGAGGCGAACGGGCCCGGGGGCGGGGGTAGCCGGGTCGAGCCCGGGCGCGGAAAACCTAACTATCAAGATCATGCCGGGTTAGAAAGAGGGGCCTGGTGTCGGCAGGGGGCCGGGAAAACTTGACCCGAAATGGGGTCGGGTTATAATTCGGTTGAGCTGCCAGGAACAACTGGGCACGGTGAGCGGTCTGTCGGTGCGTCGGGCTGTCTCGGTCCGTCGCGCGGCGGCTGCGGACCAAGGATCCGGGCCTGCCCGAGTCAGGAGATCCCGGTGCCCCGTCATCCCGACGAGACGTTATCCGCCATAAAAAACGCGGTCGATATCGTCGCCCTGGTGGGCGACTACGTCCCGTTGCGCCGAGCGGGTAGCAAGTTCAAGGCGCTGTGTCCGTTTCATGATGACCACAATCCGTCGCTCGAGTTGAACCCGGAGCGCCAGTCGTTCAAGTGCTGGAGTTGCGGCGCGGGTGGGGATGTTTTCGACTTCATTCAGAATTACGAGCACGTCGAGTTTCCAGAGGCATTGCGCATGTTGGCGGATCGGGCGGGGATCGTGCTGGAGAAGCCGTCGGCCGCCGCGCCCGCGCGGGGGCCGTCGAAGACGGAGCTCTACGCGGTCAACGCCTGGGCCGAGGGGGTCTTCGCGCGGGCCCTGGCCGAGTCGGGGGAGGCGTCGGCCTACCTCCAGGGGCGGGGGCTCTCGCGGGCCAGCGCCGAGCGGTTCCATCTGGGGTACGCCCCGGCGGCGCGGGGCTGGCTGCTGGGTCTGGCGCGGCGTCAGGGCCTGGGCCTGGACGTCCTGGAGCAGGCCGGTCTGGTCGGGCGGCCCAGCGAGGGAGGCCCGGTGCGGGAGCGATTCCGGGGCCGGCTGATCTTCCCGATCCACGACGAGCGGGGGCGGACGGTCGGGTTCGGCGGGCGAATCCTCCCCGAGGCCGAACGCGCGCTGGCCGACCAGGGCAAGCACGTCGCGAAGTATCTCAACACCCCCGAGACGCCGCTGTTCCACAAGCGGACGCTGCTCTATGCGGCGGACCTGGCCCGGCCGGCCAGCCGGCAGGCGGGCTGGGTGGCCGTGGTCGAGGGCTATACCGACGTGATCGCGGCCCATCAGGTCGGGCTGGCCAACGTGGTCGCGACGCTGGGCACGGCGCTGTCGGTCGATCATCTCCGCGGGCTCCAACGGCTGGCGGAGCGCGTGGTCCTGGTCTTCGATGGGGATGAGGCCGGGCGCTCGGCGGCGGATCGGGCGCTGGAGCTGTTCCTGAGCCACGAGCTGGATTTGCGGGTGCTCACCCTGCCGGCGGGGGTCGACCCGTGCGATTTCCTCTTGAAGGACGGAGCCGGCGCCTTCCGCGCGCTGGCCGAGCAGGCCCCCGATCCCCTGGCCTACCTGCTGGATCGGGCCGCAGAGCGGTTCGACGTCGCCTCCATGGAGGGCTCGCGGCGCGCCGCCGAGTGGGTCGTGGGTCTGGTCAACGCGGTGCCCAGGACCCATGGCCTGGGCCTGGACGTCAAGGTGGACAAGACGCTGGACACCCTCGCGCAGCGGCTCCGCCTGTCCAAGGAGACCCTCAACCGCATGCGCAGGCAGTTGGGGCGCGGGGCCGTTCCGGTGCGCAGCCCCGCCCCCACCTCCGCCGCGGCCGCGGCTGGTCCGCCCGGTCAGGGCCCCGCGACGGCGGCGGCGCGGATCGACCCGGCCACGCTGGATCGGACCGACCTGGAGCTGATCCAGGTCGTGCTCCACGAGCCGCAGGCCGTCGCCTGGCTCGCCGGCCGCGTCCCGGTCGCGGCGCTGCACAGTGCTCCCTTGCAAGCGATCCTCCAGGCGTGCTACGAGTTGCAGGCCCAGGGGCAGTCTCCGGGCTATGAAACTCTGATGGTCCGGCTGGACGAACCGGCCGTCCGCGGCCTGGCGACCGACCTGGTCGCCTCGCCGGGGCTGAGTGCGCCCGAGCCCGACCCCTTGTCCGAGGGCGTGCGTCCGGCTCCCTGGCAGGAGCGCCTCGAGCAGATCTTGCCGGTCCTCGCAGAACGCCAGCGGCAGGTCCGGCTCGCCGACTTGAAAACGGCCCTCGATCAAACCGATCGACAGGCCGACCCGGACGCTTACCGTGCCATAGAATTAGAATATCGACGACTTTTGACCAGCGGCCGGATCCGAAGAGCTTGATGCGTCTCGATCTGTCGTCTCGTCTCGTCTCGTGCGAGTGGGAGGAATTTGGATGGACAAGTTGGATGAGGGCCTCAAGACGCTCCTTGACCTGGGCAAACGCCGCGGCTTCCTGACGTTTGACCAGGTCAATGACTACCTGCCCGACGAGGCAGCCAGTCCCGAGCGGATTCATGGCCTGCTCGAAACCCTCGACGAGATGGGCATCGAGCTGATCAACGAGGACGAGGCGGAGAGCCGCCTCTTGGCCTCGGGTGATCTGGACGACGAGCCCGAGGACGATCTCGTGGAGGAGCCCCTGGAGGATGAGGAGGCCGAGCTCACGCCCGAGGACCTCGACGAGATCTCGCGGCGCATCGACGATCCGGTCCGCATGTACCTCACCCAGATGGGTGAGATCCCGCTCTTGACGCGGGAGCAGGAGATCAACCTGGCCAAGCGGATCGAGGTTACCCGCAAGCGCTTCCGCCGCAAGGTGCTCGAGTGCCACTTCGCGCTGGCCTGGTCGTCGACGTCCTCAAGAAGGTCAACGAAGGCGAGCTCCCCTTCGATCGCACCGTCAAGGTCTCGGTCACCGAGAACCTCGAGAAGGACCAGATCCTGGGCCGGATGCCGCACAACCTGGTGACGCTCGTTCACTTGATGGAGTGCAACGTCCGCGACTTCAAGGCCTTCGTCCGCGAGCGCGACCTGGCCGCGCGGCGGGCCCTTTTGGCCAACCTCAAACGACGGCGGCGCAAGGCGGTCAACCTGGTCGAGGAGCTGTCGATCCGGACCCAGAAAGTCCAGCCGCTGATGAAGCGGCTGGAGCAGATCGCCGGGCGGATGACCGAGCTGGTCTTCCTCTTGAAGGAAGACCGCGCCGGCCGCGGGGGCAAGGACGACCGCGCCAACCTGGTCAAGGAACTCAAGGACCTGATGCGGATCACCCTGGAGACGCCCCGCTCGCTGGCCCGCCGCGTCGAGACGATGAACGTCCGCTTCCGCAAGTACGAGCAGGCCAAGCGCGAGCTTTCCGGCGGCAATCTCCGGTTGGTCGTCTCGATCGCCAAGAAGTATCGCAACCGCGGCCT
>JAJPJC010000219.1 GCA_021324445.1 Isosphaeraceae bacterium
CCGGAAGGGTTGGAAATCGCTGTCGTAGGGTGGGTGAAACCCACCGATCATCAAGGCTGCCAAGGTCTTCCGTTGGTGAGTTGCACCCACCCTACAACTGTCAGACCCGGCTTCTGAGACAGACTCTCAATACTGATCCGAGCTGACGACCTCGCCGAGGCTGCGGCTGCCCAGGGCCCACCACGTGTTCGGCGCGACCGAGCTCTTGATGAAGTGGACCGAGCCATCCGCGAAGCCCACGTTCACACCGCCGGGGTGGTTGCTGCCGGGCGGGGCGCTGCCCAGCGGGGTGACGTAATACCCCACCAGGGGCGACCCGGCATGGTCCTGGGGATCGGCGGTGTTGGTGCAGTTGATCTGGTTGGGCGTGCCGAAGTGGTTGTACGACTGCCACATCAACCACTCTGGAAAGCCGCTGAGCCACTGCTCGGCACTGCCGCAAAACCGGATGAACGTGGACGCGCTGGCGCACGACTGATACATCTGCAAGGCGGCGACCGGGCCCCCGCCCTGGGCCGCTCCAATCGGGCTGTGGATCGAGCAACGGTTCAAATTCGCCATGCCCAGGGCCGCGACCGTGCCGGGATATGGGGAGTGGATCCCCAGCAACCGCTCGCTGACCAGGCCGGTGTTGGAGGTCCCGTCGGTGATCGAGGCGATGCGCACGGGCGCCCACGTCACCGACCCGTAGATGTTTGGGCCGGCCGCGAGGGTAAGGGGGTTGTACGCCGACCCGATATAGGCATTATTGGCGGGGATGATCGTCCCGCTCATCATCGAGATCGGCCCGGGGCCGCCGTAATTGCCCACGTAGTTGGACATCCCATAAAACACACCGGGGAGGGCGAGGAAGGGGTACTGGCCCTGCCCAGCCCGGCTTTCGGACGGGCACTGCAAGATGGCGATGTTCATGAGGCCCACCGTGGAGTTCGCCCACCCACCGTAAGAATGGGACGAGATCATGTCCACGTTGAAGTTGAGGGCGTTGTATTGCGGCACGGCCTCTGTGAACTGAAGGATACCTGGGATCCAGCTCGGGGTCGACGAATTACTGCCCGGTTGAGCAGACATGTTCTGGGACTGCATCGGGAAGCACGTGTTGCTGCTCTCGTAGTTCATGATGCCCAGGGCCAGTTGTTTGATGTTGTTGGTGCACTGGGCGCGCCGCGCCGCCTCGCGGGCCGACTGCACCGCCGGCAAGAGCAGGGCAATCAACACGGCGATGATGGCGATGACGACCAGCAGCTCGATCAGCGTGAACGCACGTCGAGGCCTTCGAACGGAAGACTGGTGGAAAACAACCATGCGGAGCTCCTCCTGAGAGCGAATTGGGATGGATGAGACCGGCAAGCCGGCCGGTAAAACGGGTCTTCAGGCCGGAACCGTCGAACGCTCCTGGCGGCGATCAAGGAAGTCCGTCCAGCGTGCAGAGGCGGGGGGTTGCTCTCAGAACGCATTCTGTCCGGTGGCCAGCAAGGACGTGCGCGGAGGAGGCGAGGCGTCGGTGAGGCCGATCCAAACGAATCACTTGATTCTAGAACCCTTGGCAAGCCCCCACGATCCGCGTGGTTCGCCATCAGGCAAAGATGAACTCGCCAGAAAAAGCAATCCAGTCAAGACTTGTGGCATTATACCAAGATGGGCGTACTGATTGCAAGCCCCCGCGCGCGTGACGCGATGCGAATGCGACATGAGGGTGGAAACGAACCCTGCGAGCCGGACATCGGACGGGGCCGGCTTCCCGACCGTCTCATTGCAGGGCGGCCGCGGCGCCGACGATGTCGGCGAGCTCGCGCGTGATCTGGCTCTGACGGGCGCGGTTGTACTGGCGAGTGAGCGACTTGACGAGTTCATCGGCGTTCTTGGTGGCCCCGCCCATGGCCACCATGCGGGCGATCTGCTCGCTCACGGCGGCGTCGAGGAAGCACTTGAACAGCCGGACCTTGAACGAGACCGGCACGATCTCCTCGAGGATGCTCTGGGGGTCGGGGAGGAATTCATAGGGGACCGGCTCCCCCTTCGTGGGCGGAGGGGCCGCGGCCGTGGTGGCCGGCGGGGATTGGCGGACCGAGGCGGTGGCCTGGCCGAGATCGGCCGTGGTGATCGGCAGCAGCGTCTGCACCGTGGCGACCTGCCGCGCCGTCGAGACGAACTGCGTGTACGCCACGTCGAAGCGGTCGATCGAGCCTTGTACGTACATCTTGATATATTTGTCGGCCAGGGCCTCGACCTCCTCGTACTGGGGACGGTCCTCGAACTGGGTGTAGGTGGCGTCGGCGGGGGTCCGGCGGAAGCGGAAGTAGTTGATCCCGCGCTTTCCGGCGACCTCCAGGGACGTCTCGGTCCCGGCGGTCTGGTTGTCCTGGAGCCGGCCCACGGCGGCCCTCAGGACGTTGCCGTTGTAAGCCCCGGCCAGCCCGCGATTGCTCGTCAAGACCAGGAGCAAGGCGCGCCGCACCGGTTCCCGGCGGACCAACAGTGGATGCGTGACCTCCTGCGAGGTCTCGCCCAGGTCGGCGACCAGCTCGGCGATCTTGCGCGTGAACGCCTCGGCCTCGGTCGCCCGGTTCAACGCCTTGCGAAACCGATTGGTCGCGATCAACTCCATCGTCCGCGTGATCTTGCGGATGTTCTCGATCGACTTGCGGCGCTTGATGATCGCTCGGGCCTTGGCCATGGGCTCTCTCTCCCATCGATCGAAGAGTCGCCGGACGGAGCCGGCTCCTACCGGGGCCGAAAGCGGCCGACTTCGTGTCGGAGGCGGCTCCGTCCACCGATCCCCGCGTTCCCCCTCGCGGGGACGTCGTTAGCCACCCCGCTGGGACTTGAACTCGGTAATCGCCGCGCGGAGGTCGGCCTCGATCTTCTCGGTCATCTTCTTCTCGCGCTCGAGCGAAGCCCGGATCTCGGGCTTCCGCTCCCGGATGAAGTTGAGGAAGTCGGACTCCCACCTGGACACCGCGCGGATGGGGACATCATCCAGGTAGCCCTCGATGCCGGCGAAGAGGCTCATGACCTGGTCGACGGCGGCCATCGGCTGATACTGGGGCTGCTTGAGCAGCTCGACCATGCGGTAGCCGCGGTCGAGCTGCCGCTGGGTGGCCTTGTCCAGCTCGGTCCCGAGCTGGGCAAACGCCTCGAGCTCGCGGAAGGCCGCCAGGTCGAGCCGGAGGCCGCCGGCCACCTTCTTCATGGCGGGGATCTGGGCCTTGCCGCCGACGCGCGAGACGCTGATCCCCACGTCGATCGCCGGCCGGACGCCCGCGAAGAACAGGTCGGGGACCAGGTAGATCTGCCCATCGGTGATCGAGATCACATTGGTCGGAATATAGGCCGAGACTTCGCCTTCCAGGGTCTCGATGATCGGCAGCGCGGTCAGCGAGCCCCCCGAGAGGGTCGTCTTGACGACCTTGTGCCCCTGGGGATAGTGCTCCTGGAGGGCGTGCTTGGCCTCCTCGAGGCCGGGTACGCCGATGTAGACCTTCTGGTCGACCCCCATGTCCTCGGTGACGTTGTCCGTCGGGGCATTCTCGGGCAGGATCACATACCGATTGGCCAGCTTGGCCGAGCGTTCCAGCAGGCGCGAGTGGGCGTAGAAGATGTCGCCGGGGAAGGCCTCGCGGCCCGGCGGCCGGCGGAGCAAGAGCGAGACCTCGCGATAGGCCACGGCCTGCTTGGACAGGTCGTCGTAGATCACCAGGGTCGGCTTGCCTTGCTGGTACATGAAGTACTCCGCCATGGCGCAGCCGGCATAGGGGGCGATGTAGGCCATCGGGGCCGGGTCGCTGGCGCCGGCGGCGACGACGATCGTATAGTCCAGGGCACCGTGCTTGCGCAGGATGTCGACCAGCCCGGCGGTGGTCGACTCCTTCTGCGCGATCGCCACGTAGATGCAGATGACGCCGGTGCCCTTCTGGTTGAGGATCGCGTCGATGGCGATGGCCGTCTTGCCGGTCTTGCGGTCGCCGATGATCAGCTCGCGCTGGCCGCGGCCGATCGGGGTCATGGCATCGATCGATTTGATCCCGGTTTGCAGCGGCTCGTCGACCGGCTGCCGCTCGGCGATGCCGGGGGCCGGCGATTCAATCGGCCAGCTCCGGTCGGTGACGACCGGGCCCTGTTCGTCGATCGGCTCACCCAACGCGTTGACCACCCGACCGATCAGCGCCTCGCCGACCGGCACGCGGAGCAGCTCGCCGGTGGCGGTGACCGTGTCCCCTTCCTCGATCTTGGTGTAGTCGCCCAGGATCATCACGCCGACCGAGGATTCCTCGAGGTTCAGCGCGATGCCCTTGACGTCGTTTTCGAAGGCCACCATCTCCCCGGCCATCAGCCCGGAGAGGCCGTAGACCCGCGCGATGCCGTCTCCCACCTCGAGGACAGTCCCCACCTCGCTCCGCGTCACCTCGGGGGAAAACTGCTCGATCTCACGCTGGATCACTGAACTGATCTCGTCGGCTCTGAATTTCATGCGTCTTTCCTTCGATCAGGCGTTGGCGAAGCTGGGCGAGTCGGTTCTTCACCGACGCATCGTAAAGCTGATCGCCGACCTGGACGACCAGGCCCCCAATCAAGTCGGCATCGGTCGAGACCGTGACGATGGGCGTGCCGTCGACCAGGCGGGTCAGCCGCTGCTGGAGGGAATCCAACTGGGCCGCGTCGAGCGGGACCGCCGAGCGGACCCGGACCGGAATCCGCCGGTTCCTCCGGTCCCAGAGGGCCCGGGCTTCCCGCAGGACCGCCCCCAGGATCTTGAGCCGGCCGTGGCGGTTGAGGACTCGGAGGAACCGCAGCACCAGCCCGGAGGCACGGCCCTCGAAGATCTCGCGGAGCATCCGATCCTTCTCGGCCGACTGGACCCGGGCCGAGGCCAGGATCTCGGCGAAGCGCGGGAACCGCTTCAGGACGTCCTCCTCGATCGCGGCGAGCTCGACCAGCGCCGCATCGACTCCCCCCTCGTTCTGGGCCGCGTCGACCAGCGCCTCGGCATAACGACGCGCCAGGGCGATGGACTCGTCGACCACGAGCGTATCCTCGGCCGGGCCGGCGGTCTGAGCGGCGGTCATGCGTGCGACCCCCTGTGTCCGTTCACCCCGGGTGCGGCCGGGAGTTCCTGGATGGCCGCATCGAGCAACCGGCGATGGTCCTCGGCGCTGAGCTGCTTGGCCAGGACCCTGCCGGCGACCGTGACGGCCAGGTCGGCCGCCTGCTGCCAGATCTCGGCCAGAGCCTGGTCGCGTGCCATGGCGATCTCGCGCTGTGCCCGCTGGCGGGCGGCCTCGGCCTCGGTCTGGGCCTGCTTGACCATCTGGTCGGTCATCGCCTGCGCGTCCGCGCGCGCCTTGTCGAGCAGTGCCCGCACCTCCTCGGCGGCCTGCGCCATCTGCCGGCGATGCTCGGCCAGCAGGGCCTCACTCTCATTCCGCGCCCGTTCCGACTCGGTCAGCACGTGCTCCAGGTGCCGCTCGCGCTCGTGCAGCGCCGCCAGCAGCGGCTTCCAGGCGAACCGGCCCAGCACCAGCATCAGCAAGATGAAGACAACCAGGGTCCAGAAGACCAGGGCCGGCTCGAGTTTCAGCGGATTGACCGCCTCCGGCTCGGCGGCGTGTTCCCCACCGCCAGCCCGGGCTTCGCCATGCGCGCCACCGGCGGGCGGGTGCGCCTCCTGGGCCGCCGAGCGGCGATCCAGGGCCATCGTCGTCGCCAGCACCACGGCCACGACCCCAATCGGGAGAGAGAGCTTCGATCGACTCAGCATGGGAGATGGCTCGCGTCGTTTCCGCGTTCCCGGTCGCCAGCAGGACCGGTCGGGAACTGGCTACCGGAAACGATCCCGGGTTAGCGGCCGAAGAGAACCTGGAGGATGATGATCACCAGCGCGAAGAAGGTCACACCTTCGATGAGCGCCGCGGCGATGATCATGGCCGTCTGGATGTTTCCGGCGATCTCGGGCTGCCGGGCCATGCTCTCGACGGCACCCTTCGCCAGGCCACCGATGCCCAGCGCCGCGCCGATGATGACCAAGCCGGCGCCGATCGCCTTCAAGTCCGAGAACGGCTGGGGCTGGGTCTGGGCCTGGGCGAAGGCGGTGCCGTGGGCACAGAGCAGGAAGGCGCCGGCCAACACGATCGACTTGATCCACTTCATCGGATTCTGGACTCCTTGTGCTTGATCAGGCACTCACCGAGGACGATGCCTGCCCCACAACTCCCCCCCGGCCGCCGTCAAGTCAATGGGGATGGACGGCGGTCCCGATGAAGAGCGCGGACAAGAATGTAAAGATGTAAGCCTGCAGAAACGCGACAAACAACTCCAGGAGGCTCAGCGCGATCACGCCGGCGATGCTCACCGGCGCCACCAGGGCGAACGCGAACAGCGATGCGTAGGCCATCAGGACGAATCCCAGGATGACCGAGAGGACCACGTGGCCCGCGAACATGTTGGCGAAGAGCCGGACGGCCAGGACGACGTGGCGGATCAAGAGCCCGGCGACCTCGATGAAGAACATCAGGACCCACAAGGCCGGTTTCATCCGGCGCGGGACGTCCATATGGGGGACGATCGCGATCCAGTAGCCGGCCGCCCCCAGCTCGCGCATCCCCGCCCCGATCACGACGGCCAGCGTCATCAGGGCCAGGACCGCCGTCACGTTCACGTTCCCGGTGGGTGAGGCCCCCCCCGGGAAGATGCCGAGCAGGTTGTTGAACAGGACGAAGAAAAAGACCGTCCAGAGGTAGGGCAGGAACCGGTCGGCGCCGTGGCCACCGATCGCCGGCCGGGCCACCTCATCCCGGATGAACAGGAGCATGGCCTCGAACAGATTCATGAACCAGCCCCGGGTGACATGGCTCCGCGCGATATGCCGCACCACCGGGATCAGGATCAAGACCATCAGGACCGCGGCCACCACCTCCATGACCATGAAGCGGGTGATCTGAATTCCGCCAATCGACGGCAACGCGAAGGTCCGCTCGAACGACGGCGGGGTAAACCACGGGACCTCGATCGTGGGGTGATCAACGACGTGGCTCAGAGGGCTCTCGGAGTGTCCAGCCATAGCTTGTCCGCGATGTTTGACGAGACGGAAGCGGTCCCCGCCGACCGACTGGCCGTCCGGTGCCTCCAGGTTCGAGTCGAGTCGCTGCGGTCACAGGGGGCCGGCAGCCCCCGACCGGCCGCGCGGTTCCCCGGCGTCCTGGTCCGTCGTGCGCCGTGGTGGGCCGGCGAGCTTGCTCGTCATCCGGATGGTCTGCCACATCCCCAGGGCGAAACCAAGCACCGCGCCGGCGATGGTTCCCACCGGAGTGGTCCGCAGCCAGGAATCCACGCCATAGCCCAGGACCATCGGCAGCACGAATTCCAGGCCGATCGTGCTGATCCGCGAGGCCCATTCCAGCCCCACCGAAAGGGGGGTTGGCGACTTCGGCTGCTCGGCCACGCACGACTCCCGCTTCCCCGTGTCGCCAGGGCCACCGGGGCAGGCCACGATCCCCACGCCCTCAGCCCCATTCTGGCCATTTCGAGCCCGTCGAGCGAGCGGGGAAGGACCGAGGGACCAGCTTCTGCGATAAGATTACTGAGCAATCACCCCATGTCAACTCCTCAGCCCCCCGGTTCGAGAAATTTTTCACAAAGTCGATCGCATCGTCGCTGAGTCCGGCTTCGACGCGGATTCCGGGAAGCAGGTGGGGCCGCCGCCCTCGGCTGGCAAAAGGCAGCCGAGGGCGGCGGCCCCACCTGACAACCAGTGTCCATTTTCGAACACAGGCCTGGCACTCGGCGATTGACAGAGTTCGACCCGATGTGGTATCTCCTACCAAGCGAACCGAAAGGCAACGGGCTGAACCGCTGGCACGATGTTCCTCGACCTGTCGGTCCACCCAGTCCGGGGACTCGCCATGATGTCAGACGTGCATGGACAGTCCACCCCGAGCCCATAGAAGGAGGCGGCCTCGACCTGCGGAGACGGGTTGAAGGGCCGCCTTTCTGGTTTCCGGGGAGCGCAGCGAGCGGGCTCCGAGGGCGGGGTGGGTACAGTCTCAGCGTTGCGATCGAAGGTGAAGGCGGCTGCCTGACGACCAGTTGCGCCCTCCTCAGTCCGGGATGCATGGAGTTTTCCGGATCGGTCCACTCACGGATGATTGTCGCATGAAGAACTACCACCGCTCGCGAAGGCCCAGGGGACGACGCGGGGGTGTCGGAGTGGTACCGTATGACCGCCGATGCACTCAAGGACTGCAATAAACGACGTCTGGCGCAGATGGCGAAGGAGCGAGGGATCACCGGTTGGCACGCCATGAGGAAGGATCAATTGATCCGTGCCTTGGCGGTGCCTCGCCCGGCCTCGATCCCGGCCAAGGAGAAGGCGGGCGCGCGACCTGGTAGCAGCAACGGGTCCCCGCGGAAGACAGGTGCTTCCCCCGGAAATGGTCGCGTGAGCCCTGGCAATGGTCGCGCGGCCGCCCCCGCGGTGCCGCCGGTGACGGCACCCCCGGTTCACACCCTCGATCACGCCTGCCAGAAAGACCGGATCATCGTCTTGACGCGCGACTCGTACTGGCTCCATGCGTATTGGGAGCTGAGCCGGGCCACCCTGGGCCGGGCCCAGGCCGCCTTGGGGCAGGATTGGCATACGGCCCGCCCGATCCTCCGCGTCATGGATGTCTCCAGCGAGGATACGACCTCCGCCGCCGAACGCCACGTGCGGGATATTCCCATCCATGGCGGCGTCAACAATTGGTACATCGACGTGCTCGAGCCGCCGCGCTCCTACCGGGTGGATATCGGCTACCTGTCGCGGCAGGGGCGGTTCTACGTCCTGGCTCGATCCAACGTCGCCACGACGCCCAAGGCGGGGGTCACCGACCCGCTGGATGAGAACTGGTCCGACGTTCAAAAGCAGTTCGATCGAATGGAGCATCCCGCCGCCTTCGGCCACGGCTCCAACGGAAGCCGGATGGCCCTGGATCTCCGCGACCTCTTCGAGGAACGGCTCCGCCACCCGATGAGCAGCCTTTCGCTCCAGAACCTGACCACGGCGGCCTTGCCGGCGCTGGGCCGCGACTTCCACTTCCGGATCGACGCCGAGCTGATCGTCTACGGCACCACCGAGCCCAACGCGCGGGTCACCCTCCAGGGTGAGCCGGTCCAGCTCCGCTCCGATGGAACCTTTACCGTCCGCTTCAGCCTGCCCGACTCGCGCCAGATCATCCCGGCGGTCGCCGCCAGCGCCGATGGCATCGAGGAGCGCACCATCGTGCTCGCCGTGGAGCGGAACACCAAGGAGCTCGAGCCGATGATCCACGATAACAACGAAATCTAATCTTGGTCCGTGGTCCATGGTCCGTGGTCCGTTGTTCGCTTCGCGGGCTGACTCGCTTGGTCCGGGAATATTGAGGCACTCGAAGAGGGGCGATGACGGCGCAGGGGAGCGGCAGCTCCTACCACGGACCACCGACCAATGAGTCAAGATCTCCGACCCCTCCTGGCCGGCTGGGACTTCGACCCCGAGGGCGTCCAGGTCCGGATCATCACCGGCGAGGATGGCTCGGAGCAGATCCAGATGCGGATCGATCTGGGCCTGATCCAGATGGAGATCCACGGCCGGCCCGACGGCGAGCGGCCCCAGGGATTCGAGTCCTTGCTGGAGCTGTACCAGGCCAGGGCCCGGGACGCTGGCGATCGCTTCGCGTTGAGTCCCCAGGATTGCGCCCTGCTGATGCGCGAGGGGATCCAGTATTACCATCGCTATCTGGCGGCATTTCACCTCGAGCGTTATGACCTGGTGGCGCGCGACACCGCGCGGAACCTCGAGCTGTTCGCCTTCGTGACCCGACACGCCAGCCGGTCGCGCGACAAGCTCGAATTCGACCGGTATCGGCCGTATGTCCAGATGATGCATGCTCGGGCTCTGGCGTTGCAAGCCCTCCTCCGGGAGGATTTCCCGGCCGCCCTCGGAGAGATCGACGCGGGGACCGCGGCCATCCGCCGCTTCCTCAGCGAGTACCAGCAGGAGGATCGCGAGTCCGAGTGTTCCGAGCTGCAATTCCTCCTGCAATGGCGGCGCGAGATCGAGGCCCGCCGGCCGGTCGGGCCGGTGGAACGGCTCGAGCAACAGCTCGCCGTCGCGATTACCCTCGAAGCTTACGAAGAAGCCGCCCGGATTCGCGACCAGATCCGCCGGCTCCGGGCCAGCGACAGCCCGCCGGCCGGAGGCGGCTGGCCCACCAGGCACCGCACGCTCGGCTCCTCCTGACCGGTCGCCATCCCCAGCCAGGTCGAGTCAAGACGGCGGCAGCGACCCGGGTGTTGATCCGGGCAGTCGTCTCTTGATTCCCGGTGGCGGCCTGGTTACAGTGACGGAGTCTGGTTCATCCAGGCGAAGCCTCTGCCATGTTCGATACGGGGTGATCCTTTTGGCGAACCAACATTAAACCCGTAGGGAACCGACACTGGCTCCGTGGAGCTGGCTTCCAGTTTCTCGAGAGTCTTAGGTACCCACCTGAACTGCGGGTTCTCAAAAGCGCCCCGCCGGCATTGCGGCGGAGGTTTATTTCGCCCGTGGCTCGCCTCGCTCGTCGAGGTCGGTCACGGGCCTTCTTTTTGCTGTGACGGGTGCCGGGTCGCGCGTGAAGACCAGCAAATCGGATCACCTGTCGCCGCCAGGCAGCACCCGCGACCCCGCCACGGGAGGGATCTCCCTCTCGAAAGCGGGTTGGCGTCGGGCGATCCGCGCGGCCATCGCGGCACTCGATCCCGGTGAGCGGAGCGCTCAGGAACGTTCCCTGATCGCGGCGTTCCCCGACCTGCCGGGATTCGCCGCGGCCGAAACGGTCCTGCTTTATGTCACAGCGTTCCCGGAGGAACTGGAGACGCGGCAGTTCGTGGCCGGCGCGTTCGACGCGGGAAAGCAGGTGCTCTGCCCGCGTGTCGACCGCGCCGCCCGGCAGTTGCGCCTGCACGCGCTGGGACACGCCGAGACCGACCTGATGCCGGGAGTCCTCGGGATCCCCGAGCCCCGAGCCGATCGCCCGGAGGTCTCCCCCGAAGCGGTCGACTGGGTCCTGGTTCCCGGCCTGGGGTTCGATGAGCGGGGTTATCGGCTGGGCCGCGGCGCCGGTCATTACGACCGGCTGCTGGCGCGGTTGCGCCCGGATGCGGTCTGCTGGGCGTTATGCCTGGGCTGCCAGTTGGTTCCCCAGCTTCCCGTCGAGCCGCATGACCTGCCCTTGAACGGGATCACGGCACCGGATCGGGCGGTTCGGGGCGCGCGGCCTCGCCTCGATCAGTCGGCCCGAACCTCGACAGCCGGCGGCCGGGCATAAGCCGCGAAGAGCTGAGGAACGCCGGTCGAATGGGTATCGCCTTCGTGGAGGATCACCCGGTAGGCGAACCGGATCGACTGGCCGGCGGGCACGGTGGTGTCGCCCCGGTCGGACTTGCCGAAGTCATGCCAGCCGAAGGGATTGGCGGCAAAGAGTCCATAAGTCCGGACGTGCCAGGTCGTGGGGTACCGAAAGCTGCCGGGGTGGTTGAGGATCGCGACGCCCACCGTCTTGCCCTGGACCGGGCCGATATAGTCAACCCAGGGCGAGGCTTGACCCCAGGCCCTGTCATCGGTCAGGCCCTCGGCGTTGGTGATCTTTCCCCCCTTCCCGTGCTTGACGTCCATCGAGGAGGCGACCCGCAGGCCGAACATCCCCTCCTTGGTGTCGCCGAAGGTGACGGGCCCGTCCGTGGCCTGGATCGTGATCTCGAAATCGATCATTCGCGGGCCCTTGGTCCGGTAGAACGTGACGGTGCGCTCGTCCTCACAGACCTTGCGGTCATCCGGCGCGCGCCACTCATCTCGGGTCCAGAGTCGTCCCAGCGCGGGACCTTGCACGAGCACCTTGCGGTCCACCTCGCGGATCGTCCCGGCGCGCGACCCCTCCGACCAGAAATCGACGCCGTTGACGCTCCCGTGGGTGAACCAGAACGAGCGCTGGTGGGGATGATCGTCATCCTCCCCCGCGACCCGAACCATGGGATAGGCTCGGGTGTACGACGCGCCGGTCGGGCCGATGACGGGGAAGAAGAAGGGCTTGTGGCCGGCATCGACGTGATATTCGGTCAGGGTCTGGTGGTCGAGGGTGATGAGGAGATTCCGCCCCTGGGGCTGGAACCGGATGCCGTCGGCCGCCTGGGAATCGGACGCGGGTTGCGGCTTCATCACCCAGGAAAACGCCTGTCGGGCCGGCACCCGCGGCAGGACGGTCCCGAGGACGCGCCGGTCGCCATCCAGGAAGACGACGGCGGCAATCGGCTCGCTCTGGCCGTCGACCCGCAGGTGGTAGCGGCCGATCGGGATCGGGAGTTTGAGCTCGACAACCAGGGGCGTCTCGCCGGCTTCGACATCGCCGCCACGTCCCGTCAGGCGCCAGGCTTCGGCGCGGGACGGAGCAGCCCCCGTCAGGAGGCCGATCCCCAGACCAACGAGCGCTGTCACAAGCCGGCGGCCGGATGGGAACATCGCTGGGTGCTCCTTGTGTCGAGCCTGGTTCCGATCGAAGGGTGCCGGGCGCACCGGCACCACCAGGGAGGGACTCGGGCCGGATCGGTCGGTCCGGCCGTCCATGTTAGCTCCGAGACGCGACCCAAGCCAGGCGCGCGCGAAATCCGAGACTTCGCGGCGCTGACCACCGGGTGACCACGTCCGTCAGGACGTGGTTCGGACGGGACGACCGTCCCCCAACCTCGGGCGTCAGCCCGATGGTCCAGCGCTGCGGATCGCACGGACGCGCGAGGCTGGCGGTTCCCCGTCCGAACCACGTTCTCACGAACGTGGTCACAGGCTCGTGCCACGCGTCGCAGTGGTGATCACCGAGAACTCTCCCAAATCCCGCCGCGGAGCCCCTCGCGACCCGAGTCCCCGGAACACCGGAGAATGAAGGATCTCGGTGCATTCCCGCCAATCGTCATTTTTGTCGTTGATACGCCGCGGCGGAGGGCTTATATTTTTGGGTGCGACGATCCGGGCTGAGGGTGGCGGGTCGATGAGGCCGATGACGCGCCGTCCTCCCGGTCCCGGTTCGGTTGCCAGGGCGAGCGGGAGCCCGGCGGCCCGCTGGGTGCTCACGCTGCCCCACGGAACTGGTTTGATTCGATTCGCGGAGGTCGGGGGAGAGCCTTTTTCGGGCGATTGCGATGGCGAAGCGGCTTTACGTGGGCAACCTCAAGTACACGGTCACGTCGGCGCACCTCCAGGAACTCTTCGAGCAGTTCGGGACGGTCAGTTCGGCCCAGGTCTTGAGCGACCGCGAGACCGGACGGAGCCGGGGATTCGGCTTCGTGGAGATGGTCAATGATGACGAGGCCCTTGCGGCGATCGAGGGGCTGGACGGCCAGGATCACGATGGCCGCCGGCTGACGGTCAACGAAGCGCGACCGCGAACTCCAGGCGGCGGCGGTGGCGGCGGTGGCGGCGGCTATCGCGGTGGCGGCGGCTATCGCGGCGGTGGCGGCTACGGTAATGACTACTAAGCAGTTGGAGGTCGAGCCGACTCTCCAGACGCGGCCCCGGGTTGCCCCGCGCAATTCGGGGTTTTTTTGTCGGGCCGCCAGTCCGGTCGGACCGGTTCGGATCGGATCGGATCGGTTCGGGCGCAGCCGACCCATCGAGGCCGTGCCGTGACTGTGAAGACTCCCCCGGCTCGGGCCGAGCCGCCCTGGCAATGGCCTCGCGCCGCGTACGTTCACATCCCGTTCTGTGCCCACAAGTGCGGCTATTGCGATTTCGCCTCGCTGGCCGGCGCCGATCACCTGGCGGATCGCTACCTGTCGGCCCTGGAGTGCGAGATGGCCGGCGCGCTCGGCGAGCCTCAGGAAGTCGACACCATCTTCGTGGGCGGCGGGACGCCGACCCGGCTGGATGCGGCCCAGCTCCAGCGGCTGACCCGGATGATCCGGCGGTGGCTGGTCCTGGCGCCCGGCGGTGAGTGGACGGTCGAGGCCAATCCCGGCACGCTCAACCCTGAGAAGGCGGATGTCCTGGCCGAGGCCGGGGTCGACCGCGTCAGCCTCGGCGCCCAGTCGTTCCGCCCCGAGTCGCTCCGAGTGCTGGAGCGCCAGCATGGCCGCACTGAAGTGGAGCAGGCCCTGGAGATCGTCCGGCCCCGATTCCCGCGCTGGTCGCTCGATTTGATTTTCGGCGTACCGGGCTCGGTGCTCGACGACTGGCGCAGCGACCTGGAGATCGCCCTCGGTTTCGACCCTGCGCATCTCTCCTGCTACGGTCTGGTCTTCGAGAAGGGGACGGCCCTCTGGAAGCAGTGGCACAGCGGCGTGGTCCGACCCGTCGACGAGGACCTCGAGCGCTCGATGTATGAGACCACGATCGAGCGAACAGCCGCGGCCGGTCTGGCGATGTACGAGATCTCCAACTTCGCCCGGCCCGGCCACGAGTCCCGGCACAACCTGGTCTACTGGGCCAACGACGCCTACTTCGGCTTCGGCGTCGGCGCAGCGCGGTATCTCCGCGGGGTGCGATCGGTCAACACCCGCGACCTGCCCGCCTATCTCCGGCGAATCGAGGCCGGAGAGCCGGCCACCGGGCCCATCGAAGAGCTCTCCGCCGAGCAGCGGGCGCGCGAGACGGCGATCCTCATGCTGCGCCGGACCGTCCTGGGCATCGACCGCGACGACTTCCGGCGCCGGACCGGCTTCGAGCTGGATCGCCTGGCGGGTCCGGTCATCGAGCGGTTCCGGGCCAGGGGCTGCCTGCAAGACGATGGCCAACGGCTCCGGCTCAGCCCGGAAGGAGTCTTCGTCGCCGACCGCGTGCTCTGCGAATTCCTTTGAGTCGGTTTGCAGAGGTTGCCGCGAGAATCTTCGGACCAGGCTCCCGCGGATGACGTTTGGGTAGCGCAGGGGTGACGGCCCGCTTGAAAGACCCCCCCTGGCCCCCCCTGAGCAAGGGGGGGAAAGGAACACAGCGTACCCCCCTCTGTTTCCCCCCCTTGCTCAGGGGGGGCCAGGGGGGGTGGGCGCTGCCAGTGCCGTGGGCCAGCCGGGGACGAAGATCCCGCCCTCTGAACCCCCCTACTCAGCTTATTACCCCGGCCAGGAAGAAACTCATGTAGGTCAGGCTGTCCAGCCTGACGTTCTTCAGGTCCTGTCAGGCGAAAGCCTGACCTCCTGATTGAGCTTCTTTCATGCCGGGGTCAGAAGGGGGGTCGATATCCCTATCACGCCGATTCTTGACGATACCTTACCCTTGGCGGAGCTGGCCGGCGCGTTTATACAGATTCAAGGCGGCGGTCTGGAACAGGCCGCGGGCGTTGGCGGAGGCGGTGCGATAGGCGTCGTTGAACCCCTCCGCCTGGGTCCACTTGAGGACCTGATTGACCTGCTTGGCCATCATCTCGAGCATCTCGTCGATGGTCGCCTCGGCGCTCTCGGCGGGCTCGGCCAGCGCGGCCGCGCGGATCTGCGGCTGAGGTGGTTCGTCCGCGACCATCCGCCCCGGCCGGCCGGCGGCGTGGTCGGGGACCGCTCCGGCCGGGAGGTCCTCCCAGGGAGGGGCGGTCGCGCTCATGCCGCGGCGGTCCTGCTCGGCCGGCTCGTCGTCCGCACCGCCCTGCGCGTTGTCCCTGGGCAACCGTTCGTTTCGGTCCTTGGGCAGACCGGCGGACGTGTAGAGCTTCCCATCGGCGCCCACACGGCCGGGGAGGTTGGGAATCTGGTGAGCCGCGATCAACTTGTCGCGGATCTTCACGACCAGCTCGCGGCTGACGCTCAGCTCCTGGGCCATGCGGCGATCGGACCAGTCCGGGTGCAGCTTCAACTTGACCTCGACGGCACGCCGGCGCTCGGCGCGGGTCAGGGGCAGGCCGTGGAACAGGTTGACGCTGGCGACGAAATCCAGGGCTTCGGTGAACGTCCCCGTGCGAACCTCGGTGGGGATCCTCCGCTTGCCCAGCATGACGGCCGCCGCGTGGCGATGGAACCCATCGGCGACCAGGAGGCGACCCTCGACCTCGAAGGCCACGATCGGCGGCAGGCGCTCCCACGAATCGGCATAGCGCTCCACCGTGAAATCGTCCAGGCGGTCGCGGAGATTCAGGTTCGGGTCGAGGACGAGGTCGTCTAAAGCTACCTCGCGGATGTTCATGGCGGCGCTTCTTTCGTGGTCGGCGTGACCGCTCAAACCGGTCGTGGTGTCCAAGTCCCAGCCTGTCGGCGTATCATCGGCAGGGGATCGCGCCGGCTTGCGTCTGGTTGGGCGGGGTGGCGGGACGCCTGAGGGAAACTGACGATCATGCGGATTCTGGTGACGGGTGCCAGCGGCCGGCTGGGCGGCACGCTGGTCGAGCGCCTGGTCGCGGCCGGTCATGAGGTCCTCGGCTGGAGCGGGGCGACCCACGGGCGCTGCGGCGGGGTCGAGCTGCGCCCGGTCGACCTGACCGATCAGCGCGCGGTGACTCTGGCCCTCACGGAGGCGGACCCGGAGGCGATCCTCCACACCGCGGCCGTGACCTCGGCCGAGGCGGCCTACCGCCAGCCCCAGCGGGCCGCGGCCGTCAACATCGGGGCGACCCGGCACCTGGCCGCCTGGGCCGCGCGGCACGATCGCCGATTCCTTTACACCTCGACCGACCTGGTCTTCGACGGCGCGAAGTCCTGGTATGGCGAGCACGATCCGGCTGAGCCGATCCTCGAGTATGGCCGGACCAAGCGCGCCGCCGAGCCGTTCGTGATGGCGATCCCTCGGGGCGTGGTCGCACGCCTCAGCTTGCTGTTCGGGCCCAGCCGCCACGGCACGCCCAGCTTCTTCGACCTGGC
This sequence comes from Isosphaeraceae bacterium, assembly GCA_021324445.1. Classification (GTDB taxonomy): domain Bacteria; phylum Planctomycetota; class Planctomycetia; order Isosphaerales; family Isosphaeraceae; genus JAJPJC01. The sequence goes on from JAJPJC010000219.1 coordinate 16,822, forward strand.
CCTGGACGCCCTGGGACGGGGCGAGCCTCGATCCTTTTTCGAGGACGAATTCCGGACGCCCGTGGACTACCGCACGGCCGCCGCCATTCTCGAGCGCCTCGTCGTGTCCGGAGCGACCGGGATCGTCCATGTCGGCGGCCGGGAGCGGCTCAGCCGGTTCGAGCTGATGCGCCGCGCCGCGATCGTCCGGGGGCTCGACCCGGACCTCGTCCGGGCCAATCGCCAGGCCGATCACCCCGCCCCGGAACCCCGGCCCGCCGACGTCTCCCTCGACACAACTCGCCTCGCCACGCTCTTGCCCGGCCTGGAACGACCCGGCATCGAGAACGCCCTCGATGAAACGGACCCGCTCGGCGGCTCCGCCGCGACCACCCCGTCCCCGGCGTAAAGCCTTGTAAACTGTTGCGAAAGAGCAGCGCAACCGGGACATCCCCCCTGGAAACGACGCCTATAATCCTGAAGCCCGGGAGCGATGCCCGGGCGCGAAGGACTATGGGAGTTGAGACCAGAGCCATGTCCAGCTTCGAATCGCTCTATGGTGCGCTGACGGCGGTGTCGTCGTCGATGCGCCTGTGGGGATACCTGGATCCCGGGACGGGAAGCATGCTCTTCCAGGTCCTGGTCGCAGGGTTGTTGAGTGCATCGTTCTTCCTGCGGTCCGGGGCAAGATATATCCGGGATGGCGTGTTGTTGAAGCTGCGCAGATCATGACGACCCAGACCCTTTCCAGCGTATCATTCCGCGATCCCGCCGGTTTCGTCTACTGCCAACAGGGTGACCTTCGCCGTCAGGTGAACTTGGTCTACCGCGAGCACTACGATCGGCTGATGGCCGGCGGCCTCTACGAGGAGCTGGTCGGCTCGGGGCTGCTGGTCCAGCACGAGGAGCTGGAGGCACCGGGCTGGGAGCCGGAGCTGGCCTACAAGGTGATCCGCCCGGAGACGATCCCGTTCCTCTCGTACCCTTACGAGTGGAGCTTCCGCCAGTATCGCGATGCCGCGCTGGTCGCGCTGGAGATCCAGCGGCGGGCCCTGCTGCGAGGGATGACCCTGAAGGATTGCAGCGTCTACAACCTGCAATTCCACCGCGGGCGGCCGATCTTCATCGATACGCTCTCCTTCGAGACCTATCGCGAAGGCAGCCCCTGGATGGGTTACCGCCAGTTCTGCGAGCATTTTCTGGCGCCCCTGGCGCTGATGAGCCTGGTCGACCACCGGTTGAGTCAGCTCTGTCGGGCCTCGCTCGAGGGGGTCGCGCTGGATCTGGCCGTGCGGCTGTTGCCCCGGCGGTCGTGGCTGCGGCCGGGCCTCGTGATGCACCTGCACCTGCACGAACGACTCCAGCGGGCCCACGCCGATGAGCTCATGCCCCCGTCCCAGGATCGGGTGCGGATGAGCAAGCGGGCCCTGCTCGGACTGGTCGACAGCCTCGAGGCGACGGTCCGCGGCCTGCGCTGGAAGCCGCGCGACAGCGCCTGGGCTTCGTATTATCAGGACAACTCGTATTCCCCGGACGAGTTCGACCGCAAGGCGCGGCTGGTCCGCGAGCTCCTGGTGCGGACGCGCGGGGAAAGCGTCTGGGACCTGGGGGCCAATACCGGCTACTTCAGCCGCATTGCCTGCGAGCTGGGATTGCGAACGGTCGCCTTCGATTCCGATCCGGCGTGCGTCGAGCGGATCTACCAGGAAGCCCGGGAGCGTGGCGAGACGCGGCTGCTGCCCCTGCTCCTGGACTTGTTCAATCCCAGCCCCGGGCTGGGCTGGCTGAACCAGGAGCGGGCTTCGATCTTCGAGCGGGGCAGCCCCGACCTGGTCATGGCGCTGGCCTTGATCCACCACCTGGCCCTCACGGGCAACCAGCCCATGGACAACCTCGCGGAGTTCTTCCGGCGGCTCGCGCCCTGGCTGGTCCTCGAGTTCGTGCCGGAGAACGACCCGCAAGTGCGCTCGCTGTCGGCCCGGCGGTTCGGCGCGCACCACGCTTACAACCGGGAGATTTTTGAAAAATGCTTCAGCAAACACTTCTTGATCATACTGTCGGAGCCGGTGACGGCAGCCGGTCGGACGCTCTACCTGCTGCGCCGCCGCGACGCGTGATCGGATCGCTCCGGAGCTGGGTCGTTCACCCGTTCCTGCTGGCGATGTACCCGATCCTGGCCCTGTTCGCCCAGAATGCCCGGGAGGTCCGCGCCGTCGAGCTGGGCGCGCTTTTGGGCTGGGCGGTCTCCGGGTCGCTGGCGGCCTGGCTCCTGCTGGCCCTGCTGCTGCGAGACGCCCGGAAGGCCGGCCTGGTCGTTTCCCTCGGTGTGGTCCTGTTCTTCACGCTCGGCTGGGTCGTCGCGATCTCTGAGCCGGCCATCGACTATCTGGACACGTTCTGGGTCGGCAACCTGCACGGGGCCTTGGATCCGCGCTGGGTGGTGCTGGTGGAAGCCTTGCTGCTGGGCTGGTTCGCCTTCCGAGTGCTACCCCGGTTCCAGGACCTCAGCGGGCTGACGGCCTTCCTGAACCTGTTCGCGATCCTCGTGATCGCGATCCCGATCGTGCAGGCCGCCACCATCAAGGCGCCGGCGGTGGGGCGGCCGCCCCGGCGTCCAGTCCCCTTCGCGCTGGGGACGCCGCCGCCGCGATCGAGTTTGCCGGACATTTACTACATCATCCTGGACGGTTACGCGCGGACCGACGTGATGAAGGCCCTGTTCGACTTCGACAACTCCGCGTTCCTGGAGCGGCTCGAACGCAAGGGATTCTACATCGCGCGGCGGAGCACCGCCAACTATTGTCAGACCCCGCTTTGCCTCTCGGCCTCGCTCAACGGGGTGTATCTCGATGACCTGGTCAAGGGCCTGGGGCCGGACCAGACTCAACTGACCGACTTGATCGGCCAGAACAACGTGCTGGCGACCCTCCGGCCGCTGGGATACCGGTTCGTGAGCTTCTCCACCGGGTTCGACCCGACCGAGCATCCCGAGGCGGATCGGTATCTTTCCCCTTATCCGTTTTCCACGGGGTTCCAGCGGATGGTGCTGGACACGACACCCCTGCGGATTCTCTGGCCGAATCCCGACCAGTTCGATCAGTTCACGCAAGGCCGCCAGCGGATCCTCTACCTCCTCGACCACCTCCCCGATGTCGCCCGGGACCCCGCGCCGACCTTCACCTTAGCCCACCTGCTTTGTCCCCACCTCCCTTTCCTCTTCGGCGAGAATGGCGAGGACGTCGCCATCCGGCACCAGGCGTATGTGCTCGGGGACCGAGACAAGAATCCCGAGGGTCATTTCCGCGACCCCGACCGGTTCCGCAGGGCCTATCGCAGCCAGTCGGCGTATATCACCAAGCGGATCGAGCAAACCCTCGACCGCCTGCTGGCCGCCTCGCCCGAGCCCCCGATCATCATCCTCCAGTCCGACCATGGCTCGGAGCTGGGGCTCCACGTGGTCGACGTGAACCGGACCGACCACAAGGAGCGGATGAGCATTCTCAACGCGTATTACTTCCCCGGCCGGCGCTATCAGGGGCTTTACGATCGGATCAGCCCGGTCAACTCGTTCCGCGTGGTCTTGAACACGTTCTTCGGGGCTCATCTCGAGCTGCTGCCCGATCGCAGCTACTATTCCTCCTGGCCCGAGCCGTACAAGTTCCACGACGTCACCGCTCTGGTCCGATCCCCCGATGCGGGATGAGCGGCGCCGCCCGGACGGGTCGAATTCGTGGCGCTCCTTGAAACCGACCGCCGGATGAACTAAGTATCCTCCTTAGGCGAAGCCGGCGGGTCGCACCGGGTGTGCTGGTCACCCGGCCTGTTGTTGGTGGGGAATCCGCCCACGCCGAAGGAATCGCACGATGAACCTACCGCTGATTTTGCCGCGGCGAGTCCGCATCGTCCTGGCCGTGCTGGCCGGAGCGGTGTTCCAGCCCGGGATGGTCGCCCGGGCGGCCGCGCCGCCGACGTATCATCGCGACGTCGAGCCGATCTTGCAGCAGCACTGCCAGGAATGTCATCGGCCGGGCCAGGTGGCTCCGTTCTCCCTGCTGGACTACGAGCAGGCGCGAAAACGGGCCTCGGACATCGCCACGGTCACCGAGGATCGCGTGATGCCCCCCTGGCACGCCTCGACGACCGAAGGGGGCCCCTTCCGCGGCGCCCGGGTGCTGTCGGAGAGTGAGCGGAAGACGCTGGCGGACTGGGCCGACGCCGAGGCTCCCGAGGGGGATCCCAAGGACGCCCCGCCGCCGCGGACCTGGACATCCGACTGGGCGCTGGGCCCCCCCGACCTGATCCTGAAGGTCTCCGAGGCGTTCGCCCTGGGCGGCTCGGGGCCGGATGAGTACCGTGTCTTCGTCCTGCCGTCGGGCCTGACTGAAGGGCGCTGGATCGGGGCGGTCGACTTCAAACCGGGGAACCCAAAGGTCGTGCACCACATCCTGGCCGCCTACGACGTGACCGGTCGGGCGCGGGAGCTGGACGCCGCCGACAAGGCCTCCGGCTACGAGACTTCGGGGGGCGGCTACGGGCGGTTGCCCACCGGCCTGCCCTTCTTCCCCTCCGGTCAGCTCTGGGGCTGGGCGCCGGGCCGTCGGCCGCAATGGGCACCGCCGGGCACCGCCCGGGGCCTGCCGGCCGGCGCCGACGTGCTGCTCCAGGTGCACTACCACAAGAGCGGCAAGCCCGAGACCGACGCCACTTCGATTGGCCTCTACTTCGCCAGGGGACCGGTGGACAAGGAGATCCGCTCCCGCGTCGTCTTCCCGCCCCGTGCCGGCCTCTTCGCCAGGCCCGACCTGCGGATTCCCCCGGGCGATCCGCACCACGAAGTCACGGGTGATCTGACGATCGAGAACGATGCCCACTTGATCGCCGTCTTCCCGCACATGCACTACCTCGGCAAGGACTTCCTCCTCCGCGCCATCCGGCCCGACGGCTCGCGGCAGACCCTCATCCGGATCGACGACTGGGACTTCAACTGGCAGAATCCCTACGAGTTCACGACCCCGGTGGCGCTGCCCAAGGGGACCCGCATCGAGATGCTGGCCCACTTCGATAATTCGGCCGCCAACCCCCGCAACCCGAGCAAGCCGCCGATCGAGGTCCGCTGGGGCGAGCAGACCACCGACGAGATGTGCATCGCCTTCCTCCAGGTCACGCGCGACGACCAGCACTTGCGGAACCGGCCGCCCGCCCGCCCCGCGCGTGCGGGAGGCGTGCGGGAATTCCTCAAACAGCGGTCGTCATCGTCCCAGCCGGCCAAGCAGTAACCCAAGAGAACCTCTCCCTCGGGGTTGTGGGGCAGCCGCCCCGGCTGCCCTCCGCCAGCCATGTGCGGCTGGCCCTCACAGCCTCAGGCGGAGACCGCCGACGACCGGCGAAAGAACCAGTACGCCGGCGCGCCCAGCAGGATGATCCCCAAGCCGGCCAGGGAGGGGACTCGGGTCTCGGTGTCGACCATCATGTTGCCCAGCAGCAGGAGGGCGGCGGCGACATAGAGCAAGGGGGTCCACGGATACCCCAGAGTGCGGTACGGTCGGGGTAAGTCCGGCCGGCGGACCCGGAGCACGAAGACACTGGCGATCGCCAGCATGTAGAACGCGGTGGCGCCGAAAATGACATACGAGTAGAGGAGGTCGTAGAGCGGGGTCTTGTTGAGCGCGGTCCAGGCGGCCCTGATCCAGGACGGCAGGGCCGGGCCGGCACTCGACGGCGGGACCAGGATCAGGACCGTGCCGGCGACCGTCAGGAGGCTGGCCCAGACCCCCTGGGAGAGCACCGCGTTGGCCGGGGTCTGAAACCTCGGGTGGACCCGGCACAATCCGCTGGGGAAGAGCCCATCCCGGGCCATCGCGAAATACGCGCGGGGGCCGGTGAGAGCATTGCCGTTGAGCGAGATGAAGGTCGAGCACATGACCAGCAACGAGATGGCCACGACGCCGCGCCAGCCCAGCAGGTCTTCGCAATAGAGCGCGGCGACCACCTTCTCGAAATCTTTCGACGACCCGCTCGCCTCGGAGACGTCTTGCAGGGGCAGGACGTAGTGATAGGCCAGGGTCATGCCGAGATAGACCGCGATCAACACCGCCATGCCCAGGATCAGCGCGCGGGGGATGTTGCGGCCCGGGTCGCGGATCTCCTCGGCGAGGGGTGTGACGTTGGACCAGCCGTCGTAAGCCCAGAGCACTCCGACCATGGCCGTCATGAAGCCGGTGAAGATCGAGCCGGCCGCGGCCGTCGGCCAGACCGGCTGGAGGTTGGCGACCGTGCCGGCTCCGAGCAGAAACGGCAAGGCCATCAAGATGGCGAGGCCGCCGACTTTCAGCACGGTCCCGATCACCTGGAGCGCCCCGCCCCGGCGCGTGCCCATCACGTTGACCGTGGTCACCACGGCGATGGCCGAGACCGCCGCGCCCGCTTGCCAGACCGGGCCAGGAACCCCTGCGGGTGGCTTGGCCACCTGCGCGAAATACCGCGCGAAGGCCGCGGCCAGCGTGGCCATCGAGCCGCTGCGGACCACCAGGAACTCGACCCAACCGAATAAGAACGCCGGCAAGGCACCGTACGCCGCCCGGAGGAACACGTAGAGCCCGCCGGCCTGGGGCAGCATCGCGCCCAGCTCCGCGAGCGTCAGCGCGCCTGCCCCGGCGAACAGGCCCCCGATCACCCACACCAGGACGATACCGCTGAGGTACGGCACATTCTTCGCCACGCTGGCCGGGACCAGGAAGATCCCCGAGCCGATCACCGAGCCCACCACGACGCAGAAGGCTTCGACCGATCCCAGGACCCGCGGCAGCTTGACCTTCTGCAACTCGGCCGTTTCGATCTGGGCCATCAAGGGTGCTCCCGACTGGAACCGTGGTCTGTTCGTTCGCTGTGCTCACTTCGGTCGTCAGTGGCCAGTGGTCAGTGGGCCTGGCGAAGACCTTCGTGGATTCCTCACAGCCCCGAAGAATTCCGGAGTCCAGAGTCCGGATTCCAGATTCCAGATTCCAGATTCCAGATTCCAGATCCGGAGTCCGGAGTCCAGATTCCAGATTCCAGATTCCAGATTCCAGATCCGGAGTCCGGATTCCAGATTCCAGATCCGGAGTCCGAATTCCGGATCCGGAGTCCGGAGTCCGAATTCCGGATCCGGAGTCCGAATTCCGGATCCGGAGTCCGGAGTCCAGATCCGGAGTCCGAATTCCAGATCTCAAGAATATCCTCATTTGGAATCTGGAATCTGGAATCTGGAATCTGAAATCCCAAATGACGTGCCTCCAGCCAGCATCCGAGCAACGCGCAAAGGAGCGATCGAGTCGGAATCCATGGGCGTCTAACGAACCACCGCAGCCCGCGCACGATCACCGGCCGTTCTGAGGGCCTCGGACGCCTTGCGGATCCGCTCGATCGCCTGGGCCGTTGCCGCCGCCAGCCGGTCCGAGTCCTTGTCCTCAAGGGCTTGACGAACGGCCGGCAGGGGCCAGGCCGCATAGCCTGTCGTCAACCCGGGGGCGTAGATCGCGTGCTTGAACCAGGGACGACCGGGCAGGCCGTCGCGGAGCAGGAACGCGCGCTCGACCTGCGCGAGGGCATCGTTGAGCGCCGCCAGCCGGTGACGGTCGACGCCGTCGCGCCGCGCCACCGCCGCGGTTGCCCGATCCAGTTCCTCGGCCTGCGCCTGAAATTCCTGGACGGCCCGGATCAGGTCCGCCAGGCCCGCGATTTCTGCCGGCTGTTTCGATTGGCCCGGCTCGGCCTCGCGAAGGCGGCGGGCATGGATCAAACGCAGCTCGTCCACGTGCTCGCGCAAGGCGTGGCCGTAGGGGGTGAACGTCATCGGCACGACGTCGGCGGCCGCGGCCCGCATCGCGATCAGCGTGTAGAGGCGGGCCGAGGTGGCGTGGCTCAGGAACTCGGGGTCGCCGAATTTCTCCATCCAGTTGAAGTTGTCATAGATCGAGTGATAGACCCCGTAACCTCCCTTGAGCCCGCCGTCGACGGCCGGGATGCCCAGGTGATCGACAAACACCGTGTAGTCGGAGCCGGAGCCCAGCCATCCCATCTGCGGAACGAACTCCCGGGACCCGGCCGATTTCGCACCGGGGCTGGCATCAGGGTTCCTGCCGTTGGCGTCCCAGGCGGGGTCATCGAGGACCAGGGGCGCCGCGGCGGCCCACGCCTTGCGCCGCCCTTCGGTCCACAAGGCGCGGAGGGAACGACCCGAGCGGACCTCGGTAATCGACTCCGCGGCATTCAGGGCCAGGTCGCGCAGCGAGGGCACTCCGCTGAGCGTGAGCTCCGGCCCACTGACTGCCGAGTCGACATTCAGCAGCAGCACGGCCTTCTCCTGGAGCTCCTTGGCATGCTCTTCGGCCCACTCGGTCGAGCCGACCAGGCCATACTCCTCGGCATCCCAGCTCGCGTAGAGAAGAGTCCGCCGCGGCTTCCAGCCGTGCTTCACGGCCGCGCCGAGGGCGCGGCACATCTCGAGCGTCGCGGCCGTGCCGCTGCCGGGATCGACCGCCCCATAGACCCAGGCGTCGCGATGGTTGCCGACCATGACCCAGCGGTCGGGCTCGACCGTCCCGGGGATCGTCGCGATCACGTTCCAGATCGGCCAAAGGACATAATCCATCGAAACGGAGAGATGAACCTCGGCGGGACCGGGTCCGACGTGATAGGCCAGGGGCAACCCGCCCTGCCAGCCCGATGGGACGTTGGGACCAGCCAGGACCTTGAAGATCTCGCGCGCCGTGTCGTAGCTGATCGGGAGTGAGGGAATCATCGCGACGGTGTCGACCAGCTTCAGACCCGTCTGCCTCTCCCATTCTCCATCCTCGAGTGACTTCGGGAATGACTTGCCATCGAGTCGCTGAGAATGCTCGATCACACTCCTCCTGTCTTCGAGCATCATCCTCGTACTTAATGGAATCCGCTTCGCCCCCTTGACGGAAGGACCGAACGGCGTCGACGGATCGCCCGGTCCCAGGGAGAGGAACTGGACGCTGCCGCGCTGGATGGCCGACCCGGGGCGGAATCGCCCGTTGGGATAGACATCGCCCTTGGCGTAGCCATCATCGGCGGGATCGGAATAGATCAAGATCCCCCGGGCGCCCCGCTTCTGGGCGTTCCAGACCTTCAGGCCCCGGAACAGCTCGCCATAGCGAACCAGGACGATCTTGTCCTTGACGTCGATCTCCATCTTCTCAAGCGCGGTGAAGTCATCGGGGCGGCCATAGTTCGCGTAGACCACCTGGCCCGAGGCTTCGCCCGAAGCACCGTACCCATGGAAGGCGCCGAAAGCCGCGGTGCTCGCCGAGTCCTTATCGATGGCGATCGGTGCCTCGTTCAGGGGAAGCTCCTTGACGAAGGGACGTTCGATCTTCAGTCGTGTGGGTCGCTCCGCGAGCGCCGGATAGTTGAGCAACACCTCGAGTTCGGCGATCTCGGCCTTCCAGCCCCACTCGCGGAGCTTGTCGCGGACGAACACGGCGGTCTTGTAATCGGCGGCGGTGCCGGCGACATGAGGTTCGGCGGTCAGGGTGCGGAGCCATCGCCTTGCGCTCTCGGGCGTGGGGACCGTCAGGGCATGGGCCTCGGCCTCGCGCTGCGGCCCGATCGAGCGCGGGGCGAACCCCAGCAGCGCCGGCGGGCCGTTGGGATCCGGCGGCTCGGACCCGCGGGTCAACCCTGTCCCCAGCATCGCCGACCAAATCCACGCTGCCCAGGAAACCGGTCCGATCCGGAATCGCCCCATGGACGACCTCTTTCGGAGCTAGGCGCTTGACAGGAGGAAGGACCCAGGGCCACACTGTGGGCGCCTGAGGTCGCAGACCTCGGCCGATGCACCGGCCGAGATTCGGGCAGAACTGGCGGCCACCGACGGAACGGTCACCGCCATCGGCAAACGGAACCAGGATACGATGCCCACGCGGTGGTGGGTAGAGGCGTGTCCCCTTTCGAGTCCCGGGATCGACCGGAACCAGAAGCACCCACGTAAAACCCCTGTGAAATTCCCTGATCGGGCTTGTTTTCCTGCATCCGATCGGACGTGGCATGACACAGAGTCTAGTGGTCTGGTGAGCCTTGGCGCGTGCGGTTGGAGTGCCGGCTTCAGCCGGGCGATCGCGCCCGCAGGCGGGACTCCCATGGGTATGGGCGTTGATGTCTAGTGTGTCCTCGCTCCTGCTCTGGCTAGCGCTGGCCCCGGTCGTCGCACCGGCCGCGGGTGAGGGATCGGGTTATCGGCCGACCGGGTCGCTGGACGAATTGGTGGACCTGGGGCTTCTGGCCCGACTGCGCGACCCGCGCATTCGGCCCCTGAAGCTTGTCGCGGAGCGGCCGGCGCGCCGTGACGACCGGACCTCCAGCGGCGCCGCCGTGCGTCCCGGGGCGCACGGCGGCGCGGTGATCGCCGACTGGGTCGGTCCGGGGATTGTGCAACGGATCTGGCTGAGCGACCCGCCCGAGGATCCCGGCCGCCCCCAGGGCCCGCGGGATCGCCTGCGGATCTACCTCGATGGCCGGCAGCAGCCAGCCCTCGACCTGGCCGTCGCGGACCTGGCCGCCGGCCGGCATCCGCATTTCCCCCGGCCGCTGGCTGGCCGAGCGGCCGGCGGGGTCTTCAGCTATGTCCCCATCGCGTTCCGGTCCGGCTGCCGGATCGTGCTCGATGGGCCGCACGCCGATCGCGATCGCGACCGCGACCGCGCCCACGTCAGCGCCATCGCGCTGCCGGACGCGGCCGGGCTCACGCCCTTCCAGGCGGAGCCCTCGCCGGTGGAGCGGGCCCAACTGGAACGCGCGGTGTCGGCCTGGTCGAGGCCCCAGGACCTGGTCGCGCCGGATCGGGATCGGCTGGCGATCGAGACCGCCGAATACCTCGTGGAGGGAATCGCGCGCAGCACCCACCGCTTTCTCATGCCTGCCGGGCCGCGGACGATCCGCGCGCTGGAGCTGGAGGTTGCCCCCGGTACGGAGGAGGCCTGGCGCACCGCGCGCTTGCGACTGATGTGGGAGGATGCCCACAGCGGCGCGGGCGTGGATTTGCCCGTGGGCTTTGCCTTCGCGCGACTGCCGGAGACCGAGCCGTTTCAATCGCTGCTGATGGGGCAGAGCGGCTCGACCTGGTCCAATCGCTTCCCCATGCCCTATCGCCGGCAGGCGTTCCTTCAGATCGACGCGGAGGCGGCGATCCGAGGGACGATCCGCGTCCGGACGGTTCCCGGCACCGCGGTGGAGGACGGCTACTTCCGGGCCGACTATCGCGAGATCCCCAGCCGGCCGGGCGGCTGCGAACTGGCCGGGCGCGGCCATTACGCCGGGATGGTGTGGGCCGCGCGCGGCCCCATCGAGGTCCCGCGACGGCCCCAGGGGTTCGGACGGCCCGGCCGCGATCTCCGCGGGGTGATCCCGGGCCTGGGTTCCGAGCTGCTTATCGCCGCGAACTCGTCTCGGCCGGCCGGCTGGGAAATGTCTCCGGCCGTCGGAGGCTTCCGCGGTCGTGGGCACCTGACGCCGCAACCGGTGGCCGCCTACCGATGGCACGCGGCCGATCCCGTCCTCCTGGATCGCCCGCTCCGCGCGACGGTCGACCTGGAGGATGTCCCCGCACCCCGGGCCGTTGGCCGCGCGGCCCTGGCGGTGTTCTGGTACTCCCAGCGGCCCGGTCCCTGACGCGGTGGCCAGATCGGCCCCCGCGGCGCGGGCCAGTGGCCCTTGGCTCAGAGCGGAGTAGGCATCGGCGGACGGAGCCGCCTCCTACAGGAAGGGGATCCACGGCTCCTGTAGGAGCCGGCTCCGTCCGGCGACTCGGGGTCGCGGGCCGGGCTGTCCCCAGTGTGTGGATCGATTTAGCCACCGGTCAATTGCCACTAACGAACTGGAAACCTGAGAAGGGACATGTCATGGCTGTGTCGTTCACGGTTGGCGGCGCGCGGGGCGCGTTCGACGCTCGATTCGCCGAGGAAGTGGCAGGCGTGCTCGACCATGCTTTTGGCGCGGAAGGCGAGTGGGAAGGTACGCCGCCGCTCCACTATGGCGAGCTGGCCGACACCGGCTGGTCGGAGCTGCAACACCGCGCCGTCGACGAGCTGGGCCCGGAGATGATCCCCAACCTGACCGCCCTGGGAGAGGACGGCCGCGGAGTCTACCTGCCGGCGCAGGTCCAGACCGCATCGTTCCCCCTCTCCGCCGGCGAGCCCTTGAAATGCGCCAGCTTGCTGGGCCTCCGCAATGAGCTGTTCGAACTGGCCCAACGGTGGCAGCTCCCGCTCGATGACCAGGGCCTCGAGGAGCTGCTCCGGGTCGCCCACGACCCCGACGACGGCTGCGTCGCCGACGCCCCGGAGATCCTGACCTACGCCCGGCTCGCCCTGGCGGCCAACGAGGCCGTCCGCCGCGACTGCCCCCTCTGGCTGGTTGGCTCCTGACCTGGGGCAGCCGCCCCCGGCTCCCCTCGGCCGGCCGAAGCCCCAAGGAACCGGTCCCTCCGACGAACGTCTAAAAGACAGGCGATCGGAGCGGAGCGTTCTAAGGGCCCAGCGTCCTCATCCGTCGTTGCTCGGGGCAACGAATTGCTTCGGCGACCGGGGTCCGTAACGGTTCGACCGAGCATGCTCCCTTCCCATCTTCGCCCATTTCTCCGACCCTCCCATCCCCTGTCCCCTCGAGGAGACCTCTCCATGCGTGACCTCGGCGCATCTGTTCACCGAATCGTACCGAAGGTCCACGAGTCCGCCACGACCGTCGTGGCGCGACGCAACTTCGGCTCAACTTTTCTCGGAAGCGCGGCGATCCTCGCCGCAATGATCGGATTTGTCGTCGGTTGCGCTGAATCCGCCCGCGAGCGCGCAGCGTCCACGTGATGACCGCGCAACCTGCCGTCGCCCAGGGTGAGGTGATCTCATCGGACTCCTTCGGCGGAAGCGAGCCCAAGTCCGCCCGGCGCCGATCTCGACGCGACGCGCAGCGAAGCCGCCATCCAGGAGGAGATCGCCCGGCTGCCGGAGTCATTCCGCGCCCCGTTGGTCCTCTGCTGCCTGGAAGGGCTGAGCTACGACCTGGCCGCGCGGCGGCTGGGCGTGAGCGAACCGACTCTCCGGGGCCGGCTGCACCGCGCCCGCAAGCGGCTGGCGGCGCGCCTCCGAGGGCGAGGGATCCTCGCCCCGCCGGTCGCGCGGTTGACCGAGCCGGCCGGCCTCAGCGTCCCCCCCCTGCCCGCCTCCCTGGTCGAATCCACCGTTCAACTGGCTTCGCGGTGGTCGTCGGTCAGCGGCTTGCTGGTCGGAGCCAGCGCCGTCCCCGAGTCGATCGCCGCCCTGGCACGAGGAGTCATCCACGCCATGATTCTCCAAACCGTCAAGTCCACCGGGGTCGCGGTCCTCCTGGCCGCGGGCGTGCTGGGGACCGTGGTCGTCGCCCAGCAGGGGAAGAACCCAGGGGCCGACGCAGCCGCCCCGCCGGCAGACGCCTCGCTCCTGCTCGCGCAGAACAAACCCCCTGCGGTCCCCGAGGCTCAGAAAACTCCCACTCCTCAGGAACTCGAGCGGAAGAATCGGCAAATCCAGCAGCGGCTCGACCAGATGATCGAGCTCGATCCTGCCAACGTGTTTCAACTCGACCAGCTTCTCAAGCACATCAAACAGGCGACGACGGATGCGCAGTTCCCGGGCATCCCGATCTATGTCAGTCCCTTTGGGTTGCAGGAAGCCGGGGTCGGCTTCCATTCGGACATCTCTGTCGGAAAGGGCAAGCAGACCGTGCGCACCATCCTCTGGTGGGGGCTTCACCCGCTGAAGCTGTCCTATATCGTCAAGGACGGCTTCCTGATGATCGATTCCCGGTCCGCCATCACCGAGATCCGCGTGGAAGAGGTGGAACGCAAGCTCGATCGAGTCCTGGAGACGCTGGAACGGCTGGAGCGGGCCAAGTAACGGGGTCAGCCTGGGAAGTGGTCAAAACCAATCCCAGGAGTCGGCCTTGCATTCGCTGAGGATCGAGTTAAGATTCCCCGGCGCGGCGATCCCGACCCATCGGGTCCTTGCCCTTCTTTTCCGCGGGATCGCCGGGATCTCGGCCGGTTGACCGTCACGTCCGACCGCCGAGGCACACGCACGCACACACGCGGGGAGCGACATTTCCATTCCCCAGGTGGCCGGGAGGGCCGCCGACCGCCCGAGATCTGCGCGCGGCTGCGAGAAACCAGGCCGGGAGCGGTCGGCCATCTCCATGGATGGAGACGATCCGATCATGAAACGACAGTTCGTCGCCGGGGTGTTGGGCCTGGCACTGGCCGGCTGCGCCCAGTCGCGCTCCGCCGTTCCCAAAGGGGCCGCGGCTGAACCCGAGCCGGTCGGCCTGGCCCCCATCCCCTCGATCCATGAGACGATCAATCGGGGTACCGGGGATGCGGCGCTGAGCCAGACGGCGCTGAAAGATCCCGCGGATCCGCGGTGGAATGGACGAGCGCGGAACCCCATCGCGTCGCGGTCGGGGCCGGGCAATGGGGCCAACCCTGCCGGTGCAGGTCCACCTGCGGAAGCTGCCAACCCGAACGATCGGCCGCCGACCGCCGTCGCCGAGCGAGACGCCAGTGGACCAACGGAACCTGTCGCGGGTCAGGGCCTGCCAACGGCGGCAACGCAGCCGAACGGGATGGCCGGGCCGGCGCCGGCCGCGGCTACGGCTCCGGCCGCCCCACCGCCAGCCGTGGCCGAAGCGGGCGCGGCCACAGCCGGCGCGGCCGTTGCCGGCGCGGCCGTTGCCGGTGCGGCGACTCAACCGATCGTGCCGCCGGCCCAGGGTGATGCCGCCCAGCCGCCGGCCCTGGCGGCGACGGCTGGCCCTGCACCCGGTGCCGGATCGCCAGCCGACCCGACGCCGGCCCTGGTCCCATCCCTGCCCACGACGATCGATCGGCCGGGTGGGCCCATGCCCGGGATGCTGCCGAGGGCCGCAGCACAACCGGCCCAGAGCGGGTCTGGCGCTGCCGACTCCGGGCCGATGGGCGGTCCATCGCCGGATCCGAATCCGGCCCCGGCACCGCTGGGACCGGCCGACGCGCCCGCAACCCTCCCCGGCCCTGGCCCGGGCCCGGTCGTCGAGGCGTCCCCGGCCCTCACCGATCCTGGTGCGGTTCCGCCGGCGCGCGACCAGGCTCCGGTCGGCTCCGCGGCGCCGGCCACGAATCCGACGGGGCCGCTCCCCTCGACGCAACCCATCTCCGCGGACCCCGGCGCAAGCCCCGCCGTGGCTCCGACTCCGCCTGCCGAGCCCGCGGCCAGGCCGGCGCCCAAACTCCAGAGCGACCCCCTCCTGGGACCAAACCCGGACCTGATGCCACCCTTACCGCCCTTACCGCCCTTGCCGGATTCCCAGCCGGCGAAGCCGGCCGCCGCTCCCACCGCGACAGCCTCCGACGCACCGCCGCCCGGCGCCGGCGCCACGTCGGGATCGCCCGCGACCGGCCCAAGTCCCGCGCCCGCGTCGGGATCGGCCGGCGCCGCCCCGAGCACGCCGCCCGCGGCGAGCAGTGCCCCGCCACTGGATGCGCCCCCCTCGACCCCGGCGCCGGGGATCAGTCCACCACCCCTGGAACCGGTTGTCGACCCGGGCAGCCTGCCCGAGCTGCCTCCCGATGCCGCCTCCCCAAGTGCGGGCAACCCGCCCGGGAACGCCGGTCCACCGGCCGGTCCCGCCGCAAGGAATGGAACCGCCCTGCCCACGGGGCCGCCGCCGGCGGCGGCCCTCACGCCCCTGCCGGCAGTGGCGGCTCAGTCGGCGGGGTCAACGGCTTCCCCATCCCCGCCGCAGCCCGCCCCGGCGCGGCGCGATCCCCAGATCATCCGGACCTCCGTCCAAAAACCGGCCCCCGACTCCGATACTCACAAACATGCGTGGAAGCAGGCCGGCCGCGCCGCCGCCCGCGTCGGTGACGAGATCATCACCATGCACGAGCTGACCACCGCCGCCAAGGAACAGTACCGGCGCATCCGGCCCCCACAGTCGCGCGGCGAATTCCAGATCGAAGATCAGGCCCAGAAACATAAAGAGATTCTAATCTTGGTACGCCAGACGCTCGACGCCCTCATCGATCGCAGCCTCCTGGTGCAAGAGGCCAAGCGCGAGCTCAAGAGCCCCCAGCGGTACGACAAGATCATGGAGCTGGCTGACCGCATGTGGCGCGAGGATCAACTGCTGCCGATGGAGGCGCGCTATGCCGTCGACAGCGAGCAGCAGCTCAGGGAACGGATCACCGCCGAGGGACGCTCGCTCGATGACATGCATCAGTCCTTTCGCCAGGACTTCCTGGCCCAGGGGTACCTGCACGACAAGTTGAAAGACCGGACCAAGGTCGAGCTCCCGGACCTGCTGCGGTATTACAACGAGCATGTCCAGCGCCACGAGTTCGACCACCCGGCCCAGATCACCTGGCGGGAGCTGGTCGTCGAGGTCGGCAAGTATCCCCGACGCGACCAGGCCCGCCAGAAGGCGGACAGCCTGCGGGCACAGCTCCGCCATGGGGCGGATTTCGCCCAGCTCGCCCGCACCCAGAGCGATGGCCCGACCAGCGCGCGGAATCAAGGCGGACTGATGCAGACCTCACCCGAGGGCTACGCCGTCCTCGCCGTCAATGAGGCCCTGCAAGTGCTGCCCATCGGTCAAGTCAGCGAGGTCCTGGAAGGCCCCAACAGCTTCCACATCGTCCGGGTCGAGAACCGCCGCCCGGCCGGTCCCGCGACGTTCGAGGAGGTCCAGGACCAGATTCGCGCCACCCTCAGCGACCAGAGGTTCCAGGCCGAACGCGCCGCCTTCCTGGCCAAGCTCCGAGAACGAACCCTGATCACCACCATCTTCGACGAGACCGAAAACGAGGTCCAAAAGGCCAGCCGGTGACATGCCCGATGGCGATTCCCGGACCGCGGCGGATTCCGCCCGGCGAGAGCCCGACGCCCGGCCGGTACGCCATTGCAGGCGGAAGTTCCTGGCTATCAAGCGATTAGGACAAAGTACCGCGCGGTCGCCCTTGCGCCTGGGGCCTGCCGGCGGAAAATCGAAAAAAATCTGTCCGAGAGTCTTGACATTCGAAAATCACGAAGTAGCTTATGCTGTGTCGGTTGCGAAGCTTCGCGAGAAGCCGCTCCTTCCGACCGGGGCGTCTGCCCCGTTCATATCCGGCCTCTTCTCTGTTCCGGCCCCGTCGATCCGTAGCAATGCGGGTCGGCGGGGTTTTTGAGTTCCGCGCCTGTCGGATTTCCCCTGGAAACCACCAGGCACGAGCCACTCACGTTTTTGAGTTCCGCGCGTGTCGGATTTCCGCTGGAAGGGCAACGGTCCGGAATTCCTTACGGTCGGACGCGGCCGGGCGTGGCGACTCCACGTGGGGGCCAGCGAGCCGGGACCCACCAGCTCCGACGAGCGCTCGTATGCAAAACTCCTGGCTTTGCAAAGCATTGCGGCGATCGGCCGGCCGGCTGAGCGGGCTTTCGGCGGCGCCACGCTGCGCGAATTCGCGCGGCGGCAGGGTTGCGTCCAGGCGACCTATTCGCCCCCGGGTTGGGGAGGCTTGACCGTCCGAGCCACCTGGGGGCCAACCCGGTCGCAAGGCGGTCTGGACCTCGAAGTGCAGCTCAGTGCTACCAGCGTCGGCCAGCTCAAGCGCGTTGAGGTGGGGATCATCAGCGGATGGACGGCGGAGCCTGCGGAGTCGGCCGCACGGGTAGCCCGCTGGGTTGAGCCGCGGGACATCCCGTCGGCTGCCTCGAGCTATGACGGCCGGGAGTCGGCCGACACGCTGGCCGCCTTGACGACCCTGCCCGTCCCGCTCCCCTCCTGGGAGATGATCGGGCCTCGAATCCTCTCCGCTCCAGGGTTCGATGCCGACACGTATTACGTCGAGATGGTCCAACCCCACGATTGTGCGCGGCGGATTCTCGATCAGCTGCCAGGAGGACCCGCACCCAACCGCCCGAACGTCTCGACGCGCTACGGGCTCTTCGGCCACGACCTCGAGAAAGGCGTCGTGCTCCGCGCGCGGCTGCGCGGCCTTTGGATCCGGTCCCAGACGCCGGTGGCGACGGCCCTGGCACTCTTCGAGGAATTCCTCCGGGAGCCGCCTCCCTTAGGGCCTTGACGCGGGGACGCGTTAACCCGGGGACGCCAAGCCCCCTGGATCAAGGGGTCAGCGCCGCCGGGAGCCCCCGTCCCCGCTGCCGGCTGATCCGGATCGGCCCTGAAACACCCACCGTCTCCGCGCCCTCCGTGACGAGGAGCCCGACCGGGAATCCGCCCGCGCGGCGGAATCGCAAGCCCCCACGTGACGTAAGTCCAAGCGCCGTAAGGCTGTGACGAGCATGACGTATTTTTTTCCCCGAGTTTCGTGCCGTAAGTCTAAGCGCCATAAGGCCGTGACGTGATGTGACGTAATTCTCGGGGGTTTCTCAGCTTGACTTTTGCCCTTTTACAGTTGTCTCCAAGATGTCTTCCCCAATCAGTCTCCGCAAACCCAATTAGCACAAGGAATTACGGAATTCAGTGTCCTCGCGATCA
>JAJPJC010000488.1 GCA_021324445.1 Isosphaeraceae bacterium
CGCGAGGCGCGGCGGAAGCAGCGACGATTCCGCCATGACCCGGCCGCTTATCTCGCGAAATTGGAGCAACAGTGCCTCCAGTTAACTTTGCCATCCTAGTTTTTTTCTCCATGGGCATCCAGGCTAGCGGTGTGGGGCGGGCAGATCGCTGATCGCGGCCGCCGGGTCGCGATAACGCGGGCTCAGCACACCCGAGGCCAGCACGACCAGACCGACCACCGCGCACAACACGGCCGAGAAGGCCATGACGGCGGCGACGCCCCAGGCGAGGGCCGCCCGCCCGGTCCAGAGCGCGCCCAGCGGGACCGATCCCGAGTACACGATCATCCAGATCCCCATCAACCGGCCGCGGAGATGGTCGGGTACCGCCAACTGGATCAAGGTCATCGCCGAGGCATAGAACACCACCGCGCCGAAGCCCAGGCCGAGCAGACAGGCCGCGGCGATGCCCAGCCGGACCCACGCCGGACCGGACGGATCGGCCCACTGGGGCAAGAGCGCCGCGGCGAACAGGAAGCCGGCGAAGACGATCAAGCCCAAGATCGACCACCGCTCCCTGCGACGCTGGCGGCTCAGCGACGCCACAACGACTGCCCCGAGAGTCGCGCCTATTCCGCTGCACGCCAGCAGGATGCTGTATCCTTCCACATCCGCCCGGACCACGCGACGGGTATAGGCCGGGACCATCGCCTCGTAACCCATGCCGACCACTCCGAAGAAGGTCACGAGCAAGCACAACGCGAGCATCCGGCGATCGCCGCGAAGGTAGTGCAGGCCGCCGAGGACCTCCGCGAAGGTGAAATTGGCGTGCGGCTGCGACCGGGTCCGCCGCTCCAGCCGGATGGATAACAACGCGGCGATTGCCGCCAGGTAGCTGACGCCGTTGAGCGTGAAGCAGCCGGTGGCACCCATCGTCGTGAGGCAGACTCCGGCCAGGGCCGGTCCCAGCACGCGCGTGGCGTTGAACAGCCCCGAGTTGAGCGCAATCGCATTCGGGAGGACCTCCGGCCCGACCAGCTCGTAGAAGAACACCTGGCGGCTGGGCAGCTCGAAGGTGACGCAGATCCGCGTCAGGGCCAGGATCGCCGCCATCTGCCAGATCTGCACCACGTCCAGCCCGACCAGCACGGCCAGCAGGAACGCCAGCACCATCTGGCCGCATTCCATCAGGACGATCATTCGTAAGGGGGCGACCCGATCCGCGATGGCGCCGGCGACCAGGCCGACCAGCAGGCCCGGCATCAGCGCCGCGACCTCGACCACGCCCAGCAGGAACTCGGATCGGGTCTGGTCGAAGATCAGCCAGCGCACCGCCGCGGACTGGAGCCAGGTCCCGACCAGGCTGACTCCCTGCCCCAGGTAATAGCGTCGAAAACCGGGATGGCCCAGCGCCGCGAAGGTCCGCCTGCGGACCGAGCCCAAGACGCTCGAGGAAATGCGGGGTTGAGCCATCAGGTCCCCTCTGGACCGGTCATCAACACTCGGGGATCGTGGTCCGGGTATCCCGCCGGTCGGATTCGACCACGGCCTGGAAGATGGTGCCACCGCACCGCGCCGGCGATCATGCCCGCTTCTCCAGACAGGTTTCCGCCGGCGCGAGTTCGGTGTCGATCTCTTCCAGGGCGATTGACGGCCGCTCCAGTCCCATCCCGGCCACGAGCCAGTAGACCAGGACTGCGGTCAGGAACCCGGCGATCGGCCCCGGCGGCAGCCAGCCCCGGACCATCGGGCTGAAGTAACCCGCCGCCATCCACAAGGCGGACGACAGCGCCAGGCCGGCGGCCCAGCCCATCAAGCCCGGAGGGTTCAGGCCGGCCCGAACCCCAGCCCAGCCGCCGCGCTGCCGGAGGAAATCCCCGGCCATCGCGCCGACCGCCGGCGCGAAGACCAGTCCCATGGCCGCGGCGATCACGTCCACCCGGCTGGCCCCGGACGTCGCGATCAGCAGCCAGGCCGTCGCGCCGCCGATCCACGTCCAATGGATGCGGGGGACCCCGGGCCAATGGATCGCCAGCCGCCGCGAGTAGATCCCGGAGCACCAGCACGCCGGCGCCAGCGCGACCAGGCCGAACAGGATCAGGATGACGCCGGCCGGCACGCCGCCGATCCCGTGCCAGACCGCCCAGCGGAACGACAGCAACGGCGGACCTGCTCCCATCGCCTCCGCCAGCCGGTCGGTGGCCTGGAGTTGCCCCACCGCCCCCGCGACGATCACCAGCGACAGGACCGCCGCCGAGGAGATGGCCAGCACCAGGCCGGTCAGCCCTCCCAAGACCACGTCCCGACCCCATCGCGACGCGACGCCCCAGTCCACACTCACGAAGCCGGCCAGGGCCAGGAAGCCGAAGATCAGGACGACCATCGAACCGGTCGACCCGGCCGGGTCGGCGGCCCCGGAGACCCGCGCCACGAACATCGCATCCGCGGCCCGGTATTCGCCCACGCCGGGGAAAAGTGCCAGCGCGGTCACGGTCAGCAGGAGCAGGGCGACGGGAGCGTACACCCGCATCAGCGCCACGATCACTCCGGCCAGTCGCAGCACGCTCACCATCCCCGTGATGAAGATCCAGAACACGGCCGTGCACAGGAAGACCGGACTCTCCAGCACGATCGCGCCGAGGTCCCAGCGGCCCAGGACCTGGGGCGAAAGCAGGCCGCAAGACCTCAGGCCGAGCAAGGTGTACTCGATCGCGGAATCGATCGCCACCGCGTACCAGATGACCGCGGCGGCCGCGATCGCCACGCCGGTGATCCATTCCGAGCCCGACGTCCCGAAGGTCGAGGCTGCCACGGTGCCCAGTCGTTGCCGGGTGCGGAAGCCCCACAGCGCCATGGGAGAATAAAAGAGACAATAACTCAACGTCGCCGCCAGGACGGCGTTGCCGGCCAGACAACTCAGGCTCGCGCGCGGCAGGTCGATGGCCCAGAGCCGGTCGAAGAACGGCGCCCAGACCGCGAGCATCAGGTAGGCCGGCGTGAGCGAGCGGTACCAGGGCCGGCGCGGCAGCGGCGGACCGGCCAGCTCCGCCCGAAGCGTCGGAGGAAGGACCAGGCTCGAGTCCAAGATCACTTCGGAAGGGTCACTCAAGGCTACCAATCGCGAGAAGAAGGAGCCCGGCTCCGTGCCGTCCTGGTGGATTCCTGGGACGAGGCCTCCTCACCTCGCCGATCCCGGATCTCGGGCCGATCCCGCTAATAATCCGAGGCCAATTCGGCGGGCGAGAGTTCCTCGCCTGTGAGCGATTCGGGCTTGTATCCGCCGCGGGCACGATCCGAGAGCGCAATGCCGCCGAAGATCACGACCAGGATCAACGGCAGCGCCGAAACATAGCGGAACGACCACTTGGCGCCTTCGCTCTGGGCCTCGGCGACGATCTTTTGCTGATCGGCAGGGAGGGCCTTGACCTTGTCGGGCTCGATGACCCCCGCGGCGACGACCTGGTTCCTCACCTCGGCGGGAATGGCCGCGAAGGTGATCTGGTCGTTGACGCGACCCATCAGAGGCTGAGACAGTCCCACGGAGAGATTGCCGACACATCCCATCAGTCCCAAGAGGAAGGCGCCCCCGCGAGGGAACCGCTCGGCTGTGACACCCAGCATCGTCGGCCAGAAATAGACGATCCCCAGTCCGTAGATGGTCGCCGCCGCGATGGCCGTCTTGAAGTCATAGGCGAAGCTGAGCAGATACAGGCCAATCGTCGAGAGGATGGCCGAGCCGGTGAGCATCCCCACCGGCGAGAGGCGATGGGCGATCGGACCGGCGAAGTGCCGGAGCACGAACATCATGAAGCTCGTGTAGATCAGGATCCAGGTCCCGTTCATCCCGGCGGTTTTCTCCAGAACCAGGCTCTGCATCCCCTGCGGGGCCAGCTCGGTCGAGGCCGTCAGCAGCATGCAGAAGGCCCAGAGCAGGAACATGGGACGCAGGGCTTGAGAAAACATCTCTTGCGTCGAGACCCCAGAGGCGACCCGCTCGGTGACCGGGAAGGATTCGAAGAGGAACAAGCCGCCGTAGATCAGCATGGGCACGAGGATCAAGGCCGTCTTGATCTGCCAGCCGAACATCGTCGCCTGCGGCGTGGCCCCGGCACCACCCACCTCCAGCCCCAGCACCCACGAGATGCTCAGAGCCAGCAGCCCGCCCAGCATCAGCCCACCGGGCCACCAGGCATGCAGGATGTTGAGCTTGTGCGTCTTTGCCGTGGGATAGAGGGTCGCGGCCAGCGGGTTGATTCCGATCTCGACGAGTCCATTGGCGCTTCCCACGAGGAAAGTGGCCACACACAGCACCAGGTAGGCGGACAACCCCATCCCGGCGAGATAGGGCGTGACCAGCGTCAGGACGGTCCCAACGAGGTGACAGAGGAAGGCCAGGCCCAGCATGCGCTTCATTCCCAGCGCGTCGACGACGAAGGAGCCGACAGCCATCGAGCTGGCCATGCCCCAGAAGGCCATCCCACCGATCACACCGAGGTGGGTCGCATTCAGGTCGAACGATCGACCCCATGCCGGAAGGATGTCCTGCCGGATCACGAACGAGAATGCCGAGGCCACCAACGCAATGCAACTGGCCCGGAACAGGACACGCGGATTCATGCAGTCGGCCTCCGAAGCGGATGGTCCGTCACCAGGGGAGGAGATTGGACAAGACCAGCGAATTGTTTTTAGATTACCGAGTGGGCGCCACTTTGCCAGGGGGCAGTCGATCGGCGCGGCGCGCATGCCGGGAGAATCTGCCGGTCGCGCCGACGTTCCGGTCTGTCGAGGGAGAGGAGTCCGTTTCGTGTCCCGCGTGTTCCGCTATTGCTGGGCCGCACCGACCACGGTCATCGGCCTGGTCGCGGGCGGCTTGACGTTGTGTTCGGGTGGCCGCGTCCAGCGCTGTCGGGGTGCGCTGGAATTCCACGGCGGCTTCGCGCGATGGCTGGCCGAACGCGGCCGCTTCTCGGCCATGACGCTGGGCCACGTCATCATCGGCCGCGACCCGGGTTGCCTGGAGTTCTGCCGCGAGCACGAGCAGGCCCATGTCCGCCAGGTGGAGCGCTGGGGGGCCGCATTCATCCCGGCCTACCTGATCGCCAGTCTCCTGGCGTGGCGGCAGGGGGGACACTACTATCACGACAACTGGTTCGAGCGCGACGCGCGGCGCGCCTGCGGCGAAGGAGAGTGATCGAGGCCGCGAAGCCGGAAGCGACACGCGGCCAACGCCCCTGCAAGGAGACTCGATGCACCAGCCTCTGCACGTCGAGCGGCATTTCACGGCCAGCGAGCTGGTCCGCGACCTCGTGATCGGCATGTCCGACGGCCTGACCGTGCCGTTCGCCCTGGCGGCGGGCCTCTCCGGGACCGACGTGGTGACGACCACCGTGGTCGTCACGGCCGGGCTGGCCGAAGTCGCGGCCGGCTCGATCGCCATGGGACTCGGCGGCTACCTGGCGGCCAAGAGCGACGCCGAGCACTACGCCAGTGAGAAGCACCGCGAGGAGGTCGAGGTCGTCGAGCTGCCCGACGTCGAACGCGAGGAAGTCGCCGTCGTCTTCCGCGACTACGGCCTCACGGAAGACCAGATCGAACCCATCCTCCAAGCCTTCGAGAAGAATCACCCGGCCTGGGTCGACTTCATGATGCGCTTCGAGCTGGGCCTGGAGGAGCCCGACCCGCGCCGCGCCCTCCGCAGCGCGTTGACGATCGCCGGGGCCTACATCGCAGGCGGCCTGATCCCCCTGTCCCCTTACATGGTCGTCGCCTATCCCCGCCAGGGGCTGATCATCTCCGTCGTCGTCACCGCCGTCGCGCTGGCCATCTTCGGCTACATCAAGGGACATTTCACCGGCACGCGACCTGCCCGCAGCGCCCTGCACACGACCCTCATCGGCGGCCTCGCCGCCACGGCAGCCTTCGTCATCGCGCGGATGTTCTCGTCCTGAGCGTGCGGATCGACGGCCGGAGCCGCCGCCTCCAGGAAGGCCGGCGGATCCGCTCTTTGTCGGAGCCGGCTCCGTCCGGCGACCGTCGATCGGCGGCCGGAGCCGCCTCCTACTGTCCCAGCAAGCTTCCGAGCAGCCCGGGCGGCCGGGTGCCCGGCACGATGAGCCGATCGCCGGAGAGGATCTGGTAATTGGTCAAGGTGTCGCCCCGGTCCCGGATTCCGAACCAGTCGATCTTCAGGATCTGGTCGTGTCCCCCGGCCGGATGGGGACGCACCAGGTAGGCCTTCTCCGGCAGGCTGTGGGAGCGCAGGCCCGCCTGGACGATCGCGTCCAGAACCGTCTCATTGCCGGTCGAGCGGAACCGGCCCGGATTGGCAACCGCTCCCAGCACGTAGTAGAACTTACTCTGGTTGTTGGACAGGCGGACCGAGGCCTGGTAATGCTCCTTGTGCCGGCCGTTCTCCGGCGCCGGCAACGCGTCGAGGTGCTGCGCGATCCGCTCCTCGGCCTCGGCCAGCGTCAAGCCGGCGACAAAGACATCGCCCGCGAAGCCCAGGTCGATGAAGCCGTCGGAACCCACCACGCACGTCGAGGGATTCCCGTCGGGCAACGGCGGCTTGATCGCAATGTCCAGCTCGTCGGGCGGCTCGATCACATACGGCGGAAACGGGACCTTGTGCAGCTCACGGGGCTGGTTGGGATCGATCACGCCATATTGCGGGATCCGCTTGGCTTGATGGGACTTGCCCAGGGACTGGCAGCCCGTCATCGAGAGCACCATCAAGCCGGCCACCAGCCAACCCGGGCGGCGGTCTGTCACGGAAAGCATCCTTGCAATCATGGACAACCACCTCGACCTTCCGTGGTCACCGGGCCGTGGCCACCCCTGGGCGATCCGATCGGGACTGGGGAGGGCGGCCCGATTCGGGTCGCTGGCTTACCGGTTTAGTCGATCGGGGACCAACTGTCAACCTAAAGCTCGTTGAGTCCAGGCTTTGGGCGGCCTGCGCAGAGAATCGACGTGGCAGGACGGTCTCCATAGTGCTTTCGACCGAGGGTCTCCGGGAACTTGAAGCAAAACTGGAGATTGACCGAAAGCCGCCCAGAGGTTAGCTTGCCACCAGTCCCAGTTCGGCCTCAGCGCCCGAGGGGAGAGCTCTGCCGCAGGCGGGTCGGTTTGGCGAACACCTCGTCCTGGCTGAAGGAGTCGTGCGAGGCCATCATGGAAGATATCGCGAAGGTCGTTCATCACTTCATTCTCCGCGAATTCCTCCCGGGCGAGGATCCGGACGAGCTCACCGAGCGGACGCCGTTGATCACCGGTGGAATCCTCGACTCGATCAGCACGCTCAAACTGGTCGTCTTCCTCGAGGAGCATTTCGGCATCACCATCGAGGCCTTCGAGGCGGGCGTCGAGCATCTGGATTCGATCGGTCAGATCTCCGAGCTGGTGGCGCGCAAGCAGAAAGCCGCCGCCTGATCGCGGGGAGGGGAGGGCGGAGCAGGGCCGTCAAGACGTCGCCGGCCTGGTCAGGACCTCCCCGGCCGCGGGATCGATGGACTCCCCGGGTGGAACCGTCCCTGCGACCTGTTCAGCGTCCTGGAGGAATTCGCGCAGCTCGCGGGTCAGGGTGCCGGCGTTATCGACCCGGGGGACCTTGTTCTGTCCGCCGAGCTTGCCGCGCCGGCGCATCCAGGCCTCGAAGCTCCCTGGACGCGCCACGAGCAGGCTCGGTGCAGGTAGCCCGACCCCAGGGGCGCGATGGGCGAGGTAGTCGGCGTTCCGCTGGGCGAGACCGGCGTCGAGAGCGTCCCGGAACCAGCGCGGATCCGACGGTTCCACGAGGAACTCGACGATATACTCGTGATAGCCGGGGGTCCCGGCGAAGACCGGTCCGACATGCCAATCCCGCACGGCCGCACCGGTCGCCGCGGCCGCGGCGGCGATGGCCGCCTCCAGCTCCTCACCGATCAGGTGCTCACCAAAGGCGGAAAGCGTCTGGCGCGTCCGGCCGGTGAAGGTCAACAGCGGCGGATCCCGCGACTCGAACCGGATCGTGTCGCCGATGATGTGGGCCCACAGCCCGGCGCAGGTCGAGACCAGCACCGCGTAATTCACTCCGGGCTCGACCGTGGCGAGCCAGTGCCGCGTCGGGTGTGCGGAATCGAGCTCGCCGGCCGGGACGAACTCATAGAAGATCCCATGATCAAAGACCAGGCGCAGCAGCTCGGTGCGCGGGTCGCCGAAGGCGACGAATCCCTCGGAGCAGGTATAAGTCTCCAGGAGCCGGACCCGTGGTGAGCCCACCAGCGAGCGGAACGCCGCGCGATACGGGTCGAACTTGACGCCGCCGTGGACGATCACCTCGAGATCGGGCCAGACGTCCACGAGCCGGGCCCTGCCCGTTTGCGCCAGGAGCCGCTGGAACAACGTCAAGAGCCAGCTCGGTACCCCGCCGATCAGGGTGATCGGTTGCTCGCGGCTGCACTCGGCCAGCCGGGTGAGCTTCCGATCCCAGTCGGTCTCCAGGGCCAGGTCCAGGGGCGGAAACGTGTACGGCCGCCAGAGCGGGGAGAGCGCCACGGCGACGATCCCGCTGAGGTCGCCTTCGGCGACGCCGGGGGCGACTTGCCGCAGCGCGGTCGATCCGCCGAGAAAGAAGAGACGGCCCTGAAACAGGCGGGAAGCCGGCTGCGCCCGGACGTGCAGGGCCAGCATTGTCCGCGCGCCCCGGCGATTGGATGCGATCATCGCCGCGGAGACCGGGATGTACTTGGTCACTCCCTGGGTGGTCCCGCTGGTCAGCGCCAGGAACGGGATGCGGCCCGGCCAGGTCAAGTCCTCGAAGAGGGGATAGTGGTCCTTCAGGTACGCGTCCCACAGCGATTCATAAGTGCGGATCGGGACCGATTGCTGGAAGTCCGCCACGGAGCGGATCCGGTCGAACCGATGATCGCGGCCGAATCGGGTCGCGCGCGCCCGATGCAACAGCCGGAGAAGCGTCCGCTCCTGGATCCGGACCGGGTCGGCCTCCTCCAGCGCGGCGGCCCGCAGCGCCGCCTCGAGGTGAAAGCCCAGGTTGACCAGATGGCGAACGGCCGGCCGGCTCGAGAACCGCGACCAGCCGGCCCACGACGCGGCGCTCATAGCTCTCGCCGATCACGGGAGCTCCCTGGCTCCTCGACAGAAGTAGACCCCAGCCGGTGGCAGGTTGCGGGGCTCGAAGACGAAGTCGACCTGATCGAAGAATCTACGGTAAAACCGCCAGTAGATCCAGGGAAGCTCCGTGATCTGGTGATAGGTCCCTTCCCGGCGGAGGATCCGCCGCACGTCGCGGAAGAAGCTGTGCTGGAGCGCCCTCGGGAAAGACGGCACCGGCAGCCCCGAGATCACGTGGTCGACCGCGGTGAGCCGGCGATCGGTCAGGATGGCCACCAGGTCGCGAACATCCCCTTGGACCACGTCGAAGTTGGCTCGACTCCCGAAGCGCTCGTGCAACAGCCGCGCGAAGTCCGGGTCGCGCTCGATGACGACGACCCGGCAATCGGGCCGGGCCCTGGAGGCGATGACCCGGGTGATCGGCCCGGTGCCCGCACCCAGCTCGACCACCGCGCCGGCCCGCGCCCAATCGATGTGGCGAACGGTCGTCCGGGACAGCCAGCGGCTGCTCGGCGCCAGGCTCGCGATGGCGGTGCCCTGGGTGAGGAACTTGCCGAGGAAGAGGATCAAGTCGTTCATCAGCTCAGTCGAAACTCCGCCGGGCAGTCGCCAGGAAGCCCGGGCGTTGCGGCCGGGATTCGGATCCGCGCGCCAGGATCCGCTGCGGATCCAGCGCCGGGGGGATACTCTCGAGCGCGTCGCGGAGGTATCGCGAGATGAGCTGATTGACCAGCCGGGGCTTCTCGATCTGGGGCGCATGGCCACACCTGGGGATCACCACCTGGCGGACGCGCCGCAGCCGTGCGGCGGCCCGGATCGAGCCGGGCACGTCGGAGAGCACGCGATCGGTGGCCCCCCAGATGATCAACGTCGGGTGCGGGACCGCTTCCAGCAACGGGGCCACCGAGTGGCCGACCGTACCGCGGAGGGTCCGCAGCACGCCGAGCTTCCAGCGGCGATCCTCGAACTTCCGCCGGATCGCCTGCACCAGGCCCTCGCTGGCGAAATGCCCGTGGTGGAAGACCGAGCGCACCAGGCCCGCCGGATCGCTGCGGCGAACACCCTCGATGATCGGTAGGCGCTCGCACCCATGCAGCCCAGACGGACAGATCAGGACGAGCTTCGCCACCTTCTCGGGATGTCGGCTCGCATAGGTCAGGACCACCTGGCCGCCGAGGCTCGAGCCGACCAGATGATAGGGCGGCCGCTGCACGAACTCGTCCAGGAACCGAGCCAGCCGGTCGGTGAGGTACTCGACGGTGACCTCACCGCCGGCATCGATCCGCTGGTGGAGGACCTCGCCGTTGTAAACCAGGATCTCCGGGACCGCGACGTCGAAATGGCGCGCCAGGTGGGCCCTGTTGGCAAACCAGCTCTCCGACTGCTCGGCCAGTCCATTCACCAGGATCACGGGCATGCGCCGCTGGTATTGGTGAAGCAGTCTCGGCAGATCGAACCATTTTCGGACGTTGGCAGCCATGGCGCCCCCGCTCTCTCCGATCGCGAACCGGCGTCTCGGTGCTTGCCTGCGGATCCCCACGGACCTCCCGGGCGCGCCGATGGCTCCGCCGTCCTCGCGGCGATCGCTCCCCGGAATGGTAGCACGAAGCCGCCCGGCGGCCAACGAGCCGGGACGATCTTCGCGCGGGTTTCAACAGGGCCTCATGCATCCTTCAAGCGCCACCGGCCGACCCGGCGCGACCGTGGCTGCCCAGGTGCAGCCACGGTTCTGGGGTCGTGCCGCCGGGCTCTGTCGGGTCGGCGGTCGAGTGCAATCATGCAATCTACTGCGGATTGCTCGTTGCGGGTTTTTCCGCGGATTCTCGGCTCGGATGTCGCGCCGTCATCCTCGGAATCCCAGGGGCTGGAACAGCCCGGTGTGGGCGCGACGTCCTGACCTTGGACCCGTTCAGAAGGAAGGGGGAGAGTCTGCGCTCTCTTCGCACCTCTCGTCGAGCACGAGATCAAGCCTGGACCCGGAACCACCACCCAGAAATCGAGAAAACTCTTGTGAAACAGTTGGCCCCGCCCGGCCGGACCTGCCCTCGGCCTCTGGCCGCCCTCCTGTGGCGTCCCCCTTCGATGGACGGGTGCCGCACGGCGTTGGCGGGGTTGGCTCCTGGTCGGACGGCTCGGCAGAGCCGTCCGACCAATCCACCCGTCCATCGAAGGGGGACGGGACACTCCCCTGGTGCCCGAGGAACGCCCCTCTTGAAACTCCGCGGGGCGGCGTTGTATCTTATCTCTCCAGTGTCGGCGATTGACCCGTTGTTTCGAACTCTGCATCCCGCAGGCGGTCGCCATGAAGCCCATGGGCTGCGAGCGACTGAGGCGGTGGGGGATCGGGGCGCTGGTGCTGCTCTTGGTCCATGGCCTCGGTACGGCTCGCTCGGCCTCGGCGGCCTGCAACCATCTCGTCACCTCGAGATCCGACCGGCTGGGCGATCTCGACCAGCTTGACAAGCTGATGGTGGGCGATGGGTCCGCCACGATGGCTGAGGATCCGGCTCCCGACCCTTTGAACCCGATCGGGTCGAAGCACCCCGTGCCCTGCTCGGGGCCGGGCTGTTCCCGACGGGTCCCCAGGCCCGCCCCGTCGGCCTTTCCCGACTCCGAACGCTCCGATCAATGGGTGGTCCTGAACGCTGTTCTGCACCTTCCACTCGCATCGCCGCCCTGCCGCACGGTCGATGAACCCGCCGCCCGCCCGGCTGGAGAAAAGCCCTCGATCTTCCATCCTCCACCCGCCTGAGTCCTCACCCCTCGCGGGCCGCCGCCTGCCCCCGTAACCGATTCTTCTGACTGCACGGCAGAGAGGGTGGACCGCCCGGCGAGCTCGTGCCTTCCGGCTCGAACGGGATGCGGCTGCGCCGTCCCGGGGCAACGTGATTCCGTGATCGCCCGGGCCTCCTCCTGTTCGGTCGAGCCGCTTCCCGACCACCGGGAGCCGAGCGTGCGCGAGCGGACCAGCGTCCCCGCGGTTCATCGAGGCAGACCCGGTCCAGCGCCAGCATCTGGAGCGAATCCGGCGCACCTTCGTCGATGGCTGCCACGCCGCCCTCGAAGACAGCCGGCCGCGGACGCTCGCATCCTGGCTGCGCGCGATCGGCCCGCAATGCCGGGGTTTCGCGTTTGAGGATGAACGCTGCCTTCCTTGGCCTGCCGTCCGACGGGAAGGAGCCCGCTTATGAGATTCTGCGCCGCCATGTTCAGGTCCAATTGGCATTGAGAGAGGAGCTTGCAGTATGAACCGATCGCCTGGATGGGTCCGGCGCCGAGCCACCTGGTTCGTGTCCGCGGCCATTGTCATCAGCCTGTACGTCATGACTCGCGAGCGGACCCTATCCAAGGCCGAGTCGGAAGAGGTCGTCAACAACTTCCGGTTTAGCCGGACGCCGTTGCCCGAAGTGGCCAACCACCCGCCGTACAAGTATGTCCGCAAGGTCCACCCCAGCGTGCGGCACATCCGCGCCTACCTGTCCACACTGGGGGCCAGTGTGGCGCTGGGCGATCTCGACGGCGACGGCCTGCAAGACGACGTCGTTTGGGTCGATCCACGCACCGACCAGGTCATTTGCGGTCCCGTGCCTGGTACCGGCGCACGGTACGAACCATTCGCACTCGACCCTGGATCGTCGTTCCCCAACTGGAACCCCGCAACCATGTGCCCTCAGGGCTCCCTGATCGCCGACTTGAATGAGGATGGGCTGTTGGACGTGCTCATCGTCCACTGGGGCCGTAGCCCGATCGTTTATCTGCGCAAAACGCCGGCCGACTCCAAGACCCCGCCCACGGCCGCTGAATTCGAAGCGCAGGAATTGATCAAGGGCGGCGACCGCTGGTACTCCTCAACGGCGGCTGCGGCCGACCTGGACGGCGACGGGCACCTCGATCTGATCATCGGCAATTACTTCCCCGACGGCTCCCGATTGTTGGATGAGAATGCCCAGGGGTTCGAAACCTTGCATGACTCGCTGGCGAGGTCGGGCAACGGCGGTGGTCTCCGATTCTTCCGGTTTGTGAGCGCGACCTCGGGCCAGCATCCGACGGTCCGATTCGACCAGCAGTCGGATGCGATCGCCGAGGAACTGACCCACGGCTGGACCTTTGCAATCGGGCCCGCTGATCTCGACGGTGACTTGCTGCCGGAAATCTATGTTTCCAACGACTTTGGCCCCGACCGCCTGCTGCACAATCGCTCGACCCCCGGCCACTTTCAGTTCATGGCCTTGCAGGGAGAGCGCACGACGGGCACGCCAGCCTCGTGGGTGATCAACCAGGACTCGTTCAAAGGCATGGGCGTGGACTTCGGCGACATCAACGGCGATGGGCTGCTGGATATCTACGTGAGCAACCTGACACCCAAGTGGGCCCTGACCGAGAGCCATTTCCTGTGGCTGAACACCGGCCAGACCGAGCGCATGAAAGACGGGATCGCTCCGTTCCGGCAAGCCAGCGAAGAACTGGGCCTGTCACGCAGTGGCTGGTCGTGGGACTGCCGGCTGGCAGATTTGAACAACGACGGCGTCCTCGAGGCACTCCAGGCGAATGGCTTCATCAAGGGACAGATCAACAAGTGGCCCGAACTGCAAAGCCTTGGCACCAGCAACAACCAACTCTTGCACAATCCGAAGTTCTGGCCGAACCTCCAGCCTGGCGACGACGTCAGCGGCCATGACACCTTCGCCTTCTTCGTCAGGGGCAGGGACGGCCGCTATTACGACGTGGCCCCCGAACTGATGTTGCAGGACGGTCAGTCCATGTCCGAGGCGATGGTGACGCGCGGCATCTCCCTGGCCGACGTGGACGGCGACGGCCGGCTCGATTTCGCCCTCGCGAATCAGTGGCAGCCGTCTTACTTTTACCACAATGAGTGTCCCAAGCCCGGCAACTTCATGGGGCTGCACCTGGTGCTCCCTCTAGAAAAGGGAAAGGCAACGCTCGTCGAGCCGGGCATCGGTCATCCAGTCGAGGAAACTCCAGGGCGGCCGGCCATCGGCGCCGCGGTGGCCATCCGCTTGCCGGACGGGCGGAAGCGGGTGGCTCAGGTCGACGGCGGAAGCGGCAATGCCGGAAAACGTGCTCCGGATGTCCACCTGGGTCTCGATACAATCGCCGAAGCTCCCGTCGAGATTCGTTGGCGGGACCCAGACGGCAATCCCCATGAGGAAACCTTTCACTTGAAGGCGGGTTGGCACACCATCCGACTCGGTTGGCCGGCAGACAGGAAGAGAGAGCTTTGATGACGACAACAACCGACGTGATCACGACCCTGCGGTTTTACCCCAAGCGCAGCGCCGTGCGCCGATATTTCGCCCTGTGGTACTTCACTATTTTGCTCATCGTCTGGAACCTCCTCGGCCATCTGTTTCTCGGCTTCGAGCAGTCACACATCCAACCGCTGGTCGGGCTGGCAACGGCCATCGGCCTCCAAATTCTGCTGGAGTGGATCGACGCGCGAGCCACCGACCGCAAGCCGCGATTCGCCGGCTCGTGGGCGGACCTTGTCAACTTTCTACCGCCTGCCATCATCCCGGGCCTGGCCGTGACGATGATCCTGTATCCCAGCGATCGGCTGATGCCGGTGATCTTCGGCGTCGGCGTCGCGATCTGCTCGAAAGTGATTCTCCGTGCACCTGTGGGTGACGGCAAAACACAGCACATCTTCAACCCGTCGAACCTTGGGATTGTCGCCACGCTGCTTTTATTCCCCTCGATCGGAGTGGCACCGCCGTATCACTTCACGGAGAACTTGACCGGGATGTGGCACTGGGCGCTGCCCGGCCTGGTGCTGGCGACGGGCATCATCGTCCATGCGTTGTTCACGGGCCGATTGACGATGGTTCTAACCTGGCTGGTTGCGTTTCTCATCCAGGGTGAGCTGCGGAGCTGGTACTTCGGGACGTCATGGGTCGTGCCCCTGACGCCGATGACAAGTGCGGCGTTCATGCTATTTACCTTGTACATGATCCCTGACCCGGCAACCACGCCGGTCAAGCCGCTGCGCCAGGCGCTATTCGCCCTGGCCATCGCAGCGGTCTACGGCGTGCTCCAGGTCGAGCATCTGGTGTTCGGTTTGTTCATCGCATTGGCGATCGTCTGCGCCATGCGGGCTGTGGGTTTGTACGCCTGGGCGGCTTGGCAGTCCAGTCGCGTCGATCGGCGAGGCCCCCTCAGGCTTCAACCGGGGATGGCCGGCGCCGCGAAAGGAATGTCGGCGGGTTGACGCCCGCGCCGGCACGGCCGGGGTGGCCAGTCGAACAACTGCATGGAGTGTAACTCACCTTTCGAGCAGCAGCCCTTGATCTTCCGTGGGATTCCGTCCATGAGCATGAGAATGGCGACCGAGGAGGGCCAGGTGGAGGTTGGTTCTTGCCGACCGCGACCCGTTTACTGGAATACACGAGCCTCGCCCGGCGAAATCGAGATGGCTTCCTGGATAACGGCGTGGAGGGCAGCTGGAATGGATTATCGAAACCCATTCCGATTCACGACCGAGGGGTTGTACCCTCAATCGGCTCGTCGATGACCGTGCTTTCTCTCTCATACGATTCAAGCGATGCTGGGACTGTTGCCTCATCCAGAATCCATTGCCGGTGCAGACGCGCGTGGGACGGCGCGGCTCCGGCGGCAAAGTAACTGCCGATTCGGACGAACGATGGAGGTTTACCCGACGATGAGTAGCTTGATCACGAGTACACTGGTTCGCGCGACCCGCCAACTCACCAGGCGTTATATCTGGACCAATCCGAGCATCGCGCGGACGTTCCAGTCTCGGCCGACGTACCACGCCTCGTTCAAGAAGACGTGGCTGTCTCTGATGTGGGGCGGCGGATCCGAGACCCGGCGCTTGCGGGAGTCAATCGCCGTGGCGATTTCGGCGGCGAATCAGTGCTTTTACTGAACGTCAGAGCATCTGCTCTTCCTGCAGGCTGCAGGATCCGACTTCGATCGAGCACACGACCTGGTCAATGCCGTCGTGGAGGCCATCCGAGGCCCGCACGACGAACCAACGCGCAGTGATTTCGGTGTATTGAGACATCCCAGCTCAAATCAGAATAATGGATTCGTCCCCAGGCGCCCGAGACTGGATCCAGAGCGGATCGCGGAGCGCGTCGAGCATGCCGGTTGCAAGGGTCCCGAGAGCTTGCTCGTGGCGCTCGCGACGCACGCGACACTCGCCTCTCCTTTAGGAGACCTGGATTTCGACTGGATCGCCTCGGCCGCGGCTCGTATCGGGGACGAGGATCTCCTGCTCGAGACGGCCGGCGTCGTGTTTGCGTTCAACACCATCAATCGCATCGCCGACGCGCGTCGGGTGCGGCTGGAATACCGCTTCCTCCGCGAGTTCAAACCGATTCGGGGCTGGGTCGAGCGTCGGTTTGCATCGCTGATTGGCCTGCTGTATGACTTGTCTTACACGCATCAGCCCGGTCGCTCACAAGCAGAACTGCTGGCTCGGCTGGATGTCCTGTTCGAGCGGCTGGGCGCACCGGCTGTTCCCGACGTCTTCAAGTGGTTGAGTCGATCGCCAGCCGTGCTCGAGGGGGTCCTTGAGCTGATCGAAGCCAACGTTCTGAGTGCGGGGGTCCGTTTCGACCTCTGGAAGGAAGCAGTGGCGATTGGCGTGGCATCTCGGGCGATGCCGGGTTCCGGCCTGAGTCGGACTGTCGATCAGTGGCTGCCCCAGGAATCGTTGTCCGATTCGAATACACACCGCTGGTGGGCCGCTCCGCCGGGTGTCGCCTCCGATTCGGGTCTGGTGTCGGCGTGTCGCCGATATTCGTGGCAGGTGGCGAACGCGGCCTACACGATTAGCGACGAACAGATCCGCACGATCTCCGCGCTTGGGCTCTTGGACGCCGAAATCCTTGACCTCACGCTCGCCACCGCGCTCTTCTCCGCGTTGGCCATCATCGAACCAATCAGCGCAGCCGTGGTGCCGATCCCGATCGCCGGGGGGTAGACGGTGCGGTCGACACGAATAGCCGTGACGATGCCAGGATCATCCGGCGGGGAGAAGGGGCTGGATGCTGAGCCGGAGGGGTTGGTCGGTCGCCGAGCCTCGCCCCGCGCTGTCTCCGGTTGTGTTCGTTCACCCGCTCTTCTCGCACAGAAACGCCGCCGGTCTGAGGTACAAGGGGCATGGGACCAGGTCGCCGTCCTGACCCGGCGGATTCGTCCGGCCGCGCGTCGTTCGGGACCACGCACGGGAGCCTCATCCTCGCGGCCAGGGCCCGTGACACCCCCGAAGCCCGCCAGACCCTGGCCACGCTGTGTGAGATCGACGGGTATCCGTTGTCTGCGCTTGCGCCGCAAGGGCTACGATCGTGGCCGGGCCCGCTACGCACGCCCTTGCACCGGCCGGCCGGTGGGATGGCTACGTGAGGTCGGTCTTGTTATCCACGTAGTCGGTCTCAACCGGGTAGTGCGAGCGCAGGGTTGCATTAGCGCCATTGCCGGCGTCCACGATGAGCGCGATGTAGCTGCAATCGGACTGCGAGTTGGCCGTATACGCGACGCCGCCGAAGTCCGTCTCCTTCAAGGGGACGGCGAAAAGGAATTTCGAGCCGTCTTGGAGGTCCTTGAACTTGACGAAATCTTTGCCCGACTTTTCCAACGCGGCATTGATGATCTCGAAGCCGCTGTTGACGTCGACCTTCTGGCGTACGTCGGTCTTCACCTGATGCCACTTGGACTTCTTTTGACCTTTCTTCAGGGAAGTCTTCACGAGACTGCTGTCCTCATTGTTCACCCAGACGGTCTTCTTGGCCTTTTTGTAGTACACGCCACAGGTCGTCCGTTTCCCGTCCGTGATCGACTGCTTCGCCTGGGCTTCGTCGAAGTGGGCCTTGTCGTGGTACATTGCCTGTTTGAACAGGTCCGTGCCGGTGAACGAATTCAACGCGCCCTTGGCGGAATTCAATGAAACGGCCATGCGCAACGTCTCCAGGAGTTGGTCGACAGAATCGGTCCAGTGCCCGTTGGATCGAGAGGGGCGTCACTCGACGCCATCGCAGGATTCGCTCGACGCACGTTCGATGAACGATGATGCGCGTCCCGATCCATCCAGGATATTGCCGCCGGCCGCCGCCACCCGACACGCCGGCCAAGTTTTCTGGACGATGGGTCCCTGGTTCCTCGTCTCTTGGCCAGTCGGCCGCACCACCCCGCCCCACGAAACGACCTGCGGATGATCAGCCAGGAGCAACAGGCCGTCGTGGCCGAGGGTCCTCGACGACCCTCGCCTGCGACTCCGCCGCGAATCGACCGCGCCTGGCAACTTCGTTTGCGCCGCCGCGAGCCGGTCAAGGGCGCTCCTTCACGGGCGGCACGATCACGTGGGGCCGCTCGAGCGAACGCGCCTGGCGGTTCAGCTCGGCCAGGTCCTTCGCCACCAGGCTCTGGAAGTTGTCGAGCAGCCTGGATAGTTCTTGATGCAACCGCGCGGCGGACTCGCGCATCCCTTGAGTCGGCGGGCCGTCGCCTTCGAGCACCATCGCGTAAAGCCAGCCGAGCTGGGAGTAGAGCTGGGCCCCACCGCGCTGGGCCAGGATGTCATACGGGACCTGGGCCTTGGGATTGTGCAGCTTGCCCTCCAGGGCATCGAGCTGACCGATCAGCGCCGTGGCGGCCTTCCCCAGCGGCTGCGCCGGGGCATTCCCCTTCAGGAGCAGGTTGCGATCCTGAAGCTGCTTGCGGATCGAGCGGGGCCGCTCGACGGCGTCGGAGAGCCGGTTGAAGTCATCGCGGATGCGGATGGCCAGCC
Source organism: Isosphaeraceae bacterium (assembly GCA_021324445.1). Lineage (GTDB taxonomy): Bacteria > Planctomycetota > Planctomycetia > Isosphaerales > Isosphaeraceae > JAJPJC01. The sequence continues at coordinate 18,860 of JAJPJC010000488.1, forward strand.
GGAGCTGGTCAGCCAGCTCCGAGGCCGCGACCCGCACGCGCGGGTCGGGCTTGATCTCCAGAGGCGCGCTGACGTCCTTGCCGTCGACCAGGTAGATCAAAGGATTCCCCGGCACGCCCGCGACCCGGCAGACCCGTTCTCCCGTCGCCGGCCCGATCGAGCGATACCGCAACCGGCTGAACGGTCCAGCCTGCGAACTATCACCACGCCCCGCCAGATTCGCTGACCCATCAGCCATCTCCTCACAGCACTGCCTGGCCTTGACCTCGCGGAATCCGCCTGCCGGTTCGCCCCTTTGGCCGAGACTTGATCCTAGGGGATTTTGTCAATCTGGTGCAATGGGATTGTTTGGGGGAAGTACGGAGAGAGTTCGGGTTGTCCGTTCCACGGCCCAGCGGCCGGTTTCGATCCGCGCGGTGGTGGAGGTATACTGAAGTTGGGCGAGGTTTATTCTAGGGATCCTTCCTGGCTCCCTCGCGGGCGTGAAGGCTGAGGGTCGAGGATCATGCCTCTGCACGAGTGGACCGATCGGCCGGGCTGGGAGGGACTGGATCACGTCTGGATCACCGAGTTGCTCCGGTGGGTCAAGCCGCGGTTGCCCGCGGGTTATCGGGCCTATATCGGTTCGGCGCCGGTCCTCGCCGTTGGCATGCCGGGGGGCCGTCCGGATGTTGGGGTAGGGCGGTGGGCAGCGGATGAAGTCACGGAGACCAACTGCTCAACGCCGGAGGTCTCGGTCGGGTCGGGCGACGAGATGGAGCCGGACATCGAGTTGGCCGTGGCCACGCTCGATCCTGGCACCTCTCTTTGGGTGGAGCGGGGAGGGCGACTCGTCGCGGCGCTCGAGCTGATCTCGCCGCGGAATAAGGACCGACCGTCCGCTCGCGACGCGTACCTGGCCCGTTATCTTGGCTATCTTCTGGAGTCGGTCCATCTCCTGTTGGTGGACGTGCACCCACGGCCGATCGGATTCTCGTTCGCGGATCGGATCGCGGCCGAGTTGTCGATTGATCAAGAGCCCCTTCCGCCTCCGATGGCCATCAGTTACCGCGTTGGCGAGCCCGCGGCGACCGGCGGCCGGCTCCTCGCGATCTGGCGGCGAGCCCTGAATCCTGGATCGTGCTTGCCGACGCTCCCCTTGCCTCTGACCACCCACGTGAACGTCTCGGTCGATCTCGAACGAACCTACTCCGCCGCGGCGGTCGACGCCTACCTCGAGTGAGCGGCCGAGGAGTCTCGGCGTCGCGGAGCGCCCGAGCAAGCGCCACCCTTCGTGGAAGTTTCGGCCGGGCCGACACCCCTGGGCCTGGCCGAAAAAACCTGAAAAACCGGTCCGACCTTGGACTTGCGGGTCCGACCCCTGGCCGGCGTGCTCCCGATTCCGCAGCCAGAGGCGTCCACGCCAAGCTTCATGCTACATCCTTGAAAAGATTCCAACCTGATCCCGTGAGGTTCAAAAAATTTTACGGAAAACCCCCGGATTCCGACCGAGTTGGCCTCGCACAATGAAGGATTGCGGAGATAATACCCGCGATCCGGACCGGGATCCGGGCACATCCGTTTGTTGCGAGGGCGGCACGGCCGTGATGGGCGGAGACAGGCGATCGATCCGGGCGGGCTCTTGGATGATCCTCCTGGTCGCGACGGCGACCCAGGGGTTCACGCCCGACCACGACAACCTCGTGTCCTCCCGAATCTTGCGGCTCGTGACCGCGGGATTGGCCGAGACCGACGCCGCCGACAGCAGCCACTCACCGCTCTCGACTCCGCTCCCGTGTGGCGAACACGACGGTGTCCCGGGGGGAGTTTGCTCGAAGGTGGCGGCGGAATCCGTGCTGCCCCTACCACCGGGGCCCGGCGTCCATCAGCGCATCCAGTTCCTCCCGGACGACCTCCGCGCACGGCCGGGCCGATCGGCTCCCTGCTCGTTCAATCCCCCTGGCGGAGCCTTGCCAGGGTCCGGTGGCCTGATCCCCTCTCTCTGCCGGTTCCTCTGCTGAGCTCGCCGACCGCCCACAGAACCTGGACTGTCGATCGAGCGGCCGGCGCGCCGCGCGCGCCGTCCCCGGCCCCTTCCCCGCGCCGGGGCAGGCAGGCGGACCGCGCAAGGTCGGCGCTCACCCGTGACCGGTGCCCGGCCCGGCCCTTCGAGGACCTGGATCGCTCGTGGGGGGACCATGTCTCTTGTCTCAAAAGAACTGATCATCCGTCCATTCGTCCCGGCCCGCCGGTTGCGGCCGAACTCCGTCGCCAGACCCGACGGCAGCGCCGGGCTCTACACCGGGGAGCCCGAGAACTGCCGGCGCCGGGTGCGCGAGTTCCTCGCGATCCTGGCCCAACTGGGACTGATGCTCGCCGTCGTCGACGCCTACCGGCTTGAGACCCGATCGTTTCGGCTCCTCGTCCTGCTGGCGATGATGACGCTGCCGGCCCACTACCTGGCGCCCTATCGCTGGAAGAAACCGCTCTTCGTGGCCGTGTCGATCGTCGGGATGATCCTGGTCAACGGCCTGTCCACCTCGGGTGGCGTCCTGGCCATCTCGGCGGTGCTCCTGGCCCTGGCCGCGGCGCCGCTGCCCTGGCGGGTCCGCGTGGGACTGATCGCCGCGATGGCCGCGTCCCTGGCCGTCCTCCGGTCGAGGGCCGGCTCCAGCGCCGAGGCGATCCCGACCGGAGTCCTCCCGGTGGTCGCGACGATGTTCATGTTCCGGATGATGATTTATCTCTACGAACAAAAGCACGCCCGGGGCCGCGAGCCGCTCGTCGATACGCTGAGCTATTTCTTCCTTCTGCCCAATTATGTCTTCCCCCACTTCCCGGTGATCGATTACCGGGCGTTCCAGCGCGGTTATTTCGCGCGCGGCATCCACGAGATCCAGCGGGCGGGCCTGGTGATGATGTCGCGCGGGACCGTGCATCTGTTGCTCTATCGCGTGATCGACCGCTTGCTGCTGATCTCCGCCGACGCGGTGGACGATCCGATGAGCCTCGCGGGCTACCTGGTCTGCAATTACTTGCTGTATCTGCGGGTGTCGGGCCAGTTTCACATGGCCTGCGGGTTGCTCCACCTGTTCGGCTTCCAGCTCCCCGAGACCCACCACCATTACCTGCTGGCGACCGGTTTCACCGACTACTGGCGGCGGATCAACATCTACTGGAAGGACTTCATGGTGCGGATCGTGTTCAACCCGGTGGTGTTCCGCCTCAAACGACGATCCCAACCCGTGGCCCTGGCCGCGGCGACGGCGGTCGTGTTCGTCGTCACCTGGCTGTTGCACGCCTATCAGTCGTTCTGGCTCAGAGGAGTCTGGGGCTTCGGCGTGCCCGACGCCCTGTTCTGGGGCATCCTGGGCATCCTGGTCCTGATCAATGTCCAGCTCGACGCGCGGCGATGCGCGCGGAGCGCCGGCGGTCCGTCCGGGTCGCCGTTGCGGTTGGCGATCCGCGCGGTCCGGATCGCGGGCACGTTCACGACCATTGCCCTGCTCTGGTCGCTCTGGTCGAGTCCGAGCGTCGGGGCCTGGGTGGCCTTGATCCGGCGGGGTCTGAGGATCTGACAAGCCGTCGATGGAGAATGGTCCATGTCTCATCCCTCATGGGCGGCCCTGCGACTGCTTGCGGCCGTGGCGTTGCTGGGCTGGCGCTGGGTGCCGCGCGAATGGCCCCCGTGCGCGGTGGATCGGCTGCGTTGGGCGCTCGGCTGCGATGAGATCGAGAATCTCGACCGCCTGCTGAGCCGAAACAATGCCGAGCGGAGGGATCAGGGCTATTACAACCAGCTCCTGGACACCGGGCTGGCGCCCGACCGGTCGCCCCCGATCTGCGAGGAGGTCGCGGATCTGCGTGAGGTGGTGCTGCGGCCCAACCTGTCGATCGTCCGGGCCGACGGGATGACGTGGAGTACCAATGCGTTGGGGATGCGTGACCGGTCGTATGCGGTGGCCAAGCCGGCGGGGACGTTCCGGATGGCGATGACGGGGGACTCGATCGGCGTCGGGCTGGGCGTCGGTGACGGTCAGGGACTGGAGCCGTCACTGGAGCAGTCGCTCGCCGAGTGGTCGCGCCGGCAAGGGGGGCCGGCGGTCGAGATCCTCAATTTCGCCCTGCCCGGCCGGAGCCCCGCTCAGCGCTGGGCGCACTTCCAGCAGCTCGGCTGGGCGATGGAACCCGACCTCATTCTGTTCGAGGCGACCGCGGCCGATGTCGGCTGGGACCGGGGCCGGCTCGCCGACCTCCTGCCCCGGGGGATCGGTTGGGACTGCCCGCTCTACGGCGACGTCCTGGCGCGCGCGGGGGTCCAGCCGGGTGCGACGAGCGAGGATTACTTCCGGGCGCTCCAGCCGTACCGATGGGACCTTGTCGCGGCGGTCTACCGGGCCGTCGCCGCCGACTGCCGGGCCCGGGGCGTGCCCTGCCTCTTTGTGTTGATCCCCCGAGTGGGCCGAGCCGTGGAGCCGGCGGAACACCAACGGCTTCTCGACCTGGCCCGCGCCGCGGGGTTCACGGCGGTGGTGGATGTCTCGGATGCCTTTGATCGGTTCGACCCGGCCGACCTGGCGGTCCACCCCAGCGACTTTCATCCCAACGCCACGGGCCACGCCCTGCTGGCCCGCCGGATCGCCGAGGCGCTGTGGCCACTGCCCACGCTCGGGCCGCTCCGAAGGTCGCGGCCCAACGCCCGCCCAGATGGTCTTGACGGAGCCGTGCGGGCCGAGTCATCCCCACGAATTCAGACCGCTCGACCTGGGAGCAGGTTGGGATCAGAACCTTCATTGCGGTTCCGACGCCCCACCGGCTAGGCTCGGCCCCCGGAACGATCGCCTCCGGGTCCGATTGATCGCGAGAAGTCTCCCCGTTCCGTCGCACCAAATCAAGCGCCGCCCCTCGTGGACCGCGTCTTCATTCCGGCCTTGCGGCCAGGTCAGGGTCGGATACAATAGCCCGAGATTCGGTCGCTTCGGCATTCGCGGCAAGGGGTAAGGGCGTGCGAGTCGGATACTTCGACTGCTTCAGCGGCGTCGCGGGCGACATGACGTTGGCGGCGCTGATCGATGCCGGTGTCGATCGCCGGGCGATCCAGGAGGCGGTGGCCAGCCTGGGCTTGCCCTGTGAGCTGACGTTCGAGACCGTGAAGCGCGGCGGTTTCCGGGCGACCTACGCCAAGGTCGTCGCCCCCCATGAGCACGCCCATCGCCACTGGCACCACATCGAGGCGATCCTCGACAAGAGCGTCCTGACCCCGCGGCAGAAGGACCTCGCCAGGCGGATCTTCCTCAAGCTGGGCGAGGCCGAGGCCAAGGTCCACGGGGTCGAGCTGGCCAAGATCCATTTTCACGAGGTCGGCGCGGTCGACTCGATCGTCGACATCGCCGGCTCGGCGGTCGGGCTGGACCTGCTGGGCGTGGACCGGTTCGAGGCCAGCCCGTTGCCGCCCGGTCGCGGCTGGGTCAAGGCGGCGCACGGGCGCATGCCTCTGCCCGCACCCGGGACGGCCGAATTGCTCCGGGGCGTCCCCCTGGCCGAGTCGATGGTCGAGGGCGAGCTCACGACGCCCACAGGGGCGGCCATCCTGACCACCGTCGTGGAGCGGTTCGGACCCCTGCCGCCCATGACGATCGAGGCGATCGGGCTGGGAGCCGGAACCCGCGAGCTGCCCGAACAGGCCAATATTCTCCGCCTGTTCGTCGGCACCGTCGAGCTCCCGGCCGCCAGCGACCGCGTCTGGGTGCTGGAGACCAACCTCGACGACCTGCCGGGCGAAGTCGTGGGCTACACGATGACTCAGCTCATGGAGGCCGGCGCACTCGATGCCTACCTCACCCCGATCCAGATGAAGAAGAATCGACCCGGTGTCATGGTCTCGGTGCTGTGCGACGAATCCAGGATCCCGGCGCTGGAAGACCTCTTGTTCCGGGAGACCGCGACGCTGGGGATTCGCCGATACCCGGTCAGCCGGCACAAGCTGAAGCGCCAGGCCGTCGAGGTGGACACGCCGTTGGGCCGCGTCCGGGGCAAGCTCGGCTGGCTGGGCGAGCGCCCGCCGACGTTCAGTCCCGAGTATGATGACTGCGCGCGGATCGCCGCGGCTCAGGGCATCCCGCTCCGCGAGGTCTACGACGCCGCCCATGCGGCCTATGCGCGGCAGGGGAGAGGATGATGGTCCTGGTGTTGAGCCGGGCGCCCTGCGAGACTGGAAGAATCAGACCATCAGCCTCCAAGGAGGGAACGGATCCATGCCGCCGGAAACCTGGCTCGTCCTGACGGTCGCCGCGGCGTTCCTGCTCCTGGGGATCGCCGCCTCGCCGCTGGCCTGGGTGGCCCTCCTGCAACGCCGCTCCCGGTCGGATCGGCAGATGGAGCGGCGTTTCCACGAGCTGACGGCGCGTTTGCACGACCTTCAGGTCCGACTGGAGCGGTGCGAGTCGTCGTCGAGGACTCGGGCGGGCTCTGGCAAGACCCTGCCGGTCGTATCCACACGCGAATGGCCGATCACGGCATCCACCCCGCTGGCCGGCTCCGGTCCAGGACGCACAACCTTCCCCTCGGCAGCCATCGCCGACGAGTCTCCATTGATCACCGTACCGAACCTCGCATCGACGTCGCAGGACCGGCAGGCCACGCAGGGCAGCCTGGCTCAGCGTTATGCCGCCATCTGGACCCTGGCCGACAGCGGGACATCGCCGGAGGTGATCGCCCGAGCGACCGGACAACCGATCGGCCAGATCGAGCTGATCCTGGGATTACGGCGGCAGATCGACGGAGCCCGGACCACCAGACCCCATGCCTCCCACGAATGACTCCCACCCGGCGCGCGCTCCGGCCGGGGAGGCGTGCCTGGTCCGGACCCGCTTGGCCGTCCTGAACGTCCTCGTCGGCGTGGGCCTGACGATCGCACTGGGCGGCTGGCTGCTCCGCGGCCGCGCCGAGGGCCATCGGCCCGCGCCGCCGGGCGGCGTCTCGGACCTGCTGCTGCCCGCCCTGCTCGCACTGATCGTCGCGAGCTGCATCCTGAGGTCGGTGCTGGCCCGGCGCGCTCCGGATGGTCCTCCGGCCCGGCGCGCCTCGGCCTTCTACTGGGCGCATGTCTTGCCGGCCGCGGTCATCGCCCTGGCCGCCCCGCTGGGGATCGCCTATGGCTGGTGGGTCAACCCTCGGGTCAATCAAGGCGTGCTGATGTTCTGGATCATCCCCCTGGCCCTCGGGTTCCTCTTCCTGCCCCGCTCCTACGAGCTGGACGCCTTCCACGATCCGGCACAGGATCCATCCAGGACCCCGTCACCATGACCGGCACGCAGGTCGCACTGTTGTGGGTTTACGCGGTGATTGTCGCGGTCTGGCCCATCCGCTGGATCGTGTTGACCGTGGTCCTGCGCCGGCTCGAGTTCCTCACGCCGCAGTCGCCCCGCTTCGAGCCGCCCGAGCCGCCGCTGGTCACGGCGATCCTGCCGGCCAAGGATGAGGAGGCCAACCTCGGCGACTGCCTGGCCTCGGTCTGCCGGCAGACGTATCCGAACCTCGAGATCCTGGTGGTCGACGACCGGAGCGTCGACCGCACCGGCGCGATCGCCCGCCGATTCGCCGCTCGGGATCGACGCATCCGGGTGCTGACGATCGACCACCTCCCAGCCGGCTGGACCGGCAAGACCCACGCCTTGCACCAGGCCGCCGGAAGGGCGCGGGGTGCTTGGCTGTGGTTCCTGGATGCGGACACGCTCCATGCCCCCGAAGGGCTTTCCATCATGATGGAATATGCCCGGAGCCACCGGGCGGCCCTGGTCAGCCTGCTGCCCGAGCTGCGCTGCGAGACCTTCTGGGAGCAGGTCGTGCAGCCGCTCGGGGCGATCGTCCTGATGCAGTCGTTCCCCTTGCACGTCGTGCATCGCCAGGATTCTCCCCTGGCCTTTGCCAACGGGCAGTATCTCCTGATCGAGCGCTCGGCCTACGACGCCGCGGGGCGACATGAAGCCGTGCGCGACCGATTCGTCGAGGACATCGCCCTGGCGGGGCGCGTCAAGGCGTTGGGGCTGCCGATCCGCGTCGCCCTCATCCGCGGGATCGTCACCTGCCGGATGTACGCGTCCCTCCCCCAGCTCGTGCGCGGCTGGAGCCGGATCCTCTACGACGCCCTGGATCGGCGGGCCGTCCGCCTGACCGGCAGGCTGCTCGATCCGATCATCTTCAGCCAGAGCGGTCACGTCGCCCTGCTGGCGGGCCTGGCCGGGCTGGCGACGGGCGGACACTCGAGGTTCGCCCTGGCCCTCCTCGGCCTGAGCCTCATTCATCACGCGGGGATGTACTTTGTCTTCCGCCTGGTCTATAACACCTCGGTACCGGGCTCACGCTACGTCGGTTGGTACCCGCTGGGGAACCTCGTGATCGACGCGATTCTTCTCCGCGCGATCCGGATGTGCCTGACCGGCCGAGTGACGTGGAGGGGCACGGACTACGGCGCCGCGGCGAAGCCGGCCTCGGTGGATCCTTGAGGACGATCGATGAGCAGCGTGATGACGATTCGTCCGGACGCGGTCTTGATCGCGCGGAATCCCGCGACCGGGGCCGAGCTGGGTCGCGTGCCGGCAACCCCGCCCGATCAGGTCGCGGAGCTCGTTGCCCGCGCGCGGCGCGCGCAGGTGGCCTGGTGGGCGGCGGGTTGGCGCGCGCGGCGGGCGGTCCTGGAGCGTTGGTGGCGGCTGCTCAGCCGCGAGGCGGACGCCTGGGCCGACCTGATCCGCTCGGAGATCGGCAAGCCGCGGATCGAGGCCATGGGCGGCGATGTCCTCTCGACGCTGGACGCGATCCGGTGGACGGTCCGGCACGGGGGCTCGGCGCTGGCCCAGCGGCGGATCGGGCCGGGCTGGCAGCGCTGGTTGTTGATGCCTGGGGGCCTGATCGGCTGGGTCCCCTACGGCGTCGTCGGCATGCTCGGCACGTGGAACTACCCGCTGTTCCTCAACGCACCGCCGATCGCCCAGGCGCTGGCGGCCGGGAATGCCGTGGTCTGGAAGGCCTCGGAGCTGGCGCCGCTGTGCGGGCGCATGCTCGAACAAAGTCTGAATGAGGCGGGCTTTCCCGAGGGGCTGGCCACAGTCCTCTACGGCGGGCCGGAGGTCGGCCGGGCGCTGGTGGAGTCGGACCTGGGCAAAGCAATGTTCACCGGCGGCGTCGACAACGGCCGGCACGTGCTGGCCGCCCTGGGACGCCGGGGCATCCCCGCGGTCGCGGAGCTCTCGGGGTTCGACCCGGCCATCGTGCTGCCCGACGCCCCGCGGGACAGTACCGTCCGGGCGCTGACCTGGGGCGCATTCGTCGGCTGCGGGCAGACCTGCGTGGCGGTGAAGCGGGTGTACGTCGTGGGCGACCCCGCCCCGTGGGCCGAGGCCATCGCCACGGCCGCCCGCGCGCTGCGGGTCGGCGACCCGTCCTCGGACGGGATCGACGTCGGGCCGATGATCTCAGCCGGCGCCTGCCAGCGGTTCCATGGGATGATCCAGGCGGCCGTCGAGGCGGGCGGAGTGCTCCTGGCCGGAGGCGCTCCTCTTCCGGGACCGGGGTCGTTCTATCCGCCGACGGTCCTCCGCGCCGAGTCGGTCGATCCCGAGGACGCGCTGGCCGGCGCGTTCGGGCCGGCCGTCGTGATTCGAGGCGTCGCGGATCCCCAGGCGGCCGTCGCGGCCGCCAATCGCGGAGCCTTCGCCCTGGCCGCGAGTGTCTGGGGGCGCGATCCGGCCGGCACACGCACCGTGGCCGGCAAGCTCCAGGCGGGGATGGTCTGCATCAACGACGCGGTCACGCCCACCGCGCACGCCTCGGCCCCCTTCGGAGGCGTCAAGGCCAGCGGGTTCGGACGCACCAAGGGCCTGCTCGGCCTGCGGGAGTTCGCCCAGGCCCAGGTCCTCTTCCCACGCCGCCCCGGTGGATTCCGACCCCAGCTCTTCCCCTACACGGCGACGGTACTCCGCCGCGGCTTCGCCGTCTACCGCCGATTCTTCCATCCCCGAGATTGACCCTCAGCCCCTGGGGTTGACGGACGGCCGCGCGGGGACGGGGATCCGCTGGCTGAGGAGCTCGGGCAGTCGGCCCTGGACGTCCTCGCCGCGCAAGGGGCCGCCGGATCCGGTCGGGGCGGGGAGCAGCCGGTTGATCAGCGCCAGGCCCTCGAGTGTCCAGCTCGGGCTGAGGGCATGCACGGTCGCCGCGGCCGCGGCCGGCCAGCCGACAACCACCTCGGGATCGCCGTTGCAGACGGCCCGCCACAGCATCCGCGCCACGTGTTCGGCCGAGGTCGAGATCACCGGCAGCGTGTCGCTCAGGGCAAACAGGGTATACTCGGCCTGGCGGTCCCCCTTGACCCAGGCGTGCACGTGGCCTCCGGTCCGCATCAGGTTGGGGTAGATGCCGGTGATCAGGATGCCGTCCTTGGCCAGCTCGACGCGCAGCGCCTGGGTCAGCCCGGTCAACGCGAACTTGCTGGCCGTGTACGGGAGCAGGTGAGGCGCCGGCAGCTTGCCCCCAACGGAGACCACGTTGGCGATCCGCCCGAATCGGCGCTGGCGCATGTGCGGCACGGCGGCGAGTGTGCAATAGAGGGCACCCCAGAAGTTGGTAGCCAGGGCATCCTCGAAATCCTGGATCGTCATGGTCTCCATCGGGCCGACCTGGATGATCCCGGCGTTGTTGACCAGCACATCGACTCGTCCGTGCCGCTCGACGGTCAGGTCGACCAGGTACTGGCACTGCTCGCGGTCGGCGACATCCGTGGGTACGGCCAGGACGCTACGAGCACCCTGGTGGATCATCTCGACCTCGGCGGCGTAGAGGTTCTCGGCCTCGCGCGCCGCCAGCACCAGGTGCGCGCCGTGCCGGGCCGCGTACCGGGCGACCATCAGGCCGTGACCGGTCGAGGCGCCGGTGATGATCACGACCCGGTCGTCCAGCGTGATCCGTCGCGCGAACCGCAGGAGCTGCCGGGCTCCCCAGGCCACGCCGGCCCCGGCCAGCGCGCCGATCAAGAGCCGATCTCGGGTGGTCCTCGTCATCGTCGTCTCGCGTCCTCTCAGGCCGGGAGCACCGGCTCCGCTCGGGAACGATCGCCATCCGCTTCCGATTCCGGAATAGCAAACCCGATGCCGGATCACTCCGCCCCCTGGATTCGTCTTCTCGGCACTCCGATTGCATGGCCATCGTCGGTCCACGACACCTCGCCACACTACAACTCGTCGATCCTGCGGACCGCGACCGAACTCACCGGTGCCGATGAGTCTTCCCGGGCCGTTCGCCCGGCTGAGGTGAGGTAGACCGACTTGAGGACGCGGCGCCGGGCCGAGATCAGCAAGCTGTTGAAGACGAAGGTAAAGAGCAGCGCCGGGGTGATCGCGGCGGCCTGGATGGCCGTGCTGGCCTGGACATCGCCCACCGCCGCGGCCATCGCCATCCCGGCGAGCGGACTGATGCTGAACAGGATGTAACCGGGCTCGTCCCCCGGGGGCCGTCGCCACGACGTCGCCATCACCTGGATCAAGCCGGCGAGCAGGGGCAGGAGCCAGGCGAGGAAGAGGAAGAGGCCAAAATACATGGGACCTCGCGCGGCGAAACGGAGCAGGAAGTACTGGAGGGCCAGGCCGAAATAGGCCACGACCAGGACGCCCGTCGCCAGCGCCAGGGGGAATGAGCCGTTGGGGCGCGTGGCGACGAATGCGTCGGGCGGTCCAGCGGCGACCGACCCGGCGATTGTGCCGGCGGCCAGCACCATCGCGGCGGTGATCGCCAGGAAGACCCAGTTCACCGAAAGGTCGTCCCAGCACGGCAAATGCCTTAGCCCTTTCTGCCGGGCACGCCGGACTCCCTTGCAATACTCGGCCTGGCTGGGCGTGACCATGATCGTCAGCACGACCGCCGTGATGACCAGCAGATACAGCGCGACGATCGCCAGGATCTCGGGGCGTTCTTGCTTCCAGATCCCGCCCAGCACCAGGACCGCGAAGGTGATCATCGCGCTAATCGCCTGGGGCTTGGAGAGGGGATGCATCCGGGCCGACTCCATCTTCCGACGGGCTGCCAGGAAGATGAAGAACAACATGGGCGTCTGGTACAGAAGGACGACCGGCAGCCAGGGGAGCGAGATGTCGAAGAAGCTCAGCCGGCGCTCGCCCTCCACCAGGTTGATGGAGAACATCCCGCCGCTGATCAGCGGCATGCTCACGAACCAGGCGAGGACCATCAAGCCGACCACGTTGCTCGCAGGGTTCTTGGCCTTCGACATCAACCCGTTCAAGAGTGTCAGGCCCTGGACCGTCCAGGCGGCCGCGATCAGCAGGATCATGAGCTGGATGAATCCGCGCAGGCTCGGGACGCCCAGTGCCATGCAGAGCACCATGAACGGGAGCGTCGCGGCGAACAGGAGATACTCGCGGATCGGCGCCCCGAAGAAGAAGCCGAGGGTCATCTGGGTGGGTGTCAGGGGCGAGACGCGGTGAAAGTCGAGGATTCCCGAGGCGCGTGCGCCGTTGACCGAGGCACCGACCTGGCCCGAGCCCATGATGACCAGCAGGACGGTCTGGAGAGCCAGCAAGGTCCCGGCGGCGCCGCCCGTCTGAAACGCATTGAGCTGGTATCCCCCATAGGCGATGCACAGGCAGAGGATCCCCACGACGGCCAGCGACGTGAGGAACGCCTGCGGCCTCAGCCGCGCGCGCACGTGCTTCAGGAAGATCGGGTTGTCGAACCAGTCGCGGACGCGATCCCAATCCATCACGACAGCTCCCTGGAGCCGACCTTGAGGAACAGGTCTTCGAGATTGTCCCGCCGGCGGGAGAAACCGGAGACGCGAACGCCCTGCTGCACCAGCGTGGCCAGGAGGTCGCTGGCGGCCGCGGCATCGCCGCGGTAGCGGAACTCGTACACGTTCGAGCCTTTCCTCTCGAGGGGCCCGGCCCGCTCATCCGCGCCGATGATCGCCAGGAGCCGCTCCGGCTCGCCGAGCACTTCGACCGCCAGGAGCGAGTCGCCCATGACCCGCTGATTGACCTCCTCGATCCGGCCGCTGACCACGATCTGCCCTTGCTCCATGATCGCGACCGACGTGCAGAACTCGTTCATCTCGGCCAGGATATGTGAGGAGATCAGGACCGTCCGCCGCTCCTCGGCCATCCGGCGGATGATGTTCTTCAGGTCGATGCGGCCCTGGGGGTCCACCCCGCTGGCCGGCTCGTCGAGCAGGAGCACCCGCGGCTGGGGGATCATGGTCTTGGCCAGCATCAACCGCTGCCGCATGCCGCGCGAGAGCTCGACGACCATCGCCGCGCGCTTCTCGGTCAGACCGACCACGTCGAGGTACTCGGCCACGGCATGACGCCGCTGGGAACGGTTCAGTCCATAGCTGGCGGCGAAGAGGTCGAGGAACTCCCAGGCCAGGAGATCCTCATACAACGGCGGGAAGTCGGGCATGAAGCCGACGATGCGGCAGACATCCTTGGGATGCTCGCGGACGTCGACCCCCATGATCTCGATCTCGCCGTAGGTCGGCTCCAGCAGGCCGAGCATGGCGCGCATGGTCGTCGTCTTGCCGGCCCCGTTGGGCCCGATCAGCCCGCAGACCTCGCCCGGCTCGACCTCCAGCGACAGGTCGCGCACCGCACAGACGTTGTCGTAATCCACCCGAAGGTCGCGGATCCGGATCATGCCGGCGTCCCTGGTTGCTCGGTCGGAGATGGCCCCTCACCGCGATTTCGTGGCGGCCTCGCACCGCGCCGCCTGCTGGATCCGGGGCTTCCACTGGTCAAATCGGGCGGCGGCTTGCTCCTCTTCCGCCTGGTCGAGAAGGCCCTGAAGTTGATTCGTCAACTCGCTGATTTCCTTCTGAAGTCGATCCTCGGGTTTCCCAAGCTTGGAGAGAAAACCATCGGCGCACCCGGCCGGCCTTCGGGCTGATTGCGCGCCGAGGTGGCGACCGCCAGGGCCAGCCCGCTGATCCCAACCACCGCACCCACCGTGCCGCACCAGGTCATGCGCATCGCTGATCCTTCCTACCCGTCTCGGCGCCTCCGACTGCTTGATTTCGGCTGTTCAACACTCGGTGGATAATCTACCGTCTCCGGTTCGAGCTCGCCATGGCCGCGCGAACTGGAGTGAGCCACGTCCCCTCCTTGCCTCTCAATTCTTCTTGATCGCTATTAAGGTCATACTGAGCAACGCTCGCGGCCCTCCTTCCCCGACACTGAGAAGGCGGCCGTAAACCGTCGTATCGCCTTGAGCAGTCGCGATCCTCGCAAGCATGCCGGGGGGAACGCCAGGCTCTCCGCCATCAAATCGCATGAACACCTCCAAGGTGGGACCGATGCGAACTCACTCAATGCGAATCATACGCCCTTCACACGAGGTCGTGAATTCGAAGCTTGCCGGTCATGAGATGGTGGAGGAGGGTCTTGAAGAGCGAAGCGAGCGCGGTCCGCCTCTGGCCCTCAACCTCGATCTTCCGATCCACAGCGGTCAGGGCGTCAACCATTCGGTGCTGGTCCTGGAGCACCGGCAGGAGGGCGGGGAACGCCTTCAGCTTGGTCGTGTTGATGCAGGCGAGGTTTGTCGTCTTATGAGCGACCGACAGGAAGTAGGCTTTCCCGTAAGCGCTCTGAGTCAGATAGGCCAGGAACTCCGGCTCGATCATGCTGCGGTTGGCCCGCACGGCGAGAATGTGGTTCTGATGGACACACCCGGGGACCTCGCCGTTCCAGATGAAACCGCGACCCAGCTTGTCGAAGTCTCCCCCCTCGGTAAGCACGACATCACCGGGCTGGAGCGAATAGCGGCGCAGCTCGCATCGCCGGATCTCGTTGTTCTTGATCTCGCTCTAACGTGCGATCGTCATCCTTCCTCGAAAGAAGGAGTGCCGCAGGCTTACGTTTGGATCCGCGGAGTGCCCTATCCATTCCGCCACTCCCCGAAACCGAGCTTGGTCAGGACGGCATCGGGATCCGGCCGGTCCCGCAGCCAAGTCATCATGGCTGGCCCCCTCCGTCAGCCGGACCCTGCCCGCCGGGCGGTGTCCCGGTATCGGGGAGCGGCCGGATTCGGATGCGGGCCGGTTCGACGACCGAGAAATGTCCGGCCCAGTCGCCACGGGACTGCAAGGCCACCAGGACCCGGCCGGCGAGGTCGGCGGAGGAAGGGGCCGGCAGCCGGAACAGCACGATGCCGCAATCCGCTGGCAAGCCGGCGCGGAACGCCAGATCGCCGAAATCCTTGTCGCACGTCAGCAAGATCCGTCGCTCGGCGACCGCCCAGGCGAGCACCTGCCGGTCGCTGCTGCCCGGCGCATCGGTGCGCACCCAGGCCACGTCATGCCCGGCCGCGCGCAGGGCCTCCACCACATCCAGCGGGAAGTTCTCGTTGGCGAGGAACCGCATCGCTCCTCCTAGGCCGCCGGGAACGGATAAGTCTCCTCTGAACTGATCAATTCCCGGGCATAGTCCAGGCAGGCGAGCAAGTCATCGCGCGCCAGGCCAGGATAGTTGCGCAGGATCTCCGATTCGGGCCACCCCTGCGCCAGCAAGCCCAAGAGGAACTCCACGCTCAGGCGCGTCCCTTGTACCACCGGCTTGCCGACCAGGATGCCGGGATCGATCGCGATCCGCTCACGCCAGTTCATGATTTCGCTCCATTTCCTTCCGGCATTATACCATTCCGCCACCCCCCAAAGCCAAGCTTCGTCAGGACGGCATCGAGCTGGCGATCGGCGTCGGCCCGCTCTTCCTCGGCCTCGGCCAGAAGCACGACGGCCTCCTCCAAGGGAAGGACCTCCTCTTTCCCGTTCGTCGCCACGTACCGGCTGGGCGAGAGGTTGAAATCGTTCTTCGTCACCTCGTCCCGGGTCACGACGGCCGAGAGGCCAGGCTCGGCTCGCCAGTCGTGATAAACCCGACCGATCTGCGCGATGTGCTGGTCTTCCAGGAAGTTCTTGGGCCGCCCCTTCGAGCAGAGCTTCGAGGCATTGATGAGCGGGACCTCGCCCTTGTGCCGTTTCTTCCTGTTTGCGACCAGGATGATGCCGGGGGCGGTCGTGTTGTAGAAGAGGTTCTCGGGCAGGAGGACGACCACCTCGACCAGGTCGGCCTCGACGAACTGCTTGCGGATGTCCCGCTCCTTGTTCGAGCCGGTGTTGCCGCACCCCGGCTGACGGCCCCCGTGTCGAGGACGACCGCCATCCGGCCCCCGTCCTTGAGCGACGTGGCCATGTGCTGGATCCACCCCCAATCGGCGGACGACGACGGCGGCACGCCCCGCGCGAACCGCTCGTAGGTGTCGTTCTCGTAAGTGGCGGCGTCGAACTTCTGGTTCCACATCGGATTGGCCGTCACCAGGTCGAACGGCCGCAGCCGGCCGTCCCCCTCGGTGAACGCGGGCCGGTGCCTCGTGTCGCCCAGCGCGATCTCAGCATCCCTATCGTGCAGGAAGGCGTTCATCCGGGCCATCGCGAAGGTGGCCGCTGCGTCCCGTCGCTTGCGGTTGGATCATTGCCGGTGGTCGCGGCCCTGGACAACGACAGGGTGACCTCCTTTGGCGGATCGAGGAGTGGAAGAGGGATCGGGAGGTCGGATATCGGATCAGGCCCTCAGGCGAGTCGGATCTCAAAGCAGTTCACCGAGGCGGGCGGGAGGGTGAAGAGCAGCTCGGGACCGCGCAGGTTGGTCAGGCTGGTCCTGGGCCGGACCGTATCGGGCTGGTCGAACGTGTTGTGGGCATTCAACTGTTCGCCGGCCAGGACCGAGTGGCGGACCCGATCGGCGGAGCCGCCCGCGAGGCGGATACGGACCTCCGCCGGCTCGGTCGCGTGGGTGTGGACCAGCGTCAGGGTCACATCCTTCAGGCCGCTGCGCGAGGCCGAGCCCGCCAGGCGGAAGATCCGCTGCGAGCCGCCGCCGGCGCGGAAGGTCACGTCCGGCGCCTGGACGTCGAGCCGGACCGCCTTGCCTCCCTGGTGCGGCCGGTACATGGTGTAGACGTGGAATGTGGGCGTGGCGACGAAGCGATCCCCATCGGCCAGGAACAGCGAGTGCAGGTTATTCACGAGCTGGGCGATGTTGGCCATGTCGACCTTCTCGGCATGGCGGTTGAAGGTGTCCAGCGACAGTGCGGCGACCAGGGCATCGCGCAGGGTGCCCATCTGCTCATAGAGGTGCCGCTTGTTGATCTCGGTCCCCGCCGGGTGCCAGCATCCCCATTCGTCGACGATCAGCTTGATGGCGTGCTTGCGGTCGAACTCGCCGAGCGCGGCCCACTGATCCTTGATGAGGGTCTCCATCTTGTTGGCCTTGTGGAGCTGCTCGTACCACTGGTCCTGGCTGAACTCCAGAGCATGGCCGGTCGTGCCGCAATAGTAGTGGGGCGCCCAGCCCTGGATCGGCGCGCGGGCGCCGTCGACCCACTTGGCGAAGAACCGGCGCGTCCAGTCGAGGTCATTGCTATTCGGCCCGGCGGCGATCAGGTAGAGAGGCACGCCGTACTGGGGCAGCCACTCGGTGAATCGGCGATACTCGCGGCAGTAATCCTCGGGCGTGAACTTGCCGCCGCAGCCCCAGCTCTCGTTGCCGACGCCCCAGTAACGGATGCCGAACGGCTCGCGGCGCCCGTGGGCGGCTCGTTCGTCGGCCAGGGTCGTGGTGCCGGCCGGGGCGTTGCAATACTCGATCCACTCCTGGAATTCCTCGGGTGAGCCGGTGCCGACATTGGCCGCGAAATAGGGCTCGACGCCGCAGAGCCGGCAGAAGCGGACGAACTCGTGGGTGCCGAACTGATTCGTCTCGGTCTCTTCGCGCCATCGGCCGAAGCGGCGGGGCCGCCGCGCCGGGGGTCCGATCCCGTCGCGCCAGTGGTACTTGTCGGCGAAGCAGCCGCCCGGCCATCGGACGACGACCGGGCCGATCTGGCGAACGTGCTCGACCAGGGCGCGGCGGATGCCGTCGATGTTGGCGACCGTCGAGTCGGGCCCGACCCAGATCCCGTCGTAGATGACCCCGCCGATGTGCTCGGCGAACTGGCTATACAACGCCGGGCGGATGGTCCCGATCGGCTCGTCGAGCAGCACGGTGAGGGAGAATTCCCCCGTGGACGCGCGCGCCTGGATCAGGGACGGTGCCAGGGCCGTGGCGCCGGCGGTCGCGCCGGTCCAGGCGATGCGACGCAAGGCGTCGCGGCGGTCCATCGGCTCGTTGGTCATTCTGGTGGCTCCATCTGGCCCTGCATTCGCAAAGAGGATTCCAGGCGCCCCCGGACGTGGGCGCGATGCGTCGCATCGGGAACATTCTATCCGAGCAAGCTGCATCTGTGCCAGAACCCTCTGGCCGGGCGTTCCCCGCCTGGCGTGCCGGCGGGACCGGACGAACCATTGGCATGATGAACGTGTCAAGCAATTGTCACCCGTGGACAAGATCCCGATCCTCCTGACGGCCGACTGGCTGCTGGACCGGTTCCGCACCACCTCGAACGTCCTGGGCGACATCACGGTGGCCGTCCTGCTCGATCGAGTGGCGCCGCCGGCGCAGTCGCCCATCGAAACGCCTGAAAGTGTGTACGCGAAGCGCAACCGAGGCGACCGCGCGGATCCGTTCCCCTCCTTCCTGAAGAAGGACCAGGGGTGGCCCGCGCCGCCGGGAGCCTCCGCCCCGCACACGGGAGATCCGGCTCGGTCCGAAAAAGTCACCGTCATCGCGCCAGCTTGACGGGATGCGATCGCCGGGATGAGCCAGCGCGGCGGGATCGGATGCGGTGGCGTGACGTAAGTCCAAGCGGCGTAAGGCTGTGACGAGCGTGACCTAATTTTTTTCCCGAGTTTCGTGCCGTAAGTCCAATCGCCATAAGGCCGTGACGTGATGTGACATAATTTCGGGGGGGCCTTCTCCAATTAGTACAAACCGGCAGCGGCCGGGTCGTGTACCCCGGAGCGGCCGTCTGAGAGCGTGTCCGAGAAGCTCCACGGAGGCCACGGCGATGACCCTTCCCCCTTGCGAACGGGGGCCGGTCCCTTTCCCCCCCTTGCCAAGGGGGAGTCCGGGGGGGTGGAACGCCGGCGCACCGGCCCGGGACACGGAGCCGAGCCGTGCCCCAGATCACCCCCCCGTGCCCCCCCTTCGCAAGGGGGGAAAGAAGAAGACTGCTTTTGGTCTTGTCCATCGTCGGTTGTCCGTGGTCCGTAATCGCTCTCCCTCGAGTCCCAGCGGGATAACGAAGTCGAGGGCTAGAGGCACCGGGCCTTGTGGGACGGACCTGGCGATACCAATGTCCCAGCAACGGACCACGGACCACGGACGAAAACGCAGGAGCATCAAGCAAGTGAAGGTCTCGACCGGTGCCAAGGAGCCACTGATCCGACTGAAGGCGCGGACGGGGATCGCCCACAGGAACGTGCTCTGCCGGTGGGCATTCGGCCTGTCGCTGCGTCAGCCCGCGCCGCCGGCCGCGATCGACGTCGCGGCCGACAGCCACCTGGAGATGACCTGGCCGGTCTTCGGCGGCGAGGCCCACGAGCTGTACCTCGCCCTCCCGAAGCAGCGGTGCGCGCGGGACGGGCTGGGCACCTCCGAGGATGTCCTGGCTCGTCAGTTCCGGCTGCACCTGCGCCGGGGCATCGCTTCCCTCGCCGCCCCCCAGGCCCTCCGATCCATCGCCCAGTTGGTCCAGTTGGCCCTGGGCGAGGAGGCTCACAAAGGCTGAAGGCTCAAGGCTGAAGGCAAAAGGAAGAGGATTCCGCCTTGATCACGTCCGAGGAAAGTCGTGCCCGCGGCCTGCCGGGGGCTCCGCCGGCTCAAGCCGGCTCCGACCCCAGGAGTGCCGTCGCAGGCCGAGCGTGCATGACTTTCCTCGGAGCTCGGAGCCTTTTGCCCTCAGCCTTGATGATTCCGCCTTTAGCCTTTTGCCTTCAGCCTTTCGGGACGGGATCGGATATTCATCTTCTCGCGCCAGGCCGGGTCGTATTCCAGCGAGAAGATCCGCTGGATGGTCTCGGCGCGGCCGGGTCCGGGCTCGACGAGCGCATCCAGTGCCTGCCGGAGCTGGCCGAGCCGCGGGTCGGGGTGCTCGCCATGTCGCGCCGGCGCGCGGTCGATCCGGTCGAGGATCGCCGCGATCTCCAGGATCTTGCACCGCGTCTCCAGGAAGTCGTGATCCAGGACCTCAATAGCATCGCGCGTGTTGAGCATGGCTGTCGTCCTACCTCCTCGGGATTGGCTGCGATTCATCATCGCAAATCCCGCCGCGCCGTGTAAATCCTTTCCTTTTATCCGTGGTCCGTGGTCCGTGGTCCGTTGTCGGAGCTCCCGCTCCGGTGCGCCGTGTTTGCCCCTCTTCGAGTGCGTGGTCTCTCCCGGGCCAGGTGAGTCAGCCCGCGTCAGCGAACCACGGACCACGGACCACGGACCACGGACAAAGACGCGAACCACGGACCACGGACCAAAGGACAAAGCGTTGGTTCGGCGATGCGGATCTGGTATTCTGGTAGTCCTGGCACCGCCGGATCGACTGGTGCGATCCGAGCAGGGACTCCCTGGCGATCAATAAGGAGACCAGTGATGCGATTGTTCGGCTTTCGGTTGCCGATCTTCGTCGCGATCCTCTGGGCCGGGATCGGGTCCACGGTCTGGGCCCTGGGTTACCACGACACGGTGGAAACAGTCTACGTGACCCCCACGAGCAGCACGGTGGCGCTGCCCACGTCGTACGTCGTGGCCGGGTCGTGGCTTCAGCCGACCGCGTACCTCCTTCCGACATCATATGCGATGGCCTACTGGGCGGATCCCCTGGCGGTCGTGTCGCCGAGCTACGTCACCACGACGCGCGTCCGAACCGGGCTGCTGGGTCGGACCCGGGTTGTGGAGCGGTCGGCCGTTGCCGGCTATGGGAGCACGTATGTCCCGACGGTGTACTCCACGACGTATGTCCCGACGGTGTACCCCACGACGCCGGTCTATCGGACGCGTTCGTATGTCCCGACGGTGCTCAGCTCTCCGCTGGTCTGGGAGAGTGCTTACGTGGTCCCGTCCGAATGCGTGTGCCCGGAGGTGATCGCCTCGACGGCGGCGCCGGCTCGGTCGGCTCCGCCGGGCACGACCTCCCCGCGCGGCTCTGGCGGCTCGCGGGCGGTCACGAGCGAGCCGGCGGACGAAGCGGCCATGCCCTCGGATGTCGGGCCGCCCCCGGGATCGCCCGCGGCAGCCGGCGCGGGCGGGGGAGCCCGCGGCGCCGCCGGGAGTGGCGGTCAGACCGAGCAAGGCCAGCGCTATCCCAACGACCTCCCCGGGACCCGCGACAATACCCCGACGCCGCCGGCCCCCGAGCCGATTCCCCCCCCGACCGGCCAGCCGGCGCGACCCGGCCAGCCCACTACGACGACCCCCCCAAGGTCCGCGGCGGGCGTGGCCGGTGGGGCCCAGACAGAGAGTCCGAAGGCTGCCCAGGCGGCTGCAACCAGCGAGGCTCAGAAGGGTGCCCAGTCGCCGGCGCCCGGCTCGACCGTCCCCGGGGCCAATCCGAATCCGGACCAGAGTCGGTTCCAGCCACCCACCGCGCCGGGTGGAACTGCCGGTGACCTGGCGCCTCTGCCCCCGGACAATACGACGGCCGAGACGCGCCGGGAAGTCCAGCGGCCGGCCAATTTGTCCCGAAGCATCCGGGCTCCGATCCGCAACGTCCTCACCGGGTTTGTCCAGTCCAGCGCCAGCGGCGAGCGGGAAGAAGGGGTGCGCCTCACGCTCACCAATCCGGCCGATCGGAACCTTAACAAGGTCACCTCGACCGACGCCTTCGGTCGCTTCGCGGTCAGCCTGGCCGATGGCGACTGGACCGTGAACGTCACCATGCCCAGCGGACGGGTCTATGCCGTCAGCCAGCTCCGGGTGAGCAACGGTCAGATCACCGATTCCCGCGGGCGGCGAATCCCCAGCCTGGAGATCACGCGCTGATCCATCAGGGGGATCCGCGGCCAAGGGGTGCCCCGGCCGACGCCTCGCCTGTGCTCCTTACGGCCGGCCGGGCGGGCGGGCGTGGCGCCGCCCGACCGGGGCACCCGACGGAAATGGGAGGAGTTCGATCCGATGGACGAAGTCAAAGAAGTTCTGCTGTGTGAGGTCTCCAACGAAGTGGAAGCCGCGATGGTGGTCAGCTTGCTGCGGGAGGATGAGATCCCGGCGCGGAGCGACGCCAGCCAGGCGATGAATATCTTCGGCGGGCTCCCGTTCGAGCCGGGACACCACGTCTTCGTGCCCAGGTCGATGGCGCGGCGAGCGCGGGAGATCCTCAGCCACTATCCGCATTTCCAGGACCTGCGGAACGTCCACGAACCCGAGTAGGGTGGGCCGTGCTTGCCCACCACGTCTCTTGACCACAGCCATCGACGACCCCTCTTCCTCTCCCTCTCCTCGCGCGCCGGCGGAACAGCCGGTGCGGGTCTGCTACGTGGTGAGTTATTTCCACCCGTTCGCCAGCGGGGCGGAGGGCCAGGCGCTGGCCCAGGGCCTGGAACTGGCCCGCCGTGGCCATGGCGTCCATGTCGTGACCCGCGCCATCCCGGGTTACCCGGTCGTCGATGAGGATTATCACGGGGTTTTCATTCATCGCTGGATCAAGACCGCGGCGGCCGGCCCGCTTTTCGGGCTGAGCTTCGTCGCGGGCGTGATCGCGGCCTTGCGGCGGTTGCGCGGTGAGTTCGACGTGGTGCACACCCATCAGGGGCTGTGGGAGGCGGTGGCCACGGGGCTGGCCCGACCATTCCTGGGCGGCCGGCCGACGCTCGTGCAGCCGGCCAGCTCGGGCGCCTACGGGGAAGCCGACGAGCTGCGCCGCACGCGCGGCTCCCGGATGCTCCGGCGCGCGATCCTGGCGAACACGGCCTTCGCGGCGATCTCGGGGGAGATCCAGCGGCAATGGCGTGACCTGGGGGTCCCCGACGGCCGGATGGTCCGGATGGCCAGCGGGGTCGACGCCGAAGAGTTCCGGCCCGGTGAGAGCACCGTGGCCGCGGACTTGCTGCCCGGCCCGCGGGTGATGTTCACCGGCCGGCTCCATCCGCAGAAGAACCTGCCGCTGTTGCTCGAAGCCTGGACCGAGGTCGCCCGACGCTCGCCGGCCAACCTCATCCTGGTCGGACCGGGCCACGACCGCCAGAGCCTCGCCGCCCTGGCCGCCGAGCTGGGCCTCGCCGGCCGGGTCCAGTTCACCGGCGCCGTCACCGACCCGGCGGACTACCTCCGTGCGGCGGACGTCTTCGTCCTGCCCAGCGTGGCCGAGGGGATGAGCAACTCGCTCCTGGAAGCGATGGCGACCGCCCTGCCCTGCATCGTCTCGGGGATCGGCGGCAACACCGACCTCATCACCGACGGCCAGACGGGACGACTCGTTTTCGAGGCCACCGCCCCCGCCTGGTCGAAGACCCTACTCGAGCTCCTCGAAGACCCGGCGACGGCCCGCCGCCTCGGCGCCGCGGCCCGCCGGCGCGTCGACGAGGAGTTCTCGCTTCGCGTCGTCGTCGACCGGTACCTGGAGCTCTACCGCCGCCTGATCGCCGGAACGTGGCCGGTGTCGGATACCGGTTGATCTCTGCGGAACGTCTGCGGGGGTGTGCTCCAGAAGGGGGCGGCTGGACGGCTCGGCTATTCCTCGGGCGCGCGCAGCACTCGGCCCGCGGCGAAGGCGACCTCGGCGACGACCCAGCGCCCGGACGAATCCTCCGCGACCTCGGCCTGGAACCCTTTGCCGCGCACGAGATCCGGGTCGAGCTCGGCATCAGTCAGGAGCAGCGCGTAGGGGACGACCAGGGTCCGGGGCTGGCCGGGTCCGACTCCCTGGACGCGCAGGACCATCTCGATCTGGTCGGTCCCGGGCGGGTTCTCCTGGAGTGTCGCAGTCTGCACAATCCCTCGAATCCGCATGACCGGTCTCCGTCGCGACCCTGCTCCCGACGCAATCGTCACCGTGCGCGTCCGATGAGTGCGGGTGCGCCCCTCGACGAACGAACCTTGCCGCCTACAATGAAAGTTAGGGGTGGGCGTTGTCAACCCCGTGATTGGTATTCTATTTGCATTATCCGTGAGTCATCGTCGCGTTTGACGCGAGCGACCCTGGACCGAATCGAGCTGTTGCTTCCATCGATGTTGCACCGAGTGACGTTTGCGCGCCTGGACGCGCCGATCGTGCTGGCCCACGGCCTGGGCGGATTCGCCCGGCTGGGCGTGGGCCGTTTGACACTGACGACCTACTTCCGCGGGATTCCCGCGGCGTTGCAGGCCGCGGGGAACCGGGTGCTGCTGACGCGAGTGCCGCCGATCGCCAGCGTCGAGACACGGGCGCGGCGGTTGCGCGAGCAGATCGTCCGGGCCTTCGGCGACGAGCCGGTCCACCTGATCGCTCACAGCCTGGGCGGGCTCGACGCGCGCCGGCTGCTGGTCGACCCCCAAGGGCACAGGCGGGTCCTGAGCCTGACGACGATCGGTACGCCGCACCTCGGATCGTCGCTGGCCGACTTCGTCAAGCTCCGCGTTGGGCGGGTCTATGACGTGCTGGCAGCGATGGGGATCGATCCGCAGGGTTGTCTCGACGTGACGCGCTCAGCCGCGCGGCGGTTCCACGAGCGGAACCCGCTGCCGCCGGATGTCGTCTGCCTCTGCGTGGCCGGCGACCCTCCCGCCGACTCGGTCTGCTGGCCGCTCCGGCGCCTTCATGCCCTGCTCGGAGAGCTGGAAGGACCCAACGACGGACTGGTCTCGGTCGAGTCGGCCCACGCCTTCGGCACGCCGCTGCCGGTCTGGCCCGCCGATCACTTGCGGCAATTGAACTGGCTCATGCCCGGCCACAAGAGCTCGATCCCAACACCACCCCTGGAGCTCTATGCCCAGATCGTGGCGCACCTGGCGGCGCTGGGATTCGGCGACTACGTCGCTCGATACCAGGCCGATGGGGATCCGCTCCGCGCCGTCGGCACCCATGCGCCGAGCGTCGGGGAACTCAGAAAGCGGCTCGAATCTCGGTCACCTGATGAGGCGGTCGGCGCCAGGTCAGCCTGATCCCTGCCCTCGCGATACGTGCTCGAGGAGAACCTGCGCGGACCGCTCCGGGCAGCCCTGCAACGAGCGCACGCAACCGAGGAGTCGGACGACGATCTCTGGCTCGACCAACTCGTTTCCATCCCCTGACCCGCGCTTGGCGGCGCTGGCCGATGCCCAGGCCACGCCATGGGTCCGGTCGTGTCGACCGCATGCGCGGCGTGGGTCGCCCGAGTCGTTGAGTCGATCCGTGGGGGAGTCGCGTCCCGAGCCGAGCTGGTCTGGGGAGAACCGGCCGCCGCCCGAAGGAGCTCGCCGGGTCTTCGAGCGCTTCACAGCCGATCGCAGGCGGCCTGAACGGCCGCCGGTGACCGCCCCCGGCACGGGCCGCGTGCGCCACCCCATCGAGAGGCGCTCGCGTGAGCCCACCCCGCGGGCTCTTGGGAGATTCCCAGCGGATTTTCGAAAAGGGGGGGATTGACCTGGTGAGACAATTGTCTTAGGATAAGTGGACAGTCTGCTCCCTCCTGCGCGTGATGGTCCGCTCACACCCCCATCGCGCATCCGAGATTCTGGTTTGCGCCACTGACTTTAATTGAGGATGGGGATAACCCCAGTTCTAACGTCGGGACGACCGCCGATGGCCAAACGCCCCCCAAGCATTCCTGATTCGGAACTCGATGTGTTGAAGGTCCTGTGGGACCTCGGCCAGGCCACGGTCCGCGAGGCGCTGGAGACCTTGCGTGCGGCCGGGCGACAGTGGTCCTACGCCACGGTGGCGACGCTGCTGGACCGTCTCGAATCCAAGGGCCTGGTCACCAGCGACCGCCGCGAGCTGGCCTTCGTTTATCGACCGGTGATCTCCACCCAGGAGGTCCGCCAGAAGCGGGTCAACAGCCTGGTCGATAAGCTGTACCAGGGGGAGCCCGGCCTGCTGGTGCTCCACCTGCTGAAGTCGCATCCCCTCGACTCGGCCCAGGCCAAGGAAGTCCGGGCCGTGCTCGACGAGATGGTCGGGGAGAAGTCGCGGAAGAAAGACAAGCCGAGCGGCTAAAGCAAAGCCGCGGTTCACCCAATTCGATCGATCTGCCACGCTGGATGGAGAGCCTATCATGGCCGCCCCGTTGCGGAAGGGTCTGTCGCGGACCTTGATCGCGGTCCTGCTGCTGGTCCCGGTCTGGAAGATCGCCGGATCGTTCTGGCGGCCCGGTCCGCAGGCGGTCCGGGCCGAGTCGGCCCGGCTGGGCCGCGTGCTGTTCACGCACCGATGGACCCACAACGATCCCCTGGCCCAGGGGGACGGGCTCGGTCCCGTGTTCAACGCGTCGTCGTGCGTGGAGTGCCATAGCCAGGGCGGGCCCGGTGGGGGCGGCCCGGTCCAGCACAATGTGACGGTTTACGGCCTGGTCGCGCCCCATCCGAAGGGTCTGCCCCAGTCGGGCGTGGTGCACCAGAAGGCGATCGCGCCGGCGTTCCAGGAAACGCTGAACCTGGTGCACGCCAGCCTGCCGGCCGCGCCGTCGATTCCCTTGCCGGTCTTGACCGACCGGAGCCGGCGCCGATCGCCCGATGTGGTGGTCACGCAACGGAACACGCCCCCCTTGTTTGGCGACGGGCTGATCGACGCGATCTCCGACGATGCGATCATCGCCCATCAGCGGGAGCATTCGACGCCGGCCCGCCTGGTGGGGCTCAACGGCGCGCGGGATTCCCTGGTGCGGGGCCGGGTGGCCCGGCTCAGCGACGGCCGCATCGGCCGGTTCGGTTGGAAGCTGGAATTTGCCACCCTCAACGACTTCGTCAAGGCGGCCTGCGCCAACGAGCTGGGGCTGTCCAACCCCGGCCGGCCCGAGCCCACGCCGCTGGGCAAGCCCCGATATCGCGGCCAGGGGGTCGACCTGACCGACGAGCAATGCGGGCTGATGACCGACTTCGTCCGCAGCCTGCCCCCACCCATCGAGGCGGCTCCGGCGGATCCGCACCTGGCCGCCGAGGTCAAGACCGGCAAGGCGCTGTTCCGCTCGATCGGCTGCGCGGATTGCCATTCGGAGTCGCTGGGCTCGGTCGGCGGGCTCTACTCGGACATGCTGCTGCACGACATGGGACCCGAGCTGGAGTCGACCACCGGCTACTACGGCTCGATCATCCCCGCGCCGGCGACCCCGAATGAGAAGTTTGCCGCCAGCGAGCAGCCCACGCCCGGCGAGTGGCGGACGGCGCCGCTCTGGGGCGTCGCCGACTCGGGCCCGTATCTCCACGACGGCCGCGCCGGCACACTCGAGGAAGCGATCGCCGCCCACGGCGGCGAGGCCGCCGGCGTGACCGCGAAGTTCCAGAAGCTCGAGCCGTCGCAGCAGCAGGTCCTGGTCCGCTTCTTGAAGACGCTGCGTGCCCCGGCCGTTGACCCGGGCCCGGCCGGTCCGTACACTCTGGCGGCACGGTGAGGCGGCGTGGGCCGGCCGGCTCTGAGGCCCGACCGCGGAGCCGTGCGCGCGGGTCCTGGTCGTGCTTCGGTCCTGCAATCACGAGAGCGCCGTGACCATCCTGGTCTGCCGGTGCGGCAAGCGGCTGCGTGCCCCCGGGGCGACGCCCGGCCGGGTGGGCCATTGCCCGGCCTGCGGCGCGGCGCTGCGCGTCCCCGAGCCGGCCGCCGGTCCGGCGGATGAGTCCATGCCAGTGGAGTCTGCCCCGGCGCCCGCCCCGGTCACGCGTTCCAGTCTCCACCCGGAGCGCGCCGTCCCCACCCCGGCCCAGCCGGCCGACCCGCCCCCAGAGCGGGATGGTCGGGAGACCACCCTGAGCACCTCCCGGGGCCGTCCGCGGGGTCGGAAGCGCCGGTCCAGGGCGACGCTGGCCGACAAGCTCGACACCCTGCGGGGCTTCGTCCCGCAGCCGGAGGGACCCGAGCAGAGCCTCTGGCGGAGTCTCCTCTACCCGCTCTGGGACTTCCGAGGCGCCGGGTTCCTGATCACATTCTCCATCCTCTTCTGGTTCCTCACGTTCGTCTTCTTCTCGACTCTCAACATGCAATTCCACGGGGAGACCAGTGGCGGCGTCCCCATCCGCGCGATCATCCCCTCGGTGATGGGACTGATCGTCATCGTCGGCTACACGTTGCTTTACCTGGGCGCGATCCTGGCCTCCAGCGCCGCGGGCGAGGTGGATCATCCCCGCTGGCCGGAGGCCGATCTCTATGAGATAATCCAGGGACTCAGCCGCTGGGCCTCGGCCGCGATCCTGGGCGGCGGCCTGGGTGGCGTGCCCGCTGTGCTCTACTGGATCGATTGCGGCCGGCTCGACCTGCTCGACTGGGTGGTCTTCCTGGATCTCGCGGTCCTGGGCATGGCCTATGCGGAGATGGCCTTGGTCGCGGCCCTCTTGTTCGACCACCTGCTGGCGGCCAATCCCCTCACGGTCTGCCAGGCACTCTGGCGAGTCGGCCTGGCGTGGATCCGCCCCTGCCTGGTCATGGTCGCGGCACTGGTCCTGGCCTGCGGGTCGTTCTACCTGGTCCTGGTGTTCCGCATCCCGATCCTGGTCTTTGTGACCCTCTGGGCAACCTGGGCCTTCGTTTTGTATGAGGCGATGGTGGTGATGAGGGTCCTGGGCCTGGAATACCGGCGGCACGCGCGGACGATCGGCTGGTTCCGCGAGAGCCGGCGGCGGCGCGTCTGAATCGCGCCTGGCCGCGGGATGTCGCCCGATTGTTGCTTCTCGGATGAAGCTGTCATGGCTCACCGCAAACGCTGGTACGATCCCAATGCCGAGTTCGCCATCCGCGTGATCTCGCCGGCGGCCCAGCAGGAGTCGTGGAGCGCCTTCAAATGGCGCCATCCTCGGGTGTCGCCGAGCTTGGGCGAATGCTTGCTTTATCCGCTCATCGACGGACCCGGCCTGGGGCTGCTGGTCTTCTTACCGCCGATGATGTGGGTGCTGTCGCTGCCGGTCTTCGACGTGATCGCGGTGCTCCAGCCGATGACGAAGGGGGATTGGGCGCTGGGGCTGTTGATTGTGCCGGTGATGACCCCCATGCTCTTCAGCTTCGCGATGACCTTCGGTTACGCCCTGTTGTTTCTCGGCCACATGCTGGTGGCCAGTGCCTCGGGCGAAAACGACCACCCGCGATGGCCGGAGTGGCATCCCAGCGACATTGCCGAAGGGATCGGCCGCTGGTTCTGGGCCGCGGTGTTCGGGGCGGTGCTGGGCGGGGTGCCGCTGTTGATGTACTGGATGCACTGCGGCGACATCGACTGGGTCGACTGGGTTGTCTTCATCGATCTGATCATGCTGGCGGTCGGGTATGCCCAGATGGCTCTGGCGGCGGCGCTGCTGCACGAGAACATCATGGCCGCCAACCCGGTGACAGTCTTCCTGGCGATCTTCCGGACCGGATGGGACTACCTGCGTCCCTGCCTGGTGGCGACCATCGCGCTGATCCTGGCCGGTCTGGCCTGCTGGAGCCTGCTGTTCCACATGCCAACGATGTGGATCGAGGGTCTGGCAATCTGGGGGTTCTGGGTCTTCCTCTTCTACGAGGCGATGGTTGTGGTGCGGATGATGGGACTGACCTACCATGCCCATGCCCTGGACCTGCACTGGTTCCGCAGGCGGCCCCGGTGGGCGGGCTCGCGAAGCAGGGGGCAGCTCTACGCCAATTCGTGATCAGTCCCGTAGGTCGGGCTTTCCAGCCCGACAATCCGATCCCGCCAAGCGAAAACCTGACCTCCCGGACTCAAGGACCGGACCCTGCCAGCTTGATCAGGATGAGGATGGCGACGGTATAGAAGATCACCAACCCCGTGGCATCGACCAGGGTGCTGATCAGGGGGGCGGAGACGACGGCCGGGTCGATCCCGAACCGCCGGGCCAGGAGGGGGACCAGCGCCCCCACCCCGTTGGCCCAGACGCAGATGCCGATGATCGCCAGGGCGATGACGGTGGCGAAGGTCTTCGTATGGCCGAGCAGGAGCCAGGCGAAGACGAAGCCGAGGACGCCCAGCAGGGCGCCCAGGAGCAAGCCGGTCAGGACCTCGCGGAACAGGACACGGGACGTGTCGCTGCGCTGGATCTCGCCCAGGGCCAACCCGCGGATGATCGTGCCGACAGCCTGGCTGCCGGCGTTGCCGCCGGTGCCGATCAGCAGGGGGATGAAGGTGTCGAACTCGATCTCGGGGAAGCGGGTATCGACCCAGTCGAAGCGGTGGATGATGTAGCGCGTGATGGTCCCGCCGACGAACAGCAAGAGCAGCCAGCCGATGCGGCGGCGGACGGCCTCGACGATCCGCCCCTGCCAGTAGGTCTCCTCGTTGGCCTCGACGTCGCGCGACACGCCGCCGAAGGCCAGGATGTCCTCGGTCTGCTCCTGGCGGAGGATGTCCATGGCGTCGTCGTGGGTGATGATCCCCACCAGCATATCCGAGGCATCCACGACGGGGATGGCGATCAGGTCGTACTTGTCGATCTGGCGGGCGACGCTTTCCTGGTCCTCGTCGACCCGGGCGAAGATGACGTCGCGCTGCATGATCGACTCGATCACGGCCGAGCGGCGCGAGAGGATCAACCGCTTGAGCGAGACAAACCCGATCAGCCGCCGCTGATGATCGACCACGTAGCAGTAATAGATCGTCTCGCGGTCGGGGGCCTCGTGGCGGAGCCGGTCGAGGGCCTCGCGGACGGTGATGTGCGGCGGCAGCGTGACATAATCGGTGGTCATGACGGCGCCGGCGGTGCCCGGCTGGTAGCTGGCCAGCCGGCGGATGTCCTCGCGCTCCGCCTGGGCCAGGTGGGGGAGCACCGGATCCACCACGTCCTCGTCGAGCCGATTCACCAGGTCGGCGCGCTCGTCGTGCGACATCACGTGGAGCAGCTCGGCGGCCTCCGTCGCCGGCATCACCCCGAAGAGCCGGACCTGCCGCGCGTTGTCGAGATAGCTCAGGACCTGGGCGCGGTCCCGCGCCGGCAGGATCCGGAACAGGGCATCGCCGTCCTGGGTCTCGAGGTCCTCGATCAGCTCGGCCACCCGCCCAGGGTGATACCCGCTGAAGAAGTCGCGCAGGCCCGCGACCTCGCCATCGTGGAGCAGCTCGCGGAGGTCGGGAACCAGGAGCGGGTGGCGCATACAGACCCCACCAGAGGTGATGGACTCAGCCGATCACATCCTTGCCGACCCACGGCTTCAGGACTTCGGGGACATCGATGCGGCCGTCGGCTCGCTGGTAGTTCTCCAGGATCACGATCAGCGCCCGGCTGATGGCCACGGCGGTGCCGTTGAGCGTATGGACGAACCGGGTCCCTTTCTGGCCCGCGGGTCGATAGCGGATATTCAGCCGCCGGGCCTGGTAATCGGTGCAGTCCGAGGCGCTGGTCACCTCGCCGTACTCGCCGTGCGTGCCGCGACCGGGCATCCAGGCTTCGATGTCGAACTTGCGATAGGCCGGCCCGCCCAGGTCGCCCGAGGCAATATCGAGTACGCGGTAGGGGATCCCCAGCGCCTGGAACAGGCCTTCCTCGATGGCCAGCATCTCGGCGTGAACAGCCCCGGAGCCCTCGACGGTCGTGAAGGCGAACATCTCGACCTTGGTGAACTGGTGGACGCGATACAGTCCGCGGCTGGCCCGGCCGGCGGCGCCCGCCTCGGTCCGGAAGCAGTGCGACAACCCGACGTACCGCCGCGGCAGCTCGGCCTCCTCCAGCAGGTCGTCCGCGTGCATCCCGCCCAGGGTAATCTCGGCGGTCCCGATCAAGCTGAGGTCGGTATCCTCGATCGAATAGACCTGGGTCTCGACCCCGCGCGGCGTGAAGCCGATCCCTTCCAGGATGTGGTTGCGGGCCAGGTCGGGCGTGCTGATCGGCGTGAAGCCGGCGTCGATCAACCTGCGGAGGGCGAACTGCTGGAGGGCCAGGTCGAGCAAGACGGCGTCGTTCTTGAGGTAATAGAAGCCGGTCCCACTGACCTTGCCGGCGGTCTCGAAATCGATCAGGTCGAGGTCCTTGCCCAGGGTCACGTGATCCTTGGGCGGGAAGTCGAAGACCCGGGGCGAGCCGACCTTGCGGAGCTCCCGGCTGTCCTCCTCGCTGAGTCCGACCGGGGCATCCGGGTGCGTCAGGTTGGGGATCCGCTTCAACCGCTGGTTCAGCTCCCCCTCGAGGCTGCGGAGCCGCTCCTCTTCCTCGGCCACCGCGGACTTGAGCCGCTTCCCCTCCTCGATCAGCGCGGAGCGCTGCTGCGGGTCCTTCTCGCGGCCGGTGGCCTGGGCCACCTCGTTCTGCCGCCGGCGGATCTCCTCGACCGCCTGGAGCAGTCCGCGCCGCTCCGACTCCAGCGCGACCACCCGATCGATGTCCTCGATCACCTGCGGCGGTGCGTTGCGGTTGCGGCTGTTCTGCTTGACCGCCTCCGCATGCGCCACCACGTATTTCAGATCCAGCATCGGGGCACCCCCTCAGGAAACCGTCCTGCGCGCAGGCGCCGCACCCCTTCCCCAGCCGAGGGGCGCCGGCGTCGTTCCCAACCGAAAGGAGCACGGCAATCGTCTGGTTCCGCTCGACGTGATCGCGGACCACGACCCTCCCTCACCCGCGTCTCAGTATAACACCGCCGACCCGGCGCAGCGACCGCCGGGACCAGCCTGGCCGCCACCACCCGCCCGATGCATCCTCCCATCCAGAATGGGCTCCAAGCTCGGCATCGCGCCCTGATGAAGACCGGATGTGGCGAAATCGATCGTCCTGTTGCTTCCGCGCATCAACACAAGTGGCTTTCTGGATCGGAGATCTTGTACGCCAGCGGAAAAAGCTTACAAAATGGTGGCACGACGATTGTACGGTTGACTTCTCTCCGAGAGAGTCCATATTTTCCAAAACTTGACTCAAGTTTTTGGCAGGTCGGGCCGCACAAGTCGTTGGACTCGGACGGTTTTCGAGGTGGTATTGGACTTGCATAAGAGTCCGCCCGCGGTCCCAACGGTTTCGGGGCGGACGATGCGGCAGGCATGCATGCAGGCTGGGCCGTTGCGATCGCGGGTGGGTGTGGTACGGTCCCAGGGGCTGGAGTGGGGTCGGAAGAAGACAAGGATGGTGCGGATGAGGGCCACGCATGGATGAGATGAAATGAGTTGAGTTGACCGAGTGTCCGTGATCGAGTTGCCAACGGAAAGGCGACCGTCCCCGGGGTGGGTCTCGGCTCCCTTGGGCGCGGTGTCAAGCGGATGCCTGGGAGGCGCGGCTTGGGGGTCAACCCAAGACTGCTTGACGCGGTGGCCGAGGGCTTACATCGACCAATTCCCAGTGCTCGTCGCGGTTTTTAGGAGGGGAGCCTTTCCAATGAGTTTTCTCCAGCGCTTTCTCGAGCGTGTGCTGCGGAACAACCCGAGCCGGATGGCCCGGACGAGTTTTGACGATCTCAGCCAGGAACAACTGGATGCCCACCTCCGGATCGGCCGTTACGGGACCTTCGCGCTGACCGACGCGGTCCGCCCCTCGATCGGCCTGGATGTGATCCCCCGCGCCGGTTACCGCCGCGACACGTATTGTGATCCCGAGAGCGGGAACAAGATGCCGGTGCTGGCCGCCGCCGTCTCGGCGGAGCAGCTCTTCGACGTCTTCATGGATCTGCTCGACCCGCTCGGCGAGGTGGTCGACGTCGTCATGGAGTCCAGCCACGACTCCGACCCGGGCTCCCACACCGATCTCTATCGCGAGCATATCGACACGGTCATCCTCAAGAGCACGCTCTACGATTTCGAGCCGCTCCTGCTCCACGACGGCTGCACCGGGTTGGCCGCCCTCAACCCGAATGGACCGATGGAGGTCCAGTTCGACGAGCACAAGTTGCTCTTCATCTACGCCCACGACCTCGAGCCCTTCGAGGAGATCCTCCGCCAGTACGGTCTGAAGCGCGATGACACCCTGAAGTTCATCTCCGAAGCCGAGCACTTGCACTCCACCGACGACGTCTACCACGAGCAGTTCCAGGAGATCCTCTACCGGCTGGGGATTGATCACTGATTGGTCCGTTGTCCGTGGTTCGCTGAGGCGTGCGGACTCGCCTGGTCCGGGAACGCTGAGGCACTCGAAGACGGGCCACGACGGCGGCGCGGAGCGGCAGCTCCCACCACGGACCACGGACAAAAGGACCTAGTTTGACCACCGCCCCGACGATTTCGTACCATGGGGGGGTGGTGAAACGGTCTGGTTGTTTGTGCGTGGTCCCTTGTGGGAGCTTCCGCTCTGGTGCGCAGTCGCAAGTGGTGCGTGTCCCTGTTCGCCGCGATCCTCGGAGCCGGAGCGGCGCTCTTATCCGGTTGCTGGCAAGAGCCGAAGGAGCCCATCACCGCGGTCCCGTCGTTCCAGGGGCTGGTCGTGAAGGTCGGGGCTCTGGACGACGCGGCCTTGCTGGCCGGCGTGACCGCGCAGCGCGGGGAGTGGGTTGCCTCCCGGGGGGGTGAGCTCTCGATCCGCCAACAGCCGCTGGCACTGGAATCCCTGGGCGAAGTCGATGTGCTGCTGTTCCCGGCCCATCGGCTCGGCGACCTGGTCGACGCCGGCGCGCTGGCCACGATCCCGAATGAGGCGGTCCTGCCGCCGGCGCCGAAGGATTCGGAGGAGGCCGGCGGCCAGCCCGACCCGGCCGGGACCGCGCCCGAGCGGGAAGACACCTATCGATACATGGACATCGCCCGGGCCTACCGCGACCAGGTCACGCGCGCCGGCAGCGACCGGGTGGCCCTGCCCCTCGGCGGCTCGGCGCTGGTGCTGGTTTATCGCCGGGACGCCTTCGAGCGCGCGGCGAACCAGGCCGCGGCGCGGGACAAGGGTCTGAAGCTGGAGCTGCCGGCGACCTGGGAGCAGCTCGACG
The DNA here is from genome assembly GCA_021324445.1 of Isosphaeraceae bacterium. Taxonomy (GTDB): domain Bacteria; phylum Planctomycetota; class Planctomycetia; order Isosphaerales; family Isosphaeraceae; genus JAJPJC01. The sequence goes on from JAJPJC010000488.1 coordinate 53,735, forward strand.
CCCTCGCCCGGTTCTTCCAGGGCCGGGACTGGGATGGCGACGGCCGGCCGGACCACGGGCTGGCCCTGGTGCTGGGTCCCGACCCCGAGGGCCTCGGCAACGCGACGTTCCTGGCCCGCGCGGCCAGCCTGGGACAGCATCCGGATCATTACTCGTTTCTCTTCGACTCCGACACGATGAACCCGCGGATCGGCACGCCCCCATTCGTCGAGTCCTTGCAGGCCTTGATCGCCTTGAAGACGTGCGGGCCGCCCGGTGGGGAGCGGTCCGACGCCGAGTCCGCGCGCCAGGCGTTCCGCAACGGCACGGTGGCGATGTTGATCGATCGTGCCGAGCGCGCCGCGACCTGGTCGCACGGCAAGCCGTTGGGTGTGGGGCCGCTGCCGGGCTCGGACCGGGTCTTCAACCCCAGCCAGAAGACCTGGGAGACGCCCGCCCGGCGGAACGCGCCCAGCTTCCTGCCGCGCGGCGGGGGCTGGCTGGTCGGCGTCCGCAGCGGGCTGGCCGGCACCCAGCGCGACGCCGCCCTCGACTTCGCCAAGTACCTGACCAACCCCGAGAACTCCAACCGCCTGCGCTCCGAGCGGGCCTTCCCGATGCTGCCCTGCCGCATCAGCCAGATGAGCCAGGGCTTGCCGGACCCGACCTCCGCCCCGGACGTCGACGCCCGGTCGTGGTCAGACGCGGTCAGTCGGACCTTGCTCGCCGAACGGGTGGTGCCGGGCCTGCGGATCCCGGATGCCGCCGGCTACCTCGATGACCTGGCCCAGGCGCGCGCGGCGGCGCTGGCCGGCCAGCCCCCGCAGAAAGCCCTCGAAGCGGTCGCCCAGGCCTGGGCCAAGCGGACCAGCGCCCGCGGCCCCAAGCGCCAGCTCTGGCATTATCGCCGGAGTCTCAACCTTCGCGTCGCATCCCCCCAGCCGCCGGAACGGGGAACTTGACGGAGTGGCGGTTGGCCGGTGGGGGGAGAAGACCCGCGGGGTGGTTCGCCTTTCCCCGCCACTCGCCATCCCCGAGCCACAACGAGTTTTACCCCGGCACGGAAGAAGCTCCCGTCGTAGGTCAGGCTTGAGCCTGACGTTCCGATCCTGTCAGGCTCAAGCCTGACCGACGTTCTTGCCGGAGTGATATGGACGAGACCGACGAATCGTTGCTCATGATCAGGGGGGATGTCGAGGCCGAGATCAAGGAGATCATGGGCCTCTTCGACGCGCCCGCGTTCGCGCGGCGGGGCCTGGAGCTGGAGGATCTGGTCAAGCGGCTGCACGATCGCTGCCGGCGGGCGCGGGCCGATCGGCTCAACATGGTGCACCTGCGGCTCCGCCAGTGGGCGCGGGCGGTGTCCGGTCCGGAGGAGTGGTCCGGCGTCTTCGTCAGTTCCCTCGAGCCGCTCTGGGCGCTCTCGGGGGCCGAGGCACCCCGGTGGGCCGTCGTGTCCGCCTCGATCCGGCAGCAGCGGAGCATCGCCGGCGACCTGGTCGCCGCCGTGCTCCGGTTCAATCAACGCTGGCTGGAATTCCTCGACCGCTTGAACCTCGAGCCGGCCAACCTGGTGATCGACCAGTACAATCGCTACTATTTGATCGAGAAAGAGTGCGTGCTGGGCTCGGCTCGGCTGGCCGCACGCTTCTTCCGGCCCGTGCCCCGACTCACCCGCGAGCAGCTCCTCCGCGATCATCCGCTCTTGCCGGTACCCGAGCGGCTCGATCGCCACGCGGGCCGTGCGTGAACGCACGCGCAAGCACACCCGCTCACGAGCCAAGGAATTCCGGGAGAACGCCCGACTTGAGCATCTTCACCGGGTCAGAGACCGTGCGAAACTCCGGGTCGAGACGGATCGCCGGGGCGCTCTTGCTGATCGCGTCGGCCTCTCCTGCCGCGACCCGCGAGGAGCCGCAGCCGCAGGGCCTGGCCTTCGAGGTGAAGTGTACGCCGGCGGTCCAGCGCGAGCCGATCACGGCACGCGTGTATGTCCTGCTCGGCCCGGACGGGTCGACGGCCGAGCCGCGGCGCGGCCCCGACTGGTTCCATCCCAACCCATTCTTCGCCCGGGACGTCCGGGACTGGAAGCCGGGCGAGCCGTTGCGGATCGATGCCCGCGCCGACGGATTCCCCCGCGGGCTGACCGAGCTGAAGCCGGGCCGTTACGCGATCCAGGCCGTGGTTCGGCTCAATCGAGACACGCACCGGATCGGCGACGGCGCGGGGAACGCCTTCGGGCCGGTCGTCCGAGCCAAGCTCGACCCCAAGGCCGTCTGCACGATCGCCTTGACAGTGGATCAAGTCGTGCCGCCACGTCGGTTCCCAGAGACCGACCGGATCAAGCTGGTCGAGCTGCCCAGCCCGAAGCTCTCCGCGTTCCACCACCGGCCGATCCAGCACCGCGCGGCGGTGATCCTGCCCGCGGCCATGCCGCGGTCGGGCCATCCGGGGAAGTGGCCGGTGCTCTACATCATCCC
>JAJPJC010000086.1 GCA_021324445.1 Isosphaeraceae bacterium
AACTCCGCGGCGATCGCCCGGGTCCGATCCACGCTGCCGGTATCGACCACGATGACCTCATCGAAGACGCCGCGGACCGATTCAAGACACTGTGGCAAGTTCATCTCCTCATCCCGAACGATCATCGTCAAGACAACCTTGGCCCTCGAACTGGGATGATCCGCAGGGGGAAGAAGTGGGTTGTCCGCGGATTGCGCAGATGGACGCAGATGAGAAGACCAGAGGATCGGCACCGCACGCGGAGTTGAACAGGCGCACGGTGGCATCCACTATCGCCCGCGGCGGGATCATCCGTAAAGAGTGCGCTCGGCTCACGATGGCCGACGGCGCCGGACGAGGGCATCGGTCACCACGGCGGCCAGGAGGACCAGGCCCGTAACGGCCAGGGTCCAGTACGTCGAGATGTCCAGGAAGATCACCGACGAGCGGAGCACCCGGAGCACGGCTGCACCGATGATCACTCCGATCACGGACCCCTTCCCGCCGCGCAGCGAGCAGCCGCCCAGCACGGCCGCGGTGATGGCGTACATCTCGTAGGTCGACCCGGCCGTCGAGGGGGTCACGCTGCCGATGCTGCCGGCCTCCAGCAGCGCGGCCAGGACCGTGACCACCGAGCACAGGACATAGCTGGCGACCCGGAGCCGCTTCACCGGGACGCCGCTGAAGCGGGCGGCCTCGGCGTTGGCCCCCAGGGCGAAGAGATACCGGCCGGGCACAGTGAACTGCAGGAAGAAACCGAGGACAGCCAGCACCGCCAGCAGGACATAGGCGGGGATCGGCAGGCCGAGCCAGGATCCCTGGCCGATGGCGGCGAGAGCCGGGTGGGACTCGGGATCGAACGAGACGATCCGATCACCGGTGAGCGCGCGTGAGAAGCCCCGGAAGACCAGCAGGCTGCACAGCGTCACCAGGAACGGCTGGAGGTCCAGCAGGCAGATCAGCAGGCCGTGGGCCAGTCCGATCACGACGCCGAGCAGCACCAGGGCCGCGGCGATGGCCCAGAGGCTGATCCCCTCGACCCGGTTCGCCAGCAGCAGGCCCACCACGCCCGCGAAGCCCAGGACCGACCCGACCGACAGGTCGATCCCACCCGAGAGGATCACGACCGCCTGACCCAGGGCCAGCAGGCCGAGGATCGCCGTGTCGCGCACCACGCCCCGGAGCGTCACCGGCCGGAAGAAGTTCGCATTGGCCAGGCCGGTGGCCACGACGAGGACCAGCAGGATCGCGGAGAGGACCAGGACCTGGACCGTCACGTCGTCGAGGCGTCGCGGCCGGATCATGGGCGATCTCCCAGCGCGAGGGTGAGGATGCTCGATTCGTCGAGAGAGGCGCGGTCCAGCTCGCCGCTGATCCGGCCCCGGCGCATCACCAGGACCCGGTCGCTCAGCGCGATGATCTCCTCCATGTCACTACTGATCATCAGGATGCCGACGCCGGAGTCAACCAGTTCGGACATCATCGCGTAGATCTCGCCCTTGGCGCCCACGTCCACGCCGCGCGTCGGCTCGTCGAGGATCAGCAGCTTCGGCTCCAGCGCCAGCCACCGGGCCAGGACGACCTTCTGTTGATTGCCGCCGCTGAGCTGATAAACCGGCTGATCCAGCCCGGCGGCACGGATTGACAGCTTTCGCGCCTGACCATCCGCCAGCCGGCGCTCGGCCGCCTTGCGCCGCAAGAACCCCCGCGCCAGCCGGGGCAGGGCGGCCAGGACGATGTTGTCGGCGACCGGGTCCTGGAGCATCAGGCCCTGGGTCTTGCGGTCCTCGGGGACCAGGAAGAGACCGGCGGCGACGGCGTCGCGGGGGCTGCGGATCCGGACCTCTCGCCCCGCGACCGCGACGCGGCCGCCCAGGATGGGGTCGACCCCGAAGAGGGCCCTGGCCAGCTCGGTCCGACCGGCGCCCACCAGGCCGGCGAGGCCGACAATCTCCCCTCGGGCGACGTGGAAGCTGATCGGTTCGGCGGCTGCCCGGTAGCGAAGCTCCGTGACGCGCAGCGCGTCCCGTTCCGCCTCGGCGCGACGCCCCGCGCGGTGGACAATCGCCCGGACCGCGCGGCCGATCATCAGCGACGCCATCCGATCGTGCTCAATCGCGGCGCCTTCGAGCTCGCCCACGAGCCGGCCGTCGCGGAGGACGGCGACTCGATCGGCGATCGCCTGGACTTCGCCCAGCCGGTGCGAGACGTACAGGACTGCGGCGCCGTCGGCGCGCAACTGGCGGATGAGCTGCAAGAGCCGGTCCGCCTCGCTCAGGGACAGGCTGCTCGTCGGCTCGTCGAAGGCGATCAGCCGGGCGTCGGTCGCCAGCGCCCGGGCGATCTCGACCAGTTGCCGGTGGCCGATGCTCAGGTCGTCGACCCGCGCCGCGGTCGAGCAGGCCAGGCCCACGCGCCGCAGCAGTTCGGCCGTCCGCTGGCTCATCCGGCGGCGATCGGTGATCGGCAGCCATCGGGGTCCCCGGTGGGGCTGCTGGCCGAGGAAAACGTTCTCGGCGACGCTCAGAGTGCCCGCCAGGCTGGCCTCCTGATGAATCAGGCTGATCCCGACGCCCGTCGCCTGCCGCACGTTCTCGAGCTGGACGGGCTGGCCGTCGATCCGGATTTCCCCCTCGTCGAGCATGTGGATGCCACCGATCGCCTTGAGCAGCGTGCTCTTGCCCGCCCCGTTCTCGCCCACCAGCGCGACGACCTCGCCGGGGCGGACCACCAGCGAGACCCGGTCGAGCACCCGGACGCCGTGGAAACTCTTGCCGGCGTGGCGCAGCTCGAGCAACGGGGGACGATCTCCCGCCCTGATCGGCTCGGGCTGGCCCGGTCCCGCGCCGCTCATCGGGATTCGTGCCTGTCGAGGATGGCGAGGTAGCGATTGACCGAGTCCTCGACCTCATCCACGTTCGAGCGATCGATCCGGTAGGTCGGGACGAAGATCATCCGGCTGGTGGGAATCTCGACGTGGTCCCCGCGATGCAGTCGGGCGAGCATCTTGATCGACTGGTAGCCGAACTCGAACGGCTGCTGCGCCACGCTGGCCTGCATCTTGCCCTGGCGCAGGGCCAGGATCGTCTCCGCTTCCTCGTCGGTGCCGACGACCTTGACGTCCCGACCCGGGTTATCCTCCAGGGCCTTGGCGGCGGCCGGCGCGTTGTAGCCCCAGAGCCCGACTATCCCCTTGAGGTCGGGGTTCTTGGTCAGGACATCGGCTGCGTTGGACCGCGCGGTCGGGCGGTCGGCACCATCGGTGAACGTCCCGATGACTTCCAGCTTGCTCCCCTTGAGCGCTTCCAGGACGCCCTGCTGCCGCTCGCGGGCGTTGCCGACGTCGAGCTGGCCGACGAACAGCGCCACCTTGCCCCCCTCGGGCAGCAGCGTCTTCAACTCCGCGCCGACCCGACGGCCCAGGTCGACGTTGTCGGTGCCGATATAGCAGAGGCGCCGGCTACTGGGCGCGTCGGAGTCCATGCAGACGACCGGCATGGACTCGGCCGCCTGGTTGAGCACGGGTGTCATGCTCTGGGGATTCAACGGCGTGATGGCCAGCCCGTGGATTCCCTTGCTCAAGAGATCTTCGACGATCTGCTTCTGCTGGGCCGCCGTGCTGGCGCCCGGGACGTGGAATTCGACCTCGACCCCTTCTTCGTCGGCGGCCTTCAGGCAGCCGGCGTGGGCGATGTCCCAGAACCGGCCGGGGACGTTGATCACGAAGGCAAACCGCGGCTTGCGTGCGCTGGCGGAGGACGCCCGGCCACAGCCGGCCGCGGGAGTGAGGACAATGAGGGGCAAGAGCACGATCAGACGTGGTCTCACGGCTTCTCCTCGAGGGCGAATGACCGCTCAAGCGGCCCTGGGGCGATTCGGCGCCTTGCTGCCCCTGTCCGTCAGCCCGGGCCGTCCAGCCAACGATCCGCGACCCCCGCCTCCTCCGCGGGATGTGAGGGTTTCCGCCGCGTCCCCGAGGAGATTGCCGTGCAGACGATCCGGGCCAGCGAAACGAATGAGAACACGGTGAAGGTCGCGGTCCAGATCAAGACGGTGATCCCTGCCATGATGGCCAGGGTCGGGACGACAGCCTCAGGTCCCCCAGCGGAGACCAGGACCGGGAAGGAGGTCAGAACGATCACCAGGTTGAGAAGAGCCGACTTGAGGACGAGGCTCCGGAGGCGCGATGCCGGAGATTCGTGCTCGTGGCCGGGGACGTTGGCTGGCATGAGCATGGACGAGTCCATGGTGAACTCCATGCGGCAGCGAGCACGATGGTCGTCGTTTCCGATCCAGTTGAGCTGGGTTCGACCCGGACCTCGGCGCTGTTCTGGATGTCCGGCACGGATTTCGAGTCAAGCACGCGTGAGGGTATCGCCCAGGACGGCCATCAGACCGCCGGCGTGTCTTGGGTCGATGGTGAATGTCCCGTTCTCGTGGCGGGTGATGAAACAGAGATGCCTGGGCACGTCGCCGATGACGACGACCTCATAGCGGCCGGGGCCACCGGCTTCCGCCAACATCAGGGCATGATCGAGGGATCGGGCCGGACCGGCCGGTTGCCTGGGCTGAACGCGGTAGACCGAATACACGGACAAGCCCTCCGTCGGCCGGATCGTGGCTGGTGGCGAGTGGCGCGAATCCGAACGCTTCTCACGCGCCACTCGCCACCAACCACTCGCCACTCACGACGCCACCAGCAAGGCGTGCTCATTCCTCCTCGTCGTCGGTCTCTTCCCCCAGCTCGAGCTCGTGCTCGTCCTCGTCTTCGCCCTCGTCCTCCTCCTCGATGACGGCCGCGGCCTCTTTGCGGGCGGCTTTGGCCGGGGGCGCGACGACCCGAGGGATCGCCGCGCCGATCCCCGGGGCATCTTCCGGCATCGGCTCCTTGGTCCGCTGGACGAAGTGGGTTCCCTTCCCCTTGGCCGTCAGCTCGGTGGCCTTGGACTCGGCCGCTTCCTTCTGCGAATACTCGAAGGTGGCCACTGGCTTGAAGGCATCGTTGAGAACGGCCCAGACGATCCGCATCCGCGCCGCAGGCTTGGCCGAGCGCGAGGATTTGGCCTTGGTCTTGGCCGGCGCCTTGGCCTTCTTCTTCGGTTTGCGCTCTGCAACCTCCTCTTCCTCGACCTCCTCGACGACCTCGTCGGTCTCATCCTCCATGGGATCGAGGGGTTCGGCGGCCTCCCGCTGCCGCCGGAGGTCGAGACGATTCAGCGGTTTCCCAGCCATGACGCCATCCTTCGCACCTGAGGGGTGATCGCTTGTTCCCGATGTGACGCTCTCGGGACGACCGGTCGCCGCGCGCGAGCCGAGCTCACCAATCGTCCCCTATCTTAACCCCACGCCACTCGCCTGACCAGAGCCGGCCGGTACCGGCCCGGGTCGTTTCCTGCTCGAACCGGGGTTGACACGAATGCACGGAGGATTGGAATCGACGACGCAGAATCCAAAAGCCCACGGTGATTCCGAAACCCAAATTCCACGATGGACACGCCTCCGAGGATGCAAGCCAGCGGTGCCGCGTCAACGGGATGGGCTCTCCAGGGGATGTGATGCGCGGACCATGGCCAAGAATCGCCGCCGCGAGTCGACCGAGGGCAGGAGCTGGAAGCCGTTGCGCCAGTGCCAGAGCATGCTGGAAGTGTTCCCCAGGAGGAACGAGCTGATCAGCTCGGTGTAACCGAGCTCGATGAGGCCCAGCGCGGCACGGGCCAGCAGGGCGGTGCCGACGCCGTAGCCGGCGTGCCAGGGGCCGACGAAGATCCAGGTCAGGTGGGCATGTCCCAGGCGTTGCTCGATGCAGTCCGGCGGCGGCGGAGACTTCCAGCGCAGGCTCCAGGAATCGTCGAGGTTGACCGGAGGGACCAGCGTCACAAGGACCGCGCCGACGGGGTGAGGATGCTCCTGGCTCAGGGCGACATGGCAAGCTGGGTGAATGAGTGGACCGTCGCCCCCCTCGCGGGTGTATTTCAAGCAGCCCCGCGCGGCTTCGAGCCGCCGGCGAGCGCTCAGGCTGGCGAACGGCTGGACCTGGTGGAACGCGCCGGCGAAGAGCCGCGAGAGCCGTGGCCAGTCGGGCTCCTCCAGCGGGCGGAAGCGTACCGAGTCCCGGGCGTCGATCACCGCGGGCAGCTCGCCGGGGTGCCGAAGCTCCAGGCGCGCGCTTTGAAACCTCGGCCGGGGTGAGAGCCAGGCCGCCTTGTCGCGGTATTCGTACTGGTACGCCGGATTCTGCGGCAGCCGGTGGAACTGCCTCCAGCTCATCGGCAGCTTGATCACCGAAAACCAGCGCTCGAGCATGACTCATCCGGGGCAATCGATTCCGGGCGTGATCCCAGGGGCCGGCCCCTATTGGAGCAGCCCCGATGGCTGCCAACTAGCCCTACAGCACGCAATCCTTGGTGATCGGACTGAGTGCTGGAGCTCAAGATCGTGGGGCGGCAAGCCGATCTCGTTCAAGAGGTAGCGCGAGAAGTCGCGTCGCGAAGACCATCGACTTTTTATAGGATGCCGGCGCGGCTTGCCGATTGTAGGGATGGACTGATCAGACGTCGGACCAGGACGCCGGCGCAGACAGAATGGAGCGCGACCCAAGGACGGGGAGATCGGGACCGATGACGCACCGTAACGGGGCGGTCTGGACCGAGCGCTGGCTCTTGGTGATGATTCTCGGCACTCTGGCCGGGACCTTCAACCTCGTCCTGACCGTCCATCGTCACGCGGCCAAGATCTCCCCGAGGCCGCTTACCCAGCCTTCGACACCAACGCCTCTCCTGCGCCCATCAGTTTCCCAGACCGCACAGATCCCTGAAACCGCGGCAACCCAACCATCCCCATCCAAACCCCCCAAGTCGGCTCCCACTCCGACCTCCGCGCCGCTTCCCAGGAGCGCCGTACCGGCTGAAGACCCCACAGTGAAGATCCTGGCTGGGATGACCACCGCCCTGGGGAAGGAACGTGCGGCGGCCCGGGAGGCGGATCGGCGCACGGAGCAGTGGGAGACCGCCCGGCAGGCGGCCCTCGGCGAGTCGCAGCGCTGGAAGCGCCGGGAACTCCTGGTCCGCCAGCAGATTGGGGCCCTGACCCGGCGCGCCGAAGGGCTGGAGCAGGACGTCTCCTCCTTGCAGGTCGAACGCGACGTGCTGGCGCGGGAGCGCGACCTCCTGAAAGCGGCGTTGACCAAGGCGCGCCAGCGATCGAGTTACGCGGTCCTCCCCTACAAGGGACCCAACGGGACCTGGCGGCGGCCGATCGTGCTGGAGTGTACAGGGAACGTCGCCAAGCTGCAGCCCAAGGGACTGACGTTCTCCATGCTCGATCTCTCGCCGCTGATCCATCCGCGATCCAGCCCGGTTGTCCTGGCCATCGCACGCGAGATGCTGATCATCGAGCGGTCCGAGACCCCTGACGGGGCACCCGCGGTCCCGTACCTGGTTTTCCTGGTGCGGCCCAACGGCATCCGGCCTTATTACGAGGCCCGCGAGCGACTGGAGCCGCTCGGGATCACCTTCGGATACGAGCTGATCGAACAGGATCTCGTGGTGGATGTCCCCGATCTCGAGGATCTGACGACCTGGGACGGGACGGTGCCGCTGGAACCGCCCGCGCTGGCAGCCGCGGCGGGGCGTCGCGAGCCTGTGCAAGCCGACCCGGCTGGACCCGACCCGGGCGGGTCTGTCCCCGGGCCAGGTCTCGGCTCCAGCGATCGTCCGACCGGAGTTGGTGCTGGCCTGACCTTCAACGGGGGAACCCAGCCGGGCGGCGCTGCAGGTGCCCGGTCGGACGAGACCTCCACCTCTCCCGACGACTTCGTCTGGCCGTCGCAGGCGCGCCGCGATGGCGCCGGTCGTGGTTCCGGCTCCGCTCGCCCCCAGTGGGGAACGGGCGAGAATCTGGGGCTGGGTAACGAACCCGGAACCGGGTCGGCTGGCACGCAGCCGGCGCCCTCCCCATCGGCCGGCTTCGCCGGCGGCGTCGGCAGTCCGGGACTTGGCCCGGGTGGGGGCGGTTGGGCGTCGCGATCGGGTGAAACCGGGTCGGGCCTGGGTTTCCCGGCCGGAGCGGCGAACCCGGCGACCGGGAAGGGGGCCTCCGGACCGGTTGGCCTGGGGCCGGGCGTCTCCGGGTTGCCCTCGGCAGGACGCGCCGGGTCGCAGTTCGCTTCGGCTGGTGCTGGGGGCTCCTCCGAGGCGACGACGCCCCCGGGTGGGAGCGCGGGCGCGCCTGGGGCGATTTCGGGATCGGAGCGGAGCGGGACCGGTGGCGGCGCCCCGGGCACGCTGCCTGACCTGGAGCCGGCCGGCGACAAGGTCGCCATGCCCCCGCTGCCGGTGGGGGGCGGGTCCATGGCCGGCGCCGCCGGGCCGCAAGGTGGTACGGGTCGGCTGCAAGGGCTCGGAGCAGACCAGGCCGGATCCGGATTCTCCGCACCCGGCGGCTCGACTCCAGTGGCGGCCGACGCGCCGGACCAGTCCGGCGGAGATCGGTCGGCTCTCGCGGGGACGATGAGCCCGGGGGGATCCCCGGCCGACTCGAGCCCGGCCAATGGCACAGCCTCGTCGTGGTCCAGTCCGTTCCCAGCGGCCGGATCGAGCTCGGCCTCTTCCTCGGCGACAGCAGGGGGATCAAGCTCCGCGTCGAGTGCGGCCGGGAGTCGATCGAGTGCCCTCGCCGGGTTGACCTCCAGCCTGGCATCGGATGCCGCTGACACCGGCAACGACTCCTCCTGGAGCAGCCCGGCGGGGAATTCGGGGGCTGCCGGCAACGCGACGCCGGCGTCGGGAATGAGCCTCCCCAGCCTGGGGTTGACTCCGAATACCGATTCCGATTCGAGTTTCCTCAAGGATTTCACCTTACCTCCGCTGGCACCCCCCGACCGACCGACCGGCGCGATCGAAGTCCCGTTCCCGATCGTCGTGGTCTGCCGCAGGAATGACGTCTTGCTGCATCCCGGCGGCTATCGACTGACCACCGAGGCGCTGCGCAGGGGGTCGGGAAAAGGGTCGAGCCAGGAGAGCCTGCTCAAGCGCGAGCTGGTCGCGCTGGTGCGGCGGCGGGCGCAGGTCGACCCGATGATCCGCCCCAAACCGTCGGTCAAGTTCCTGGTTGAGACTGGGGGATCCTCCACGTTCTGGACCGCCCGGGGACAGCTTCTCTTCTCAGGGCTGGACTGGCCGATGTCGTTGCAGGTTGCAGGCCCCCAGTACGAGCCCGTTTTGACCGGAACGACGAAATGAGATCACACGGGATCGCCGATGGTGCCGGCCCGGCCGGCCCGGGCTCGCCGGCTCGCCCCGCGGGAGAGAACCGGGTCGGAGTTCCGCCGCTGTCGGACACGCCGACCGCAAGAGTCTATCGCCGCGCCGCCGCGCAGTTGGCGAGCGTGATACTCGGAATCGCGGCGGTCACCGCGTTCCTGCAGCACAGCCCGCGCTCGGTGCAGCGGACCGAGTCGCCGCCCTCACCGCCGCCGACCTCTCCTCCCCTGATCGCCAGAGCCGATGTGGGCGAGGAGGTCCACGAGGCGCCAGCGCCTCCCGCACCAGCGGCCGAGCCACCGCCACCGCCACCGCCACCGGCAGTGGATCGGGTCCAGGTCGCCGCGGCGGAGGCGGCCCTGGACGCCGCCAGCCGGGACCGGGCCCGGGCCGAGGATCGCGCGGCCGAGTCGGCCCGGTCGCTGGCGCGAACCGTCGAACAGGCCGCACTCGACGCCTTCCGCGCCAAGAGACTGGCTTTCCAGGTCCGCGATCCCTCGATCCGGATCGCGCAGGCGTCGGCCCGCGGCGGCTTCCTCCGCGGGCAGCGCGACCGGCTGGCGACCGAGCTGGCGACCTTGCGCAGCCAGCCGCGGCCCAAGGCGACGAGCATCCTCAGCAAGAGCCCGGTGGCCCGGCCGGCCGCCCAGGACGAATGCCATTTCGAGCTCCGCCAGGATCGGATCACCTTCATCGACCTCAAAAAGCTCCTCGAGCTGACCAGGGCCGACGCCCAGCTCCGCATCCGGATGGCCGACCGGATTGGGGGGATTAGCTCCAAGGTCGGGCCGGCCGGGGCCTTCTCCCTGGCTTACGAGCTGGTTCCCACGATGCCCGAGTCCATGGAGCAGTTGATCGAGCGGCGGAACATCCGTCGCTTCGACCTCAAGGGCTGGGAGCTCATCCCGGAGTCCGAGCACCGGGGCGAGACCTACGAGGCGACGCAGAACCCGATCTCCGAGTTCACTCAGGCCATCAACCGGATCAACCCCAATCGGACCACGATCACGCTGTGGGTCTACCCCGACAGCTTCGGGCTCTACCGCCGCATTCGCAACGACCTGGTCGAGCGTGGCTTCAGCGTCGCGGGTCGGCCCCTTCCCCAGGGCCTGTCCATCCGCGGCAGCCCCATGGGGACCCAGTCGGCGGCGCAGTGAGAAACGAGCCGGGAAAGCCCCCGAGGCGGCCGGCCCCCCGCACTCCGGCGAAGATCCTCGTCTTGACAGGTCACGACCGGGCGCGACAATCGGGATCGGAGGTCAAGCCATGCCGGAGACGCCCCGATCCTCATTCCGACTTCCCTCGCTGACAATTCAGCGCATCGACCGGATCAGCGAGGAGCGCGGCGGACTGACCCGAACTCGGGTCATCGAGCTGGCCGTCGATCACTTGTACCGGGAAGTCTTCCCGTCGGAGACGGTCAGGCCTGTCGCCCTGAGAACCCGAAGACGAGAGTCCCGGTGAGATGAAGGGAACCACACCATGGCGACGTCGAACCAGGTCCGTGAAGTCCTGCATGCAAAAACAGCCCACGCGGGCGGATCCCATCTCGGGTCCTCCAGGGGTTTCACCCCTGGCTCAGGACCGCCGCCCCCGCGGGGCCTTCTGCACCCTCTGGCATTCGTTCCCAACCCGCTAAGAGCG
>JAJPJC010000288.1 GCA_021324445.1 Isosphaeraceae bacterium
CGTAGGGTGGGTGAAACCCACCGATCATCAGTATTACCAGGGCTTTGCGTTGGTGGGTTGCACCCACCCTACAACCGTCAGACCCGGCTTTCGGAACAGACTCTGAGTTGCGGCCGAGGGCCGCGATAAGGGAATCCCGCATGGAAATCATCGAGCGTATCGAGCACTGGGGCAAGATGACCCCGGATCGCGCGGCCTTCATCAGTGGCGGTCGAACCCTCACCTACGGGGAATTGTGCCACAGGTCCAGCGCCCTGGCCGCGCACCTGGCCGGCACGCTCCCGGAGAAATCGCCGGTGGTCGTTCTGGGACACAAGGAGCCGGAACTGCTGATCGCCTACCTGGCCGCCATCAAGTCCGGGCGTGCCTATGTGCCGGTGGACACGGCCGTGCCCCCGCAGCGGATCGAGCGCATCGTGGCGGCCAGTGGCGCCGCGCTCACCCTGTCCCCGGAGCAGGTCGCCGGGCTCGCCGACGGACGAGAGCCAGGCCCCCGGCGGCGGCTGGAAACTGATGATCATTATTACATCATGTTTACGTCGGGCAGCACCGGAGAGCCCAAAGGGGTCCCCATTACCTATGGTTGCCTGCAAAGTTTCCTGGAGTGGATCCTGGCGGAGCATGCGTTCGAGGAGGGCCAGGAGGTCTTCTTGAACGTCGTCCCCTACTCGTTCGACGTTTCCCTGATGGATACCTACCCGGCCTTGGTGACGGGAGGGACGGTGACCAGCGTGACCCGGGACGAGATCGCGAGCCCACGGCAACTGTATCAGCTCCTGGGCCGCTCGGCGTTGACAACCTGGGTGTCGACGCCTTCGTTCGCTCAGATGTGTCTGGTCGAACCGGCGTTCAAAAGGGAGTTGCTGCCTCGGCTCAGGCGGTTCTTGTTCTGCGGCGAGACGCTGGCCCCGGAGGTCGCCTCTCAACTCCTGGACCGCTTTCCGGATGCGGAGGTGTGGAACACCTACGGCCCCACCGAGGCGACGGTGGCCACCACGTCGATCCGCATCACGCGCGATCTCCTCAATCGGTACTCCCCGCTGCCGATCGGTTACCCGATGCCGGGCACGCGCGTCCTGGTGATGGACGAGCAGGGGCGCGAGGTGCCCGCGGGCGAGCGGGGGGAGATCATCATTTCCGGTCCCAACGTCAGCCCCGGGTATCTCAACCGGCCCGACCTGATCGAGCAGGTGTTCTTTCGCCTGGATGGCCGGCGGGCTTACCGGACTGGCGACTGGGGCCGCTACCGCGACGGCATGCTCTTCTTCGAGGGCCGGATGGACAACCAGGTCAAGCTGCACGGCTACCGCATCGAGCTGGCCGATGTGGAAGCGAACCTGCGGGCCCTGCCGGGGGTTCGCGATGCCGTGGTCCTGCCCGTGCTCAGGCAGGGGGTCGTCGATTCCCTGGCTGCCTTCGTGATCCTGAACGAGCGGCCCCCGCGCCCGGACTTCCAACTGGCCGCCGAGCTGAAACTCCAGTTGACCGAACGGCTGCCTGCGTACATGATCCCCCGCAAGTTCACCTTCCTGGAGAGCTTTCTGATGAACGTGAACGGTAAAGCGGACCGGCGCAAGCTGGCCGAGGCCCTGACATGATCCCGTACGCGGATTTCCTTTATTTCGGCATCCTGCTGTACATCGCCCTGCCGACCGTGGTCATCCGGCGTTGGCTCGGCTTCTCGCGCGCGTGGGTCTTGCTGGCGACCGCGGTGATGCTGATGCTCCAGTACGGGACTCTCACACACGCCCTGCCGGTCAACGTTCCCGAGGGAGTTGGCCTCACCGGCGGCTTGGCGCTCTCCAGCACGGTGGCGGAGGTCCGGGAACTCTGGGTGGTGCTCGCTTGCGGACTGTTCCAGTGGGCCGTGGCCCGGTGCTCCCTCTTCTTGAGGGCGCGCACTGCCTGGTACTGGCCCTACCCGATGGCCTTGCTCTTGACCGTGCTGCCCCTGGTCGCGGCCCGATTCCTCCCCCTGGTCATCCCGGGCTCTCACCTGGGATTCCTGGGAATCTCGTACATGACCTTTCGCAGCCTGGACGTCATCTTCGGCATCCAGGATCGGCTGATCCAGACACTGCCGGTCGACCAGTTCCTGGCCTTCCTCTTCTTCTTCCCGACCATCTCGTCGGGCCCCATCGACCGCTACCGCCGGTTTCGCGACGACTGGAATCGCCCCCATCCCCCGGCGGAATTCTGGAAGGACCTCGATGGGGCTGTCCACCACATCTTCACGGGCTTCTTGTACAAGTTCATCCTGGCGGCCCTGATCAAGAACTCCTGGATCGACCGCCTCGCTGTCGGCGGTTTTCTCAACACCGTGTCCTACATGTACGGGTACAGCCTCTACCTCTACTTCGACTTCGCCGGCTACAGCGCCTTCGCCGTCGGGGTCAGCTACCTGCTGGGAATCCACACGCCCGAGAACTTCAACCGCCCCTTCCTGGCCGGCAACATCAAGGACTTCTGGAATCGCTGGCACATCAGCCTGTCTTCCTGGTTAAGAGATCATGTTTACATGCGATTTATGTTGATCGCGACCAAGGGCCGCTGGTTCACCAGCAAGTACACGGCTTCCTACCTGGGCTTTTTCCTCGCCTTCGGGCTGATGGGGCTGTGGCATGGGATCGAGCCCTACTACTTGCTTTATGGTCTGTACCATGGGGCGCTCCTGGTGGGGCATGACCTCTTGACCCGGTGGAACAAACCGCGGCGGGTGTGGGGGGACGGGCCGCTGTGGCGGGCGCTGGGGACCTTGGTCACGTTCCACCTGGTCTGCCTGGGCTTCCTCCTTTTTTCCGGTAGGATCGGTCCCACGTGGAAGCCGGTCGGCTCCGTTCCACCGGTGACCCGGTAAGCTGCGCCTGCCGCGTCGTGCGAATTCCCGTGCTGGAGGGATTCTTCCGATGACGATTTCTGATCGGGTCCTGGACGTACTTGTCGGCGTGGCCGAGATCGAGGATCTGCGGCACGACCCCGACGTTCGCCTGTATGACCTCCAGATCCTGGATTCGATGAAGACCGTGGAGCTGATCGTCGCGTTCGCGGCCGAGTTCGGCGTCGAGATCTCGCCTACGGAATTCGACCGCGAGGACTGGGCGACGCCCCGCAAGATCATCGCCTACATGGAACGCAAGGTCGCCGCCTGAGGGCACCCCTCGGCTGGCGTTCACGGACCACGGACTCCGGCCTCACTCACGAGGCCGGGGTCTGGGAAGTCGTCCAGGAGAGATAACGGTCGATGATGTCCTCGATGGGGCCGTCGGCCACAAGCCGGCCCTGCTGGATCCACAGGCCCCGCGTACACAGCTCGCGGAGGGAGTCCATGTTGTGCGAGACGAGGATCACCGCCTCGGCGCGATCGACCAGGTGCCGGAGCCGGGCCTTGGCCTTCTCGAGGAAGGCGGCGTCGCCGACGCCCAGCGCCTCGTCGATGAGCAGGATATCGGGGTGCACCTCCGTGGCAATGGCGAAGGCCAGTTTCATGTACATGCCGCTGGAGTAATACTTTAGCGGCATGTCGGCGAACTCGCGCAGGCCGGTGAATTCGTAGATCCCGTCGACCTTGTCCAGCATCTGGGCCCGCTTGAAGCCCAGCATGGCTCCGTTGAAGATGATGTTGTCGGTTCCCGAGAGCTCGGGGTTGAAGCCGGCGCCCATCTCGATGAGGGGAGCCACGTTGCCCCGGATGGTCACCTGGCCCGAGGTCGGCGGGTAGATCCTGGCCAGGAGGCGGAGCAGCGTGCTCTTGCCGGCGCCATTGCTGCCGACCACCCCGGTGCGCTCGCCGGACCGGATCGTCAGGTTCATGTCGCGGAGGGCCCAGAACTCCGAACGGTCCACTGCCGGCTCGCGACGCAGCACCAGGTCGAGCACAGCGCGCTTGAGCGAGTATTGCTTGTCGGCATAGTTGATGAACCGCAGTGAGACATCCTTCAGCTCGATCAGTGGGGTCGGGACCGTGGACCTGCGCTGCAGCTCCAGTACTCCGCCCCGATCAGAGTCGGAAGACCATCTTGTCTTCTTGGGACTTGAATATGGCATAGCCGACTCCCAGGCTGCTCGCCGCGAGCACGGCCGCCGCGGCCATCAGGCCGAACCGCGGCCATCCCTCCGAGCAGAACACGTCGTGGAACAATTCGATGAAGTAATACGCCGGGTTGAATTGGAACAGCCACTGCGCGCCTTCGGGAAAGAGCTTGCTGTCGACCGGGTAGAGGATCGGCGTGACGAAGTACCAGGCTTGCAAGAACACCGAGATCAGGTGTCCGCAGTCGCGAAAGAATGTATTGGCCGTGGCGACGATCAGGCTCAGGCCGAGGGTGAAGACCGCGAACAGGGCGATGATCACCGGCAGGAACAGCATCGCCGGTGACGGCCGGGCGCCCAGCGGCCAGAGGAGCAGGAACATGGCTCCCAGCGAGAATGTGAAGGTCGCCAGGCCGCTGAGCAGCCGTGCCAGGGGGAAGACCAGCTTCGGCAGGTAAATCTTCCGGATCAGGCCCTCGTTGGCGATGATGCACATCGCGCCTTCCGTCAGGCCGTTGCTGAAGAAGTTCCAGGGGAGCATGCCCGCCATCAAGTAGAGCGGATAATTCGCAATCTCCCCTTTCGCGAAGAAGTGGGAGAAGACGACCGAGAGCGTGCCCAGCATCAAGAGCGGGTTGAGCAGGGTCCAGAGGAACCCCAGGATCGAGCGCTGGTAGCGGACGCGCAGCTCCTGGACGACCATGTTCTGGACGACCGGCCAGAACGCCGCCAGCTCGCGACGATCCGCGGTCAGCCGCGCCCACCACCAACTGGGTCCGCGCGGCGTCGGCGGCGGTGGAAAGTATTCCGCGTGCGGGAGTTTAGCACCGGCGGCTGTGCGAACATCCATGTCTGGAGGGGTCCCATCCCTGGCGTGGATCCCGATCGGGACTCGACCCGACCCCGGCTCCGACAGCGAGGCATCTTACGGCGAAGCCCGGCATCACGGAAGGTCAACCCCCGGAGATCGCCACTGGCCAAGGGCAGCCCGGGGCGGCTGCCCCACCTTAATCGCGGTCGTCCGATCGGGACAGCGCCCGGACGCCAATCCGGGTCGCCAGGCGCACCTTCTGGCTGTTCGGGAGCTTCTGAATGTACTGGGAACGCAGCGCTCCGAGCCACCGCATCTCGCGGCCCTCATACGAGACGATGACCTGCGTCAGGATCGGGCCGGGAGTGGCCAGGGCACGCTGAAGGCCCGGAAGAACATCGGCATTGCGGGCAATCTGGTTGAAGCCTAGCCCCACCGCCTGCGCAAACGCGGCGTAATCGATGCGTGCGATCTCGGTGGCGGTGGTGCGGCGGTAGACCGGCTCCTGGAGCATCCGCATGTAGTGATACGCTCCGTCGTCGAAGACGAAGCACTTGACCGGCAGGCCGGCCCGGGCTGCGGTGGACAGCTCGATGGCCGACATCAAGAAGCAGCCATCGCCCGTGACCGCGACGACCTGGCGATCGGGGCGGACCCTCTGGGCCCCGATGGCTGCGGGAATCGACCAGCCCATGCTCTGGTTGTCGGCGGGGGTGAAATAGCGGCGCGGGCCCTGGACCTCGATCGCCTCCGAGGCCCAGTGCGTCGCGGCGGTCACGTCAACGAAAACCAGCTCCTCGGGCCCCAGCACGGCGCGCAACTGACCCAGGAAGAACATCGGATCCACGCACCGCTCGACCCGGACGGTCAGGGCCTCGCAGCGGTCAACCTGCCGCCAGCGCTGGATGTTCTGCCAGAGCTGGGGGCAGGGCCCGCGGCGGATCGCCGCGGCGTCGGCCACCAGGCGATCGAGGAAGAGCCGGGCGTCGGCGCAGACGCAGACGTGGGTCGGGAGGTTCCGGCCCAGGTTTTGGGGGTTGATATCGACGTGGATCAAGGCCCCCGGCTGGGGGATGGCGTAGTTGGCCGTCGAGACCTCGCTGTAGCGGACGCCGACGGCCAGCACGAGGTCGACATCCTTGAAGGCCGCCTCGGCCGCGCGGGTCCCTTGCTTGCCGTAACCCCAGCCCACGGCCAGCGGATGCGCGTCGGGAATGCATCCCTTGCCGCTGACCGAGGTTGCCACCGGCGCCTGGAGCAGCTCGGCGACCGCGGTCAGCGCCGGTACGGCCTCGACGCAGCCCAGCCCGGCATAAATCCCGACCCGCCGGCGACGGTCCGACAGGTGCGCCAGCGCCCGCGCGTAGGCGGCTTCGTCGAACGGCACAGGGTAGGGGGGAGGCATCGGCTGGGAGTAATCCCAGACCTCGGCATAGAGCGGGAACGGGATCACCACGGCGGCCGGCCCTGGCTCGCCGGCCCGGGCGACCCGGAACGCCTGGAAGATCGCGCCGGGGATCTCCGCCTGGTGGTGGACCTCGATCAGGTCCTTGACCACCGGGCGGACAATCGCCGAATTCGCCAGTCCATGCACCTGCCCGACCGGTGCCTGGGCCGAACGGTCGATGTCCGTGATGATGCCGATGACCGGGATGCTGTCATGAAGCGCCTCGCCGATGCCGGTCAGGCTGTTGGTCAGGCCCGGACCGGGGACCACGGCGAAGACGCCGACGCCGCCGGTGGCGCGCGCCGAGGCGTCGGCCATGACGCTGGCCGATCCCTCGTGGGCGACCAGCAGGTAGGGCACGCCCCGCGCCTTCAGCGCATCCCACAGCTCGTTGTTCTGGGCGCCCGGGATGCCGAAGACGCAGGGCGCACACTCGCAGGCCAGCGCCGCGGCCACGGCCTGGGCGCCGGTCATTTTCCCCTGGACCCCCGGTCGCTTCACGAACCGGCCCAGCTCGACATGGCCGGCCCGGGCCGGCCGAGCCGGTCCCCAGGCGGCCGCCGCCGCGACGGTCCCCGCCACACCGCAGGCGCCGAGCACCTCCCGCCGGTTGAGCTGCCCTGACACGAGGCGCCTCCTCCTCCCTGACCGAGCTTCCCCGCCGAAACAATCCTGGTCCGGCGCTGCGATCGGCGGTCGCGCCGTCGCCGTCTCGATATCGGCGTACGGGGCCGGCCGGCTTCGTCCTCGAACCCACGCGTGGCCCCGAAACGCCGTGCCCAACCCGGATCATCCGCACAATCGTTGGCACGCCCCGATTCCTCAAAGCCCAGGGTGAACCTGAAGTCCGCCAGAGTCGCGGGCTTCGCGCGTTCGGAAGGAATGCGCGCCGGTCCGGAACGCCTCGGAGGGGCGGCGGTCAATGGCCAGGGGTGAAACCCCTGGAGAACCCGAGACGGGGTCCAAGATCGTGGGCGTTTTTCTGGTGTCGAAGCCCTGGAAGGGCGGCAGGGGTGAAACCCCTGGATGATTGGGCGAAATCGTCGTTCCGTCGCCCCTCCGGGGCGAGGACATCCTCTCCGCAGAGCCTCCCGGCCTCTCCGCAGAGCCTCCCGGCGGGCCAGCGGCAAACAGGGTGTTCTCCTCAGTTTGTCCGAACGCGCTTACGGCAATGAGGCTCGCCCGGAAGTGAGACCGAGCAGCTTGTCCTGGAGACCGGAGACGCAGAGGCGCGCGTTGACGTATCGGGGGTCGAGACGTAATGCGGTAGACGCTTCGCCCAGTGCCTTCCTCAGCGCGCGTTCGATCGCAGGGTAATCCTCGACCTTCCACGCGTTCTTCGATTCCTGCGCGAAGGCTTCGCTCAAGACCAGGTGGAATGTCGCATTGTCGGGATCGCTTCGTAACAGTCTGTTGGCGAAGGCGTGAAGACACGCGGCGGTCCGGCGGGCATCGTCGAGGAGGCCGGCCTTTCGCTGCTCCGCACCACGCCCGGCGGCGATATTCGCCACCCGGAACGCCACGGTTGGGAGCAAGGAATGGGCGAGGCCGAGCGCCTCGCATCGCGATTCGAGCGCCCGGATGACCTGATCCGCGTGGGCGTCCGGGTCGAGTCGGCCCAGGGGTTCGCCGGTCGGATTCGGACCGGACGGATACGGGTTGACGTCGCCGACAATCCAGTCGACCACGGACACTTCGATCAGCTCCGGGAGACCTCGATGGGCCGGGAATCGCTGGATCGCGGCGCGGAGTATTGCGATCGCGCCGTCATGGGCCGCCAGCTCCGCCCGGCCCAATGCCGCAAGCAGTCCGATCGCCGGGTCGCCTCCACCGGAGCCGCCGGGGTGCTCGAGCATGCGAATGTGCGTCTCCAGCAGCGCCCGCCGCCGTGCTTCCAGGCCGTGGCGACCGAGCCGTCTGGCGATTGTGAGCCGCGCACTGTGGAGCAGGACGATCGCGTCCAGGTGCCGGGCGTCCACCCAGGTTCTCAGCGCCTCCGCGGCCCGTTCGACCCAGACCACGGCCGCATCCAGGTGCTCCTGCTCGAGGTCGACCCAGCCGAGTTCCATCAAAGCACGGGCATACGCCTCGTCGATATCGGGGTCGACGGCGGCGTTCCTTCGCCGCTCCAGCAACTCCAGGCTGTCCATGAGCAACGCGCGGGAGTCGGCGTACTTGTTCCGGGGTCGGAAGGCTTCCGCCAGTTTCCGCTCGAGGTCGCAGATCGCCACGAGGTTCGAGGTGGCGAACTGTCGATGCCGGCGGAGCTTGGCGGTGAGATCGCGTACGACGTGGGACGCCTCGTCGAGACGTTCGGACGCGAGCATCTGGGGTGCATCCACGGTCGTGGCCAGCAGGCCGACGAGATCGTGGACCGCGCCGGAGGTGGCCTGGTCGCTCTCGACGGCACTGGCCAGGGCCTTCTCGGCCCGCGCGCGCTCGGCTTCGGAATGGCGCCAGAGCGTGAGCAGGCCCACAAGGCTCGACGCCCCGGTGAACGCGAGGATAGACAGGAGCGCCGCCAACGCAGGCTGGCGCAGGCACCAGCGCCCGGCGCGCTCCAGCGGCGAGACCGGACGCGCCCGGATCGGGAACCCATCGAGCCAGCGCTGCAGGTCGTCCGCCAGTGCACCCGCTGACGCGTATCGCCGCCGCGGGTCCTTCCGCAGACAGGTCAGGGCGATCGTTTCGAGGTCGCGCGGCAGGCCGGGGACCAGCGTCCTCGGCGGGGCGGGCTCGCGCGTGCGCACCAGGTCGAGCGTCTCGATCACCGACGCGGCCTGGAACGGAGGACGCCCGGTCAGGAGGCTGTACAGCGTGGCCCCGAGGGCAAAGACATCGGCGCGCGGACCGATCCCGGCGCGGTCGCCGACAATCTGTTCCGGGGCCATGAACGAGGGGGTACCCCCGACTCCGATCGGACCGGTCGCCGTCGCGCCCGGGTCATCGCCCGCCCGCGCGATGCCGAAGTCGGCGAGCATGGGCGTGATCTGATCCCAGTCGCCGTCGGGCGGGCCATCGAGCAAGATGTTCGAGGGCTTGATGTCCAGATGCAACATCCCGGCGCGATGGATCTGGTCGACGGCCTGCGCCACCGCCGCCATGAGCCCCGCCGCGACCCGCACCGGCAAGGGGCCGCGGACCCGCTCCGCCAGGCTGCCCCCGGCGATCAGGTCGAGGACCAGGTACAGGCAGCCGTCCCATTCCCCCGCCTCGTGGAGCGGGACGACGTTGCGATGGCGGACCCGCCCGATCGCCCGCGCCTCACGCAGCCATCGCCGGCGATCCGCCGCACTGATCCCAGCACTCGCTCCAACGACCTTGATGGCCACGCGGCGGGCCAGTTGCGGCTGCCACGCCTGATAGACGACCCCCATGGCACCGCGCCCCAGCTCGCGCTCGATCACGAAACCGGGGATCGTGGGGGGGTGCTCCGGCTCCGCTGGTCGTGAGGGGCCGCATCCCTCCGACCCGTACCCATCCGCGGCCAAGCGTTCCAGTACTTCCTGACAGTTCGCGCAGATCTGGACATGAGCTTCCAGCGCCGCGAAGGGCGAAACGCTCGACGAATCGCAGGCCAGCCGATGGAGCGTCTCGGGTGTGGGACATGCGGACATGGGGGAACCTCGGGGCCGTCTGAAGGCAAGTTGCAATCAATCTTCGATCCGTCAGATTTCTGGCGCGAGCACCTGCGGTTCGGCCAGGAACCGTTGCCCTTCTTCGCGCAGCATCAGTCCCACCCGCTTCTCGGCGGCGAAGGCGGCGTAGTAGGACATGCCCGCGGCTGCCGCGGTCTCGCGGACGGACTTCCCCTCGATGGCGATGTTCCAGAAGACCTGCCAGGTCCGTTCGCTCACACGACGCCGGACCGCCTCCTGGACTTCCTCGGCCTGACGGAGCAGGACCGTGCGTTCCGGCGCCGCGCCCTGGTCGACCTCGATCCCGGCGGAGGCCTCCTCCCAGAGCGAGCCGGCCGGCTGGTCGGCGAGCCACTCCGCGGCATGGGCCTTCTTCTGGCGCAGCAGATCGATCGCCCGCGACTGGCACAACCGGCGGAGCCAGCCGCGAAACGTCTTGCCGGGGTCGTAGCGGTAGGTGCGCATCCGCCGGGCCAGGTCGATCCAGACCCGCTGGCAGAGATCTTCCGTGGACTCGGCGTCGAGCCGGTATCGACGGCAAGAGGACCGGATGACCGGATCATAACGCATGACGAAATCGATCCAGGCCTCGCGATCGCGCCAGTCGCCGAGGCGGTTCAGGAGCGTCGGATTGGTCGTGCCCGCGTTGTAACCGACCATCCGGGTCACCTCCGGTCGAACGGGTCGATCCCAACCCGATCGCCACGGGCCGCGTTAATACCCTTCGTACTTACTTGTGGAGAGTCTTCACTTACAGACGGTGCGGATCGGCTCAACTTGCGCGAAGGCATCCTCACCCGCCGGATCTGGGTCCGGAGGCGAAGTCCTCCATGCATTGACTCGTGGTTCTGGTGACTTTACCAGGCTCGCGGCACTCCGGCAAGAACTGAAGGCGAAACTCACCGTCGCTTCCGGATTGAGGCCGGGACCGACGGCAGTCGCGGTTGCATCCAATCCGTTCAACAGCCAATTGATCCGCCAGAACTTGGTACGAGAAAGGGGAGGGCCCCTGGAGGGCATCCGCCATGCCTACACCAGGCCGTGACCGAGCGACCGATCGCTTGTCGAACCCCGATTCTCGCTCGGCCGAACGATCTGGCGCCCGCTCGGCGCGTGCCCCGATTGCCGTCCCACCGTGCGACTCGATCGCCACGGGGGCGGCCAAGACTCCCGCGCAGCGCGGCGGGCGTAAGCGGCGGACGGCGCGGCCCTCATCTCGCGTCCGGTTCCGGCCCCAGGTCGGCCTCCTCGAACAGCGCGCCCTGTTGAGTGCCCTGCCCACGCTGACGGCGCTGAGGGCCACGACCGCTGCGGCGGCCCTGGGACAGTCGGTGACGTTCACCGCGACGGTCAGCGACCTGTCCCCCGGCGGGGCCACTCCCAATGCGGGGACGGTCACCTTCCGCAACCAGAGCGGAGTGCTCGACAGCGCGACGCTGGTCGACGGCGTGGCGGAGTTCACGACCTCGAGCCTGGCGGCGGGCACGCACACCGTCACGGCCTCCTACGGCGGCACCGCGAGCTTCGCCGCGAGCAGCACGGGCACGATCGTCACCGCCGCCGGCACCGGCACCGCCGGTTACACGGGCAACAACGGGCCTGCGACCGCCGCCGAGCTGACGCACCCCTGGGGCCTCTCCGTCGACGCGGCGGGCGACCTGTTCCTCGCCGACAACGACGTGATCCGCGAGGTGGTGAAGGCGACCGGCGACATCATCACCATCGCCGGTAACGGCACCGCCGGTTACAGCGGGGACAACGGGCCCGCTACCGCCGCCGAGCTGCACACCCCCCACGGCCTCGCCATCGACGCGGTGGGCGACCTGTTCCTCGCCGACAGCGCCAACAACAGAATCCGCGAGGTGGTGAAGGCGACCGGCATCGAGCCTGGTTGAACTGAGTATCGACATTTGAATTGAATCAGATTCTTGGACTTTTCCTCTGTTCGGGGCCCAAGGCCATCGTAAACGTCGCCCGGTCGTCCAGCGTCTACGATTGGCAAACGAACGCACAACGACGGCCAACCGACACCTTTCCTGGAGCCACGTCATGCCCCGCATCTTCGGCCATGTTCTCCCGCTCTTTGCCCCTCGTCGCATACCCAACGCGCACAGGCCCCGCCATCGGCGCCATCCGCATCCAGCGGTGGAATGCCTGGAACGGCGCTGGGTGCTCTCCGCACCGGCTTATTATTCGCAAGTCAACATCAATCACTACGTCAATTCCAATCTCCAGGAATATACGAATGGCACGGATTACCCGCTTGGAGGAACGAGCCTGACGGTTGGGGGTGTCCCGTTCACCCTGGCGAACTATCCCGGCGGCGGGACAGGGGTCATCCAAACTCTCTATCAATCGAACCCGAGCTCCTTCGACGTGCCGGTCAACATGGCCAACCCGACCGCCGTCTACACCCTGATCAATTCAACGTGGGGCGTTTACGGGGATACGGTCGGCGCGGTCGAATTCAAGGCAACCGGTGGGCTCGACTACACGGTGAACCTCGTGGAGGGGCAGAATATTCGCGATCATCACTCCGGCGGGACCAATCAGACGATCGGGCAGGGGGCCCTGGGCGGGACCTATCTCGGAACGGCGTCTTTTGCTGGGGGCCTGGTCCGCCTCGATGAACAAGGATTCACGCTGCCGTCCAGCTTCCACTCGGCGACACTGACCGACATCATCCTGCACGGCTATGGCCATTATCCCATCGGCAACCCGTTCCTCGCGGCGGCGACCGTGACCAACAACCTGATCCTCAACGGTGGGTTTGATGAACCGACTCCGCTGCCGAACAACTGGGGAGAGGAGTTCGATGCGGGAAGTACCCTCATTCCCGGCTGGACCGTCGTTTCGGGCTCGGTGGACATCCAATCGGCGAGCTGGTTCGATCCCTATCAGGGTGCACAATCACTCGACCTCGATGGATCTCACCCGGGTTCGATCGAACAGTCCTTTGCAACGACGATCGGAACGACCTACCAGCTCTCATTTGCCTATGCCAACAATCCCGATCAACTCGGGACCTTTGGTGGACCCCAGACGGCCATCGTGGTGGTGACCGATTCCGGTGGGTTGACCTTGCTGAACTCGACCGTGACCCACACCGGCTCGACGCCGACTGTTATGAATTATCAGATATACACGGGCACTTTCGTCGCGGACACGACGATCACAACACTGAAATTCACATCAACAGATCCATATTCCAGCAACAATGGAATCGCGCTTGACGCGGTCTCAGTCAGCCCCATCCCGGCGCCGACGCCCACACCCACCCCGGCGCCGACGCCCACACCCACCCCGGCGCCGACCCCGACGCCCACACCCACCCCGGCCCCGGCGCCGACGCCCACACCCACCCCGACCCCAACGCCTTCACCCGCGCCGACCCCGACACCCATCCCCGTGGGTCCGATTGGAGGAGCTGCCCCCACGCGACTCGTCCTGACCGCACAGCCCCGGCCCGGGCACCTCGGTCGGCCGGTCACCCTGACCGCCACGCTCAGGAATCTCAGACATCGTGGCCGGACTCCCGCCGGTCTCGTCACCTTCTGGGACGGCACGGTCTTCCTGGGGACAGTCGCATTGCGCCACGGCACGGCGCGGCTCAGGACAGGGAG
Organism: Isosphaeraceae bacterium; assembly: GCA_021324445.1. Lineage (GTDB taxonomy): Bacteria > Planctomycetota > Planctomycetia > Isosphaerales > Isosphaeraceae > JAJPJC01. The sequence continues at coordinate 13,549 of JAJPJC010000288.1, forward strand.
CCTGCGCCTCGGCCCCAACGGCATCCGGGCCGATTACACGCCCGGCCCGGGCTTCGATCCCTGCGCCGCAGCCATCGTCGAGTACGTCTATGCATATCAATTAAGGCGCTAGGCCGTGCCATCCGCTGCCGAGAACCGGCCTGTAAGACAACGTCCCAGGGCCGTCTGGCCGGTCACAGGGTCGGGAGCCCCGCGATCGCGGCAATGCCCCGGAGGATCTCCGGGCGGTAGGCGGCCGGATCGTGGCGGAGGTGCCGGATGCACTCGAGCAAAATCGGGCCGGAATAAGCGACGGCATCGAGGGCCCGGCCCCAGGCGGGCCAGTCGATCGTGCCGTGGCCGGGCGGTTCGTGCGCGTCCTGGCGGCCGTTATTGTCGTGAACGTGGGTCGTCGCCAGCAGCGAGCCGGCTGCCAGAGTCTCGTCCGCGGCCGTGGCCGTCAGGTTGGCGTGCCCGGTATCCAGGGCCAGGGCGAGCTTGGGATGATTCAGGTCGGCCAGGAGGGCGGCCAGGTCGGCCATCCGGCTGCCGGGATGGACGCCCGGCGGCATGTTCTCCACGCAGACCCGCACGCGCGACCCGCCGGCATGTTCGGCCAGCTCCCGCAGCCCGTCCGCCAGGGCGGCGCGGCGGGCCGCCCAGTCCTCCGGATCCGACAACCCGCCCGGGTGGACCACCAGGCAGGCCCCGCCGGCCGCCTCCACCCAATCCACACATCGCTTCAAGTCGGCGACCGATTCGTGGTGAGTGGATGTCCGGGTTGAGCCCAGGTCGACGCGCGTCGCCTGGATCGTCCGGCCCCCCCAGCAGCCGTGGGCGCTGTGGATGGACAGTCCGCGATCGGCGGCGCAGCGGCGCACCAGCCCCGGATCGGGGAACCGGCCCCAGTCCGGGAGGATCTCCAGCATCGTGGCGCCGAGCTGGATCGCCAGAGTCAGCTCCGCGCCCAGGTCCAGGTCCGGGAAGCCGTACGTCACCATGGTGCCCAGGGCTCGCTCGGACACGATCTCCACGCCAGGGGGCGCCCCTCGTGCAACGACGGCCAGGGTGATGAACCCTCTTGTCGAACTCGCCAGTGGAGGTCATCATAAACAGCGCCGTGATCGAACGCCATCACGGTTCGTCCCGGCGCCAGTGCCGTGCTGTGCCGGAGCGGATCGAAACGGGAGCGGACGAGGACGCCTTGGAGAAAGGATCGGCGCATGCCCCCAGCGCCGCTGGTCGACCCGGCCACGATTGATACCGCGCGCGTCGTGGCGGACCGGGAGCAGATCCGCCGCTCGAATCCCCAGCGGTTCGAGATGGAGCAGCTCTCGGCGATTGTCCACCTCGACCTGGAGAACAAGCTGATCATCGGTTACAAGGACGTCGCGCCCGACGAGTTCTGGGTCCGCGGTCACATGCCCGACTACCCCCTAATGCCGGGCGTGCTCATCTGCGAGGCGGCTGCGCAGCTCTCCAGCTACTTCTGCAATCAGGTCCGCCTGCACGAAGAGGGATTCATCGCCTTCGGTGGGATGGAGGAGGTCCGGTTCCGTGGCCAGGTCCGCCCCGGGGACCGGCTCCTGCTCGTCGGCAAGGGGTTAAGGTTGCACCGGCGGCATACCATCTTCGACTGTCAGGGGTTCGTCGGCACCAACATGGTCTTCCATGGGAAGATCATCGGGGTGCCTATCAGCGGGCAGGACGAGGCCCCCGGGGCAACCTGAGCTGTGCGGAGTGCCGGCCTCGACGACCCCTGGTCGGCTCCCGATCCACCTGCCCGGGCCCTGGGAATCACCGTCGCACGATGTCCCGCTCCCGCTCCCCGATCGACGTCTCAGCCCACCTCATCGATCCGGCCGGGTTCACCGAGACGGGTGCCTCGAGCTGGTCGAGCCTCTTTGACAACGACCATCCCGTCGAGCTGGAGATCGGCTCGGGCAAGGGATTGTTCCTGCTCAACGCCGCGACGTCACAGCCCGCCCACAACTTCCTGGGCATCGAGATCTCGCGCAAGTACGCCCGGCTGGCTGCCGAGCGGCTGGCCAGGCACGGCATCCCCAACGCCAAGGTCTGGCCGGGCGATGCCCGCCTCGTGCTGCCGCGGCACATCCCCGCGGCCAGTCTCCGGGTCGTCCACATCTACTTCCCCGACCCCTGGTGGAAGAAGCGGCACAAGAAGCGGCGCGTCTTCACCGAGTCGCTGGTCGCCGAGATCCGGCGCATCCTCCAGCCCGGCGGCCAGCTCCGGGTCGCCAGCGACGTCGAGGAGTATTTCACGGTGATCCGCAACTTGGTTGCCGCGTCACCCCGGTTCCGCGAGCTGCCGGTCCCCCAGCCCCAGGAACCCCGGCACGAGCTCGATTACCTGACCAGCTTCGAGCGGAAATACCTGCTCGAGGGACGGCCCATCTACCGGGCCATCTACGAGCTGTGCGGATGAGACTGCCGGCGGCTCGCGGCGGACCGATTCCGATCAGCTCGCGCTGGAGACCCGCTCGGCGGCGCGGTAGGCTCCCGAGCGGACGCGCTCGACCCATCGGGCGTTGGCCTGGTACCACGCGACCGTCCCTTCCAGTCCCTCCTCGAACGACACGGTGGGCCGCCAGCCCAGCTCAGTTTCCGCCTTGGTGCAGTCCACGGCATACCGCCGGTCGTGGCCCAGCCGGTCGGTCACATGGCGGATCAGGTCCTCGGCCTTGCCGCAGAGCGCCAGGATGGTCCGCGTCACGTCGATGTTGTACCGCTCGCTCCGGCCGCCGAAGTTATACACCTCGCCGGGTCGGCCCCGCCACAGGGCGGCCGTGATCCCGCGGCAGTGGTCCCGCACGTGAATCCAGTCCCGCACCTGGCGCCCGTCGCCGTAGACCGGCACCGGGGTGTTCGTCAGCGCGTTGGTGATGAACAGCGGGATCAGCTTCTCGGGGAACTGGTAGGGACCGTAGTTGTTCGAGCACCGGGTGATGACCGTATCCAGGCCGAAGGTATGATGCGCGGCGCGGACCAGCAGGTCGGCGGCGGCCTTGCTGGCGGCATACGGGCTATTGGGCGACAGCGGCGTGGTCTCGCAGAACGGCGGGTCCTCCGGGCCGAGGGTGCCGTAGACCTCATCGGTGGAGACCTGCACGTAGCGGGGGACCGCCGCGGCGCGGGCAGCGTCGAGCAGGCACTGGGTCCCGACGACGTTGGTGCGCAAGAACGGCGTGGCGTCGTCGATCGAGCGGTCCACGTGGCTCTCGGCGGCGAAGTTGACGATCGCGTCGAAGCGGCCCTCGGTCACCAGCTTGGCGACCCGCCGGCGGTCGGCGATATCGCCGCGGATGAAGCGGTAGCGGGAGTCCCCGGCGATCTCTGTGAGGTTGTCGAGGTTGCCGGCGTAGGTCAATGCGTCGAGGTTGGTGATTTCCACGGCGGGATCCGTTTCCAGCAGGTGGCGCACGAAGTTGGCGCCGATAAACCCGCAGCCGCCGGTCACCAGAATCCGCCTGATCCGCATCTCGATCGCCATGCGCGTCCATCCCTCACGTAGGTCAGGCTTCAGCCTGACGCTTCCATCCTGTCAGGCTGAAGCCTGACCTACAGTTTGCCACTCCAAAGTCATAATCCAACCCGTCGGCTCGGGCAAGCCCGATTGCCGTGGGCGCGTTGGGCCTGTTGTCGCCACACAACACGGCCAGCAGGTGGTTCGTGCTGGCCGTGTGGCTCAGCACCCGCGACGGCGACCGGTAGGGCGCTCTCCGCGGCGGCTCGGAAGGCTTGTCGATAGAGCTGGTCCATGCGTGCGCCGTCGGGGAGACTCCGGAGCACCCACGGCGATCCCTCGGCGAGCGCGCGTCGGATCGACTGATCCTCCGCCAGATGGGTCAGGTGGCGGGCGAGGGTCTGGATATCGCCGGGTTCGTAGGTCAAGGCATTGACGGAGGGACGCACCTGCTCGGCGATGCCGAAGACCGGCGTGGTGACGATCGGCAGTCCCAGGGCCATGGCCTCCAGGATCACCAGCGGGTAGCTCTCCAGGCGCGACGTGCAGCAGAACACATCGGCCGCTTTCCAGTAGGCCGCGGTCGCGCCGGTTTCGGGGATCACCACGAACCGATCGCGACGGTCGCGCGGCAGCTTCGCAGCCATCTCCTGAAACCGACGGCTGTAGGCCAGTCGGTCGCGGGCCCCCACCACGAAACATTTCAGACGCGCGGCGATGGCAGCCGGCAGGGCGGCAAACGCGCGAACCAGGTCGACTTGACCTTTTCGGGGGCAGACCGTCCCCAGGAGCAACACACAGAGGTCGTGCTCCTCCAGGTCCAAGTCGCGGCGGGCCCGGTCGCGATCCATCCAGGCCAGTTTGGAGCGGAAGTGCTCGGCATCGTAGGCGAACCGGATCAGCTCGAAGTTGTTGCACGAGTTCAACTCGCTCCAGGCTCGGGCGGTGCTCTGGGCGGAGAAGACGACCCGGTAAGGGTATGCCAGGCAGCAGAGGGCCGACCGGGCAACCTCCGGAGGCAAGTCGTCGAAGTACCGCTGCCAGGGCTCGCTCTCGTGGATGCTCCAGACCGACGGGATGCCGGCGATGCGGGCGGCGTCGATCGCCCAGAAGGTTTCCAGCGTGCTGGCATGGACCACTTCGTACGGCCCGGCCTGAATCAGCTCGACCATGCGCTCGATCCCGTCCCGATAATTGTCGGGGTGTAGAGCCATCCCGCCGAGGGTGGGCTCGACCCGGATCGGGATGCCCGCCTCCTCGTAGACCAGCCGGAGTGGACCGTCGCACGGGCTGAGGACTTCCGGGCGGATCGAGCCCGAGGCGTGCTGCCGCCTCACGATCTCGAGCTCGATCCGCGGAGCTCCTTCCCAGTTCAAGTTATGAGTGACCGCCAGGAGCGAGACGGGACGAGCAGCCCGGCCGATCGGCACGACCGTCGGCTGGGTCTGCCAGGTCTCGATCCCGGTGTCGAGGTGCGGGTTGAAGTAGGGATCGACCCGATGCCCGTACATCGCGCGATAGGCGGCGATCTCCCGGGGATCATCGCAAAAGCCGCGCGAGGCTCCTTCGTGGTGAACCAGCTCGGCCTCCGCGCAGTAAACGCAACGGTAGCCGGCATCGAGGAGGCGGTGACCATAGTCGACGTCGTTATACGCCACGGCGAACCGTGCTTCGTCAAAACCGCCCAACGCGCGGAAGACGCTGCGGGGCGTCAGCATGCAGGCCGCCGTGACCGCCAGGCAGTTGCGGGAGACGCGCGCCAGGCTCATCGCGCCATGGTCCCACCAGGGCAGGAGTTTGAACGCATGGCCGGCGAGTCCTTCGTGCAAGCCGTGGACGATGCCGGCGTGCTGGATCCGCCGGTCCGGGAACAACAGCCGGGCGCCGACGGCCCCCACCCCGGCGAGCTGCGACCAGCCCACCATCTGGCTGAGCCATCGCGGGTTGATCACCTCAGTATCGTCGTTGAGGAACAGGAGCAGCTCCTCCTCGACCATGGCCGCAGCCGCGTTGTTCAGCGCGGCGAAGCTGAACCGCCCATCCCGATTGGGAATCCGCAAGACGCGATGGGGCAGCTCCGCGAGATACCGCAACGTGGCCGGGTCGTCGCTTTCATTATCGAGCACATACACCCGGTAATTCCGGTAGGTTGTCTTCGCCAGCGAATCGATCGCGGCCTGGAGCCGTCGCGCGTGATTCCGGGTCGGGATCAGGATGGCGACCGACGGGCCCTCATCGGGCATGACGGGCTGAAAGATCGCGCAGCCGGCCGCGACGGCCCAAGCGGGCTGCTCGACCCGGCAAGGCACCCCGCGGCGCGCGAAGGCCTCCTCGACGGCGCGGCGGCCCGCCTCGAAGGAGGCCGGCTTGCAGTGACCGCTCAGGGCCGTCGATCCCGGCAGGATGCGCCAGTGATACAGGACCTGGGGCACGTGTCCCACCCGGCGCGCCCGTTCGCTGGCGCGGAGCCAGAGATCATGGTCCTGCGAGCCTTCGAAGCCCACGCGCAAACCGCCCACCTCGTGATAGAGCCGCCGGCGGATGGCCGAGAGATGCGCCGTATAGGCGAAGGAGAGGAGCAGCTCGGGCGACCAACCCGGCTTGAACTGAGGCGAATGACGCCGGCCGTCGCCGGTGATCTTGTCGTCGTCGCTGTAAAGCAGGTCGGTCTCGGGATGGGCATCCAGGTGCACGCTCAGATGCGCCAGGGCGTCGGGCTCCAGCAGGTCGTCGTGATCGAGAAAGACCAGGAATTCCCCCCGCGCGGCCTCAGCGGCCTGGTTCGTCGCCACCGAGATGTTGCCATTCTCGTGCCGCTGGATCGACCGGATCCGGCGATCGCGACGCGACCACGCGTCCATCTCCTGGCGCACGCGCGGGTCGGGACTGGCGTCGTCGACGAGGATCAGCTCCCAGCTTGTGAACGTCTGGTCGAGGACGCTCTGGATCATCGCCCGGAACACGTCGACCGGTGGATTGTAGACGGGCACCAGGATCGAGAACCGGGGCTCCGGCCCCGGTCGACTCAGGGCGGCCTCGATCCGCCGCCGCCGGCGGGGATTGTCTCGATTCACCCGGATCCAGATGTCGTACGGGTCCGCTTTCGGCGGCGGTGTGAAGTAGGGACAGCGGTTGCCCGCCAACCACGACGGTCGGAGCAGCCGCCAGCGCCGGAGCTTCCTCCCGATCTTCCGCGCCGCCTTGGTTGTGGCGACGGCCAGTCCCTGGCTCCTCGCGACGGCTCGGAATCGCGCGGCGGCCCCGAGGACGCGTTGTCCGAGGGCCCAGCTCCTCAACAACAACGCTCCTCCTGGAAACGACGCGATGCCGGCCGGGGCAGCCCACTCCCTGGGTGAAGCCATCGACGACTCGCCCTTCGGTCTGGTTGAAAGGAAAAGAATAGTCGATTTCCCCGCGTGTCGCGTGGGGGTTCCGTCATCGGCGGATCGCCGTGGGCGGAGCCGGGCTCGCCGTCAGGCGGTCGTCGTTCAAGGATGCGAAGGAGCCGAATCGGGCCGCCTTGAGCATCCGGAAACACTCGCTCACCCGTGCGGGATTGGGATTGACGTACTTGCTGTGACGCCGGACCAGTTCCGAGGCGGGCACCCGGGCTTTCAAGGACCCCTCCACCCGCAGCTCGCACGCGCGGACGAACGCGCCGTACTTCCGTCCGGACTGGATGTTGGCCGGAAGTGCCAGGCAAACCGCCGCCAGCAGGCCGGCGTGGACCAGCCGTCGGGCGCGGGGAGGACCGTAGGTCAGCCAGGCGACATACAGGGCGCAGAGGATCGGCGCGGCGAGGGTGACATAGCGAGTGGACAGGCCCGTGCCCGGACCGAGCCCCGAGCGCGACCAGCCCACCGCGGCAGCCATGCAGAGCATCGCCAGGATGAGGGCCATCAAGCCGAGGGTCCGCAGGCGCTCGCCCGGTGCCCGGGCTCCGGCGAGCATCAGCATCAGCAGCGTAGCGGCGAGGACGACCACCAGGAGGAGTCCCGCCGGGAACCAGTACTTCGGGACGTTGGGACAGATGACCAAGCTCAGCCACTCCAGCAGAGTGAAGGCCGCCGCCGCCATCGACGGTGGAGGGGGGTGAGCCGCCTGGACGTAGCCGCTGAAGTACAGCGCGGTGATGGCCGAGCAGGCCATCAACGACCCCAGGCCGATCGCGCGCGCCCCGCCGCCCGGCTCCCGTCCGGACCACCAACCCCAGGCGACGTAGCCGGCCAGCCACAACACCAGCGGCGGGAGCATGACCAGCCCGCTGCCGCCGCACAGTGGCAGCAGGACCAGCAGCAAACCAAACCTCAGCGCCAGCGCCCACCCAGGACGCCGGCCGGCCAGGCTCACCGTTGCGATCAGCGCATACGCGATCCAGGCAGTCAGGACCAGGTTCATCGCGAAGGTGATCATCAGGCTCTCGCCTTGCCCGAGAGTGAGGATCGACAGGGGCAGCACCGCATCGGTCGCGCGGGTGGACCCGCGCAGCCGCCGGACCAGCAGGAGCATCGACGCCGCCGCCGCCGACAGCAGCCCCGCGCTGAAGTACCTCCCCGTGCGGAAGTCGTTGGCCACCCACCGCGACAACCCGGCCAGGATCAGCCGGGAGAGCACCGGCCGGTGCTCGTTGTGCTGCGCCCAGGCCCAACCGAGGCTCACCGGCTCCTGTCCGGTCATCATCGGCACCAGTTCGAAGTCGTCCCAGAAGGGGACGTTCCGCGAGTACTGCCGGATGAAGAGGATCAGGCCGACCGTCAGGGCGGCCCAGACGGCCCAGGGGAGGACCGGCCCAGGCAGGTCGCGGGCGCGGGTCCAGAAGGGGTGCCCGGGGCGCAGCGCATCGGTCCTCATCATCACTCCGCGCCGAAGGGACAGGACCGCTCGGCCAGCCGCCCTCCAGGCGTTGCGCCGATCGGCGGCGGGATTCTAGAGGATGGGTGAATACGCGTCAAGCAGGGTTGCGAACCACGTCAGGTCAGTCGGAGTCCTCAATACTCGCAAACCCGAGGATCGGGTCTTCGGCCTTGCCTTTTCCGACGATTGCGCCAGAATGCCGATCCTCCGGTCCAGCCCAGCGCGCCCTCCCTACCCGGGTGCCGTCGGTAATCCCTTCGCAAGCTCAGGGGGACTGACCATGCTGCTGTCGACAGCCAGGTCGTACTGGGAGCAGAATCCCGAGGCCGCCTCCAAGGACCAATGGACCGCCAACCCGGTGATTGGTGAGGTCGTCTATCGGCGGATGTCCGGCGGGGAGTCGCCGGAGCACTGGCTCACCTGGCTGATCCGCGACTATTTCCAGCAGCGGCGGTTCACGCGGGTCCTCTCCCCCGGCTGCGGCGTGGGCGATCACGAGGTCGCCCTGATGGAGTTGGGCACCATCGCGCAGCTCGATGCCTTCGACTTCTCCGAGGCGAGCCTGCGGATCGCCCGCGCCAAGGCCGCCGCAAAAGGGCTGAAGATCAGTTTCTACCGGGATGATATCAATACGTTCGAGGTGCCGGTCGGGCGCAAGTATGACTTGATTTTCTGCTCGGGATCCGTCCATCATGTCCGCGAGCTCGAACGATTCCTCCGCGTGGTGCGCGACGCGCTCACCGCGGACGGCGTCTTTGTCTTCAACGAGTACGTCGGTCCGTGTTACAACATCTATCCGCGCGGGCAGCTCGAGATCGTCAATCGCCTGCTGGGAGCGATCGCACCCGAGCTGCGCCTCGCCGAGCGGCTCGAGCAGATCACGGTCGAGCAGGCCCTGGCTCACGACCCTTCCGAATCGGTCCGATCCTCGCTCATCCTGCCGTTTGCGTCCACCTATTTCCGGTTCGAGCTCTGCCGCCGCTACGGCGGGACGGTGCTCCATCCCCTCTATCCCCTGCTCAGGCACGATGCGATGTCGAAGCCCACACAGGAGATGCAGACGATCATGCGCCTGCTCGCGGAGTTCGAGGCGATCCTCCTCGAGAGGGGCGTCCTGTCCAGCGACTTCGTCCTGTGCGTCTGCCGGAAGAAATAGCCGGGAGCGCGGCTCGCGGGCGGGTCGAGGGTCGGCAGGACCGACCGTCGACTCCACTCCGCACTGCCGGTACGGGAGTTCACACCGTGCCGCCGACCGCGTCGGCTTGTGGGACAGGGCTTCCTCCGGACGTGAACGTATTTGCCAGGATCGTGAGATTGGGGTTGTCCGTCCCGTAGATGAACGTTCCGTTACCGGGGGCGGCGGCCGAGAACTCATAATTCTCCAGCGTATTTCCCTGCGTGCCAGGGCCGCCGATCGTCGCCGTCACTCCACTGCCGTATGCGATGATCCCCTTGTCCGTAGTATCCGAAGTCGGCGCGGGGATGCCGATCGTGTTCCCCTGGATGGTCGCGTTGACCGGCCCGACAGAGCCCCCCGTGACCAGGAAGACGGAAGTCAGGAAGATCCCCACTGCGTTGTTGTTGAACTGGTTGTTGAGGATCTGGATGGCCTGGGGGGCGCTGCCGATGTAGATCCCGTAGAGAGTATTATTCAGAAAGACATTCCCCGAGACGACGGCCGCTCCGGTGTAGTTGGTGGGGTCATTGGGCTCGCCGTAGAACTCCACCCCTCCGAGCAGCAGGGTCCCGTCGTGCGTGCCATTGGACTGAAACGTGTTGCCGAAGAGGTTCACCGTGGCCTGACTGAAGAACAGCGCCCCGTTCCCCTTCTGATTGAAGCTGAAGGTGCTCCCCTGCACCGTGACCTGCGCGTGGTCCGTCGCCACCATGCCGGCATTGGTATTGCCGTCGAAATGCGAGTTGGTGATGTTGGCCTGGGCCCCCCCGAAGAGGACCATCCCGTTGCTGGACTGCGTGGCGGCCGGGGACGTCCCATTATTATCAAATGTGCATCCATTGATGGTCGCGACGGCGCCGTCATCGAGTTCCAGTCCCGACCCGGTCTGCGACGAGTTGAACTGGCTGGCAGTGGCGTTCAAGACACCGGGCCGGCCTGCGTAGCCGGTCACGACGACGCCGTCCGCCTGGGTGCCATCGGTCTGGATGTTCTGGACATTCACCGAGGAACCGACGACCGCCAATCCCCGGCCCCCGGAACGGAACCAGACGTTCTCGATCGTGATGTTGCTCGCCTGGATGGCGCGGATGGCATCATTGGACGGCGGCGCCAGGATGCTCGACTGGTTGGCGGCGCCGACGATGGTGATGTTGCTCTTATTCCTGATGAAGACGTTCTGGGTATACACTCCCGGAGCCAGGATGATGGTAGCGCCCGGCTTGGCCCGCTGGACCGCCGTGATGAGACTGCCCAGGGGGCGTGCCGCGGTCTTGCCGGCATTGGCTCCCGACTTGCCCCCCGGCTTGACGTAGATGATCTGGCCGCCGGCGGGAGCCTTCTTCTTGGGGACCTTCTTCAAGGGAGTCGCTGCATGGTCGCCTTGGTGATTGAGCGGATGCACGGGCTGGTGGGGCTGAACATCGGGGCCCAAGAGGGAGGCATGTGCCGGATGGTGAACGTCCGGAGACGGTCCCAGGCCGGACGGACAATCGCGGACTTCCAGGGTCTCGGCGCCGGGTTGGAGGCGATGCCGGGTCCGCCGCGTCCGGGCGTCGCGACCGTCACAGCCGGCTCTCGACACCGTCGGAAAAAGCTGTGCCATCTCTGGATCCTCTGCTTCGTGTTGATGAATCTGGGGCGTCTCGGCTCACGGCCTTCCGGATCTCGGGCCGGCCGGCGGGGTCGTCCGCAGGTTTCGGCTCGGGTGTGACTCCCCGCGGCGTCGGACCCGGCGGACCGCGCCACGGGCGCGGCGCGGTGCCCTGCGGCGGTGTCCTCAATGAACAAGCGATCCGTCCTTGAAACGAATATAGCACGAATCCACTGCCCACGATCAAGTTGGGCCCGTCGGCCGCCCCGGGGAGAGCACTCGCCGACTGAGACCATGGTAGCATGGACCAATCCAGATTTCCAGACGGAACCGGAAACGCGACCGGAATCTGGATCCCCGGCAGGGGGTCGGGTCGATGGCCACGGCTGCGGCGAAATCGAGGCGGACCCCAGTCTCTCCTTCAGGAAGCTCTGAGTCTGGTGCCAACAATACGACCCTGGCAAGATAGTCGGTCGGGCACTCCGGACTGACGGGGGCGGCGAATCTCGGGGCAGAAAGGCCCACCGACGCAAGTTCCTTCCGTGTTGGAGGAATCCTCAGCGATCGGGCGCGGCGCCGGCGCTCGGAAGGATTTCGCAATCACAGGTTGACATCTCACTTGGGGAAGTGATAAGAGCTAGGAGCGTTGTGCAAAGGATTGCGGCACAAGGAATATTTTCCGAAAATGAACCACTCGGTCTGCATTATCGGAGGATGCGGCCAGGTCGGCCTGGCGCTGGCGAGGTCGGGGGTCGCCGTGACCTTACTCGACGTCGATGATGCCCGAGTTGGCGAGGTCGCCGCCGGACGGATGCCCTTCCTCGAGCGCGGCGCCGAGGAAATCCTCCCCACTGTCCTGGCCAACGGGCGGCTGCGCGTGACCACGGCGCACGAGGTCATCGGCGAGAGCGCAGTCGTGATCGTCACGATCGGAACGCCGGTGGACGAATTCATGGGCCCCAGTGTGCATTCTTTCGACCGGGCACTGGATCACGTCCTGAATCGGATGCGTGATGGGCAACTGCTCATCCTCCGCAGCACGGTCTTCCCCGGAGTCACCAATCGCCTGAGCCAGCGGGCGGCGGAGCGGGGCTTTCACATCGACATCGCCGATGGTTCGGAACGGATCGCCCAGGGTTATGCCCTGGAAGAGTTGACGAGGCTGCCGCCGATCGTGGGGGGCCTCACGAGTGGGGCGATCGCGCGGACGGCGGCGCTGTTCGAGCGGCTGGGGGTCCAGGTCATCCCACTGTCGCCGGTCCAGGCCGAGTTGAGCAAGCTCTTCGCCAACGCCTCTCGCTCCATCGGCTTCGCGATCTCCAACCAGTTCGACGCGATCGCCCAGCGGTTCGGGGCCGACTTTGAGCGGATCCGCCAGGCGATGACCGCCGATTCTTCCTGGGCGCCTGCCACGACGTCTACCGGGACCTGGAGATCGACAAGCCGGTGGTGGACGTGTTCCCCTTCCTCCGGCCGACGGTCGCGGGCCTCGGGCGGCGGTCGGCGGCCTGAACGCCGAATACCGCTCCAAGCAAAGCGGCTCCCCGATCCCAAATCGGATTCCTCAACGAGGATCGTCCATGAAGGTCTTGGTGACAGGCGCGGCCGGTTTCATCGGCGGATATCTCGTCGAGGAATTCCTGGCGCACGGCTACCAGGTCGTGGGCCTGGACAACTTCTCGAAGTATGGCGAGCTCCAGCAGGCCAGCCAGCGCAATCCGCAATATCGGCTGGTCCGCGGCGATGCCAAGGACGGCGCGCTGCTCAAGCGCCTGCTGGTCGACTGCGATCACCTGGTGGCCGGTGCCGCCCGGATCGGCGGCATCTCCTACTTCCACCAGTTCGCCTACGACCTGCTCTCCGAGAACGAGCGGATCACGTCTTCCACCTTCGACGCGGCCATCTGGGCCTACCGCCATGCCCGGTTGCGCAAGATCACCGTCCTCTCCTCGTCGATGGTCTTCGAGAATGCCACGGAGTTCCCCACCCCGGAGGGCCAGCAGCGGCGCTGCCCGCCCCCGTCGTCCACCTACGGGTTCCAGAAGCTGGCGGTCGAGTACTTCGCCCAGGGCGCTTACGAGCAATATGGCCTGCCCTACACGATCGCCCGGCCGTTCAACTGTGTGGGAATCGGCGAGCGCCGCGCCCGCTGCGATCACGAAGTGCTTTCCGGGAACATCAAGCTGGCGATGAGCCACGTCGTCCCGGACCTCGTCCAGAAAGTGCTCAAGGGTCAGGATCCGCTCCATATCCTCGGGGATGGGATGCAGGTGCGTCACTACACCTACGGCGGTGATCTCGCGCGCGGGATCCGGCTGTGCGTCGAGCACCCGGCCGCTCTGAACGAGGACTTCAACCTGTCCACCGCAACCTCGACGACCGTCCGGGAGCTGGCCGAGCGGATCTGGCGGAAGATCCACGGCGATTGGAAGCCGTTCCGCACCATCTCGGACGCGCCGTTTGCCTACGACGTGCGCTGCCGCATCCCCGCGATCGAGAAGGCCCGGCGGCTGCTGGGGTTTGAAGCCGACACGACCCTGGACGAGATCCTCGACGAGGTGATCCCCTGGATCGCTCGACAGGTGGAGGCAGGAGCGATCTGATGATCACGACCGAACGGGTCACGGCGTTGCGTCCAGTCAGCCAGGCGGAGGTCCTGGCCCTGATCGTCCCGGTCTACAACGAAGCGGCGAACTTCCCCGCCCTGCTGGCCGAGGTGGAGCGCCACATCCCCCCGCCGTTCGTGATGCACGTGGTCTACGACTGCGACGAAGATCCGACGCTGCCGGTGGCGCGGGCCTGTGCTCACGACCGGCCCTGGCTCCGCCTGGTGAAGAACCGGCACGGCCGCGGGGTTGTCGCGGCCATCCGGACCGGCTTCCAGGAGGCTGGCCGGGGACCGGCCCTGGTGGTCATGGCCGACCTCTCCGACGACTTGAGCATCGTTCCGCACCTGCTGGCGCAGTATCGCCGGGGGCATCGCATCGTCTGCCCCAGTCGCTATATGCGCGGCGGCCGTCAGCTCGGCGGGCCCCGGTTGAAACGGTGGCTCAGCCGGAGTGCCGGCCTGTCACTGCGGTGGCTGGCCCGGTTCCCGACCCACGATGCGACGAATAATTTCCGGCTCTACGACGCGGCCCTGGTCCATGAGCTGGAGATCGAGAGCACGGGGGGTTTCGAACTGGCCCTGGAGCTGACGGCCAAGGCGTTCCGCCGCGGCGAGTCAATCGCCGAGGTGCCCACGATCTGGAGGGATCGGACGGCCGGCACCTCCCGCTTCCGCCTGAGGAAGTGGCTGCCCAAGTACCTTTACTGGTATCTTTATGCTCTCCGGCCCCGCCGCGGTCGCGGTCGCAGCCCGGCGGAGATCGCCAAGCGGGTCCCCTGATGGGGGCCTGCGATCCGATCGCGTGGGACGATCAGGAGGCGCGTCGATGAAGATCGAGGAAGTCACCCGGCTGGCCATCCCGGAGGTCACGGTGATCCGGTTCGCCCGGTTCCGGGATCACCGGGGATTCTTCACCGAGCATTACCGCGAAAGCGACCTCGGCGGTCATCCCGATCTCGCCGGGCTTCGCGGGGTTCGTTTTTGCCAGATGAATGAGAGCTTCTCGCGAACCGGGACGATTCGGGGAATGCATTTCCAGTGGAATCCCTACATGGGAAAACTCGTGCGGCCGGTCTTTGGCCGATTGATCGACCTGATCCTGGACATCCGCAAGGGCTCGCCCACCTTCGGCAAGATGATTGCGTACGACCTGCCCGCGCGGCTGGAGGCCGAGTCCGCCGAGTGGATCTGGGTGCCTCCGGGTTTCGCCCACGGCGTCCTGTTCACCGAAGATACGCTGATCGAATACCTCTGCTCGGGCGAGTGGAGCCCCGGCTGCGAAGCGGCCATCTCGCCGTTGAGCCTGGACATCGACTGGTCGCTCTGCATCCCAAGCCTCAAGGCAACCTTCGACCGGGTCGCGGCGACCACCGAACGGATCACGAACAAGGACCGGCTGGCACCCGGCGTCTCGGCCTGGGCGTCCGATCCCCGCTCGGAGAACTTCCGCTATGGTCTCCTCTAATCGGACCACCCGGGCTGGGTCGAATCGGTCGCGCGCCGGCCCGAGCCGGCGGGTCGGAGCGGGTCCCGCCCACGAAGGCCCTCTGGGCCGCCGGCCGGAGCCGTCTCCGCTCCGGCCAGTCGATCGGTTTTGCCAAACACGTAAGAATTTGTAAATCCCGTTGCTTTTCGCGGATGCTCTCATGACAATCGACGGTTGATCTCCGCTCGAATCGGATACCCTTCCTGACGGATTCCTGAATCGGAACTCTCCCTCTGGAATGTGGGGCAGCCGCCCCGGCTGCCCAATGCCAGCCGGAGGCGGCTGGCTCACAGGAAACTCTTCCGGAGTTACCCAATCATGGACGAGAGCACACGGACGTTGGTGATCCTCCTTTCCATGCATCGCTGCGGCTCGAGCCTGACCGCGAATATCCTCCAGCGGCTGGCATGTCGCTCGGGCCATTCGAGCTGCTCGGCGCCGCGCCGAGCAATCCCTTCGGACATTTCGAGGCGGTGCCGTTCCAGTTGCTCAACCGTGAGCTTCAGAGTCTGGCCTTCGGCTTCAAGGAGGATCTCCCCGATTCGCCCCAGGTCCACTCCCGATTCTGCGCGACGGGGGGAGTGTGGCCCGACGAAGTCCCGTTTCCGGAAGACCTTCTGGAGCGGGGCAGAGCGTTGATCCGCGACCTGGTGGATTCCGGGGAAGTCTCCGGGTTCAAGGATCCTCGGACCGTCCTGACCTGGCCCTTCTGGCAGCGCGTCCTGGAGGATTTCCCGGGCCTCCGGGTCGTGCCGGTGAGCCTGCTGCGTTCGCCGCATGAGATCGCCATGAGCCTGGTGAGCCGGCGGAACGGTTGGTCCAGCTACTGGGACTCCCTCGACGCGATCGCCGTCCATCTTCGCCGGCAGCAGGCGATCCTCGAGGGCTGGCAGGATCACCCGCCCTCGCTCTGCTTCGGCAGCCCGAGCTACCTGAACGTGCTGGAAACGGTCGCCGGCCATTGCGGACTCGCCTGGGACACGGCCATTGCCCTCGATGTCTTCGATGCGGCCTGCGTGCACCAGGCACCGGCCGCGGTACCCCACATCGCCCAGACCCTCTTCGAGGCACTCGTGGGTGACCGGATGCTCCTGAGAGATCCCCAGGGCGACCGGGCTCGTCTGGAGCGCGACGCCCGGGCGCTCGAGGCCCTCCGACTCCAGCAATGGCAGTCGGTCCAGGATCAGCTCGCCCAGGTCCAGGCGGAGGCTCACGCAGCGCGGGCGCGGGCGGCTGAGGCCGAGCGGCAACTCCAGGATGCCCTCGCCCAGGTCCGTGAGGCGCACGCTCAGGTTGTCCAGGCCGACCGACAACGCGACCAGACTCAGGCGAATCTCGATGCCGCCCTGGCGGAGATCCGTCAGGCGTCGTCTCGCTGGGAGGAAATGCAGGTCAGACTCGGCGAGTCTCACCATCGCGAGCTTCAGGCACAGGAGCGCGAACGTCAGGCTCTGGAGCAGGAGCGCCAGGCGCAGGCGCGGGAGCTCGAGGCCCGGGATCGCGAGCGCGAGGCGCGGGATCGTGAGCGCGAGGCGCGGGATCGCGAGCGCGAGGCGCGGGATCGCGAGCGCGAGGCGCGGGATCGCGAGCTGGTGGTCCGGGATCGCGAGGTCCAGGCTTGGCAACGGACCGAGGCGTTGAGTGCACGGCTGGCGCGGTTCGAATCGCACCCCATCCTGGGGCCCGCGCTGCGGGGACGACGTCGGCTGCGTCGGGTGATGGACGCGTTGGCGACGAATTAGACGGTCGCAGACCGATTCAGCCGCCGTCGAGTCGGCGCGGCGTCGCTGGGCAAGGGATGCGTCGCCGGGCATGGTCTTTCGGCGGCGTGGCATCGCCGAAGACCAGCCGGGTCATCCGGCCGTCGGGATTCCCCATGAGGCCGGATCCCCCAGGCATTCCGGAGCGTGCACGCGGAGCGCTGGTGCTTTGCCGAGTCGCTAAGAAACTCTATCAGAAATAGGCCCCCGGCTTGAAAACCCCCTTGAAATCCAGGGGTTGGGGGCATTTTTGTTAGAGTTTCTAAACGACCGTATCGGCCCGCCGGCCGAAGAGCATTGAGACGACAAACAGGACCAGGAAGACGAACAGGAGAATCTTCGCGAAGTAGGCGAAGTCGCCCGCGAGTCCGCCGAAGCCGAGCACACCGGCGATCAGGGCGAGCACGGCGAACAGGATCGCAAAGCGGAGCATGAGTGTGGCTCCTGAGAGGGGTTCTAGGGGATTCCGCGCCGACGTTCGCGACGCCTGAGGTCGTCGCACGAAGGAAACCCAGACACCGTCGCCGCCGAACCGCGTCGACGGCTTTCCGCGGGCCGTCAGCCTGGGCAAACCCGGCCGGCCGGCGGACTGTCGTGAGCACGCATCCGGATCAGATCCGGTCACTTGTCCAGATCCTTGATCTTCTGACCGGCGTCCTGGACCTTCGTCCCGACCTTCTGAGCCGCCGCGTTCGCCGTGTCGGCGGCCTGATCGGTCGCCTCCTTCGCCTTTTCTGTGCCCGCGTCAATCGCGTCTTTGACTTTTTCTCTGGTGTCCGCCATGGATCACTCCGGGAAAGGGTCTCGAGGGGAATCGAGGGGAATTGGGAAACGCCCAACCGACGAGTAGCAATTGCGGTGCCAGGCGGAGCAGCGTTCCGGAACTTCGTGTGGGGTCGTTGACGGGAGTCGCTTGCACCGGGAGCAGGCGGGATGACGAGGTGCGCGGACAGGGCGTGCGTGGTTCGCGGTCCCTGGCGCCGCTCCCACGAGGAGAGACACCCGGCTGCTGACCCGGCTCAGGAGGCTACCGTCCCGCGCGATCCGCCGCCCGAAACAGTGCAGGGCGCGGCTCGTCATTTCCGACAGGCCGCGGGGGCGTTCGTCGTGGCGGTGCGGGTGGTGGCACGCCAGGCCCAGGGCAGGGGAGTCGGCGACCGGACCGATGTGGTTGCCAGGGGACGGCCGACCGTCAGGTCTTGGGCGGTTCGGGCGTGCGCGAGTCGGATGGGGGCGGCGGGGCGGGCCACTCGGTCGAGTGCTCTGGGGCCCGTGCAACGGCGTTCTTAACCGGGGGCGTGATCGCGGCTTCCGTCTCGGGGCGGCCCTCCTGAGGAGCTCGACGGGACGCGGCCAACTGGGCGCGCGCCTGGGCCTCCGCCATCCGATCCTGAAAGCACTCGCTGCCGGGAGCCATCGGACTCGTGGTTCCGCAGCCGCACAGTGCTCGGAGCGGTTCGGTCTGCATGGCGGCCCCGGCGAGCAGGCTGCCGAGCGCGAGGGCGGCCATGGTCCAGACGAGGACCTGTCGATCGCGGGATGGTTGCATCGCTCGGCTTCCTCCATCAATTCGACGCAGCTCGAGGTCGACGCTCGTAAGGAGAGAGTCTCCCTGGGGCCGATCGGTTCTCAGCTATCTTACAAATCCAAGGTCGGGCCGGGGAATGGGCTCGAGCCGCCGGCAGCCGAGGGCCCCGCGCCGTTGCGCTGGGCTTCTGCCGGTGTCACCTGGCCGCGCCAGCCCAGCCATCGGGTCGGCCGGACCGGCTGGGGCGAACCGGCTGGGTGCGTCTCCGCGGCGTTCCGGCGGAGGTAGTCGAGGAACGGCTCGCCCGGGAACCGGACCTTCCGGGTGCAGTCGCAGTCCTTGCAGGCCGGGTATCCCTCGCACGACCGCGGGCTGCGCGCGTCGGCGATCGTGATCTCGGTCAGGTATTCTTCGAAGTAGCCGATCTCTTCGTCCATCGCCACGCCGCTGAACTCGCGGCAGTAGCAGACCTCGACCCATCGGATCGTCCCGGAGTCGTCGACCCGCCCCCGGGCGAGAACGCTCCCCAGGTCGCCGTACGGAAAACCTTCGCCGAACCGGCCGGCGTCGATCGCCGCCAGCAGTTCCGCCCGCGTCTCCGGCCGAACCTTCGCGGAAAGCAAATAACGCATCGGTGCCCTTTCGCTTCCGATGGACTCTCTTGGTGCTTCCGTACCATGGGAGATGAATCTGGAATCGGGAATCGGGAATCTGCCATTGCTCTGGGGTCGAGGAACACCCAAGGACGGCCGGAGATTCCTCAAGCCGTGGGATGTCTCCCTCAGTGATTCTCAGGGGCCTGGCCCACAACCAGCACGCTGTCGTTGAAGTAACCAGTCTGGCGCCAGTTGGCCGGATCATGGCGGTACTTGTTGCCGTTATGAACATACTTGTACCAATAGCGGCCCGCGGGTAAGACCACGGTCGTCGTGAAGAATCCCCGGTCGTCGGGACCGTCGAGCTGCTGAACCGGCGAGTAATCCTTGTTGAAGCCGGCGGCGAGGTGGACGGTCGTGGTGCCTTCGGGGGGACGATGGCGGAACGTCACGTCGAACTTGCCGTCGGCCCGCGCGGTCACCCGGGGCGGGCCGGCGCTCAGATCCTGGTAGTCCAGCGCCACGTCCATGTAGCCGATGAGCATCTCGTCGTTGGTCTGCTCGCCGAAGGTGACCGTCCGGGTCGGGTCGGGGTTGTTCGGGTTCTCGGCCGAGTTGTCGAAGTGGCCAGTGCATCGCATGATCGTCCCTTCGGGCATCGGCTTGGGCTCGGCGAGGATATACGCATTCTGCCAGTCGAACTCGTAGCGGGGCACGTCCAGCAGAACCTCGCGCCGCCCGTCGGGATAGGTCGCTTCGAACCGGAACGACTTCCCGCGCAGGTGCATGTGCGGCAACAGGGCATAGAGGATGTAATCCTGGTTGAACCGGTGCTGGGCCACGGCCTGGTAATCGGCGGCCCGGGGTGGGATGCGCAACTTGTAGTTGATGGCCGCGACCGACGTCATCCGCTTCGTGATCGTCGCCGGATCGGCGAAGCTGAGGCCGATCATGCTGCGATCGGTCTGGGTCGTGCCGCGCGGCGTGTAATGGGCCTGGATGAGCAGCCGCGCGCCGGCCGGCAGGACCTTGGCCGTCCCGGCCGGCAGCTCGCGCGGCGGCATCCCTGGAGAGTAAGCCGCCAGGAAATCGGCATCGACCGGATTGATCCCGCGCGTGCCGGGGGGCAGCACGAAGACGACCAGGTGATGGAGGACTGCCGGATTGCCCGGGCGGACTTGCGAGGCCCGGACCCAGACGTCGTGGTCGAGCCCGGGATCGATCGTGAAGTACTGGTAGGGGAGAACACCCCGCGCGGGCACGTCGACGGGCCTGGGCAGCTCGATGACGAGATCGGGCTTCGGGATGCGCCAGCCGGCAGCGGGCTCGGGCCGCTCGGAGGCCGCGGACGTGTCGCCCGCCGGCGCGCCGTCGGCGACCCAGGCAGCGATCTGGCGCTTCTCCTCGTCGTTCAGGCGGGCCTCGTTGCGGAACTTCCCAGACTCGGGGCTGGCGTGCCAGGGGGGCATGCGGCCGTCGCGGACGACCTCGCCGATCGTCTCGGCCCAGCCGGCTGCCTGGTGGTACGTGGTCAGGGCGAACGGAGCGATCTCACCAGCGCGGTGGCACGTGACGCAACGATCGCGGAGGATCCGCGCGATCGACCGCGAATAGGTCACTTCCCCCTTGCCCGGCCGCCGCACCCGGCCGATCCGGCAACCGACCGGCTCGGTCTGCGCGACGCGGACCGCGCGGCCGTCGAGGAGTTGCTCGAGCGCAAGGGCCAGGTCGCGCCGCGTCGGGGCAGGCCGATGGACTCCGCGCGCGAACTGGTCGTCGACCCGGCCCCGGTATCGGATCGCTCGATGCGCGTCGAGCACGACGACTTCCGGCGTCCGCTCGACCTTCAGTCGATCGGCCAGCTCGTTGCCGACGTCCTTCAGGAACGGGAACGGCAGGTCGTTCGCCTGGGCGAACCGGCCCATCGCGCTGGCGCTGTCCTGCCGGTTGGAATCGATCCCGAAGAAGGCCACGCCCTTGGGCTCGAAGGCGCGGGCCAGCTCGGCGAGTCGCGGCGCGTACTGCTGGGCCAGGGGACACTCGACTCCCAGGAACGCCAGCACGACCACCTTGCGGTCGTCGACATCCTCCAAGGCGTGCGCGACGCCGCGAAAGTCCTGGAGCCGGAAGGCCACGGGCGGCTCAGCGGGAGTGCCCTGCGCTGCCATGGCCGCGAGGATCACCCAGGTCGAGAGCATCGGCATGGTCGACCGGCCTTTCGTCGAAGGGGATGGGATGGCTGTTCCCGCCAAGGGATCGGGGTGGCTCGCCCCTCATCATCCTACCGCGAATGTCGTTGCCGACCAGGGGGCACGCCAAGTTCCGGTTCCTCGACCGTGAGCCGACCCGGCGGGCGCAGTCACTCGCCCACGCCCGTGCCGTACTTCGGGACTGGACTTCTCGGGTTCATCGGGCTCTGGTGATCCCGGCACGGAAGACGAGGAAGCGGCGTATGGGTGCTTGCCGGCGCACGCCGCCTCGGGGTAGGATTCCTCTGTGACCCGCTGGCGCCGGAGGCTCCGCATGCAGACCATCAAGTTCGTGCACTGGCAAGACGGAGACGCCTTCCTCGGGTATCTGCTCGACTACCCCGACTACTGGACTCAGGGCGACTCCCTGGACGACCTGAAGGACCACTTGGCCGACCTGTACCGCGACCTGACCAGTGGCGAACTGCCGGGTATTCGCAGGGTCGATGAGCTGGTGATCCCGTGAAGCGGGTCGACTTGGTCCGCACGATCGCAGGCTTGGGGTGCGTCTTGGTCCGGCATGGCGGGCGGCACGACTGGTATCGCAACCCGATCACCGGTGTGTCCCAGCCGGTCCCTCGGCACCGCGAGATCAAGGACCATCTGGCGCGGCACATCATCACCATGCTCAGGAACCCGCCCGATGAAACCGCTGGGGGCCAGAGCGACACCGCCTAATTCATGTTAGACGGAGGAGGCCAGTCGCATGCTGGAGAAGTGCTTCCAGCTCCGAGCCAGCGAGATCCGCCCACTGGCGCCCGGACGCGGTGGCTGCTTTGCCTCGGACCACATCACCGTCGAAGGTCGTCCCATCGGCTAAGAGTCTGTCCCGGAAGGGTGGGGAAGTCGAGGTTGTAGGGTGGGTGAAACTACCCCCTCCAACATGCAAAATCGTTATAACCAAACTCTTGATGCCATGTGGCTTGCGCCTCAACCCGCCCGCGGCCGGCGCTCCCCC
>JAJPJC010000533.1 GCA_021324445.1 Isosphaeraceae bacterium
AATCCGGCTTTGGAATCTGGAATTCTGGAATCCGGCTTTGGAATCTGGAATTCTGGAATCCGGCTTTGGAATCTGGAATTCTGGAATCCGGCTTTGGAATCTGGAATCTGAAATTCTGGAATCTGGAATCTGGAATCTGGAATCTGGAATCTGGAATCTGGAATCCCCAATCCCCCTTTGGTCGCTGATCACGGAGGATCGCGATGGCCCAGAGATGGGGCCTGGTCGCGTTGGCCTTGCTCGCGGGGATGCTGCACGCGCTCGCCGTCGCGCGGACGCTCCTGCCAGCGCAGGACGGGCTGAAGTTCATCCGGGTTGCCCGGCGATTCCAGCTCGAGCCCTGGTCCGACGTGGTCCGCGGCTCGGACGTCCATCCGCTCTACCCGGCCCTGATCGCGGTCGCCGAGCCGGTCGTCGCCCGGTTCGTCGGGCCGGGTCCCGACGCCTGGCGCATTGCCGCTCAGAGCGTCTCAGCCGGAGCAGCCGTGGCCTTGATTCTGCCGATCGCCTGGCTGTCGCGATCGCTCTTCGGACCCTGGATTGGGTTCGTGGCCGCATTTCTCGCGTTATTCCTACCGCGGGTTGCCGAGCTCGGTCGCGACACCTTGGCCGACAGCCTGGGTTTGCTGTCGACGTTCCTGGCCCTGGCTCTGGGGGCGCGCGCATTGCGGAACGGTGATCGTCGGATGGCGCTGGGATCGGGCCTGGCGGCGGGGCTGGGCTACCTGGCGCGACCCGAGGTCATCCTCGCGCCGGTGGCGATCGGCTTGACCTGGCTCACCACTGGCCTGTGGGCCAGCCGAGGGCGGCTGGCCCCCAGGGGAACGGCCCTGACCGGGTTCTCCGCGGTGTCGGTCCTGTTCGGGGCGGTGCTGGTCGTCGTGGGCGGTTATGCGCTGGTCAAGGGCGAGGTTTCGGAGAAGCTCGCCATCCGTCACGGGGCGTCACTGGGTCCGCAAGCGATCCTGGTGCGCCCGGTACCCCAGCAAGTTCCCCGCGGGCTGGACGACCCGCGCTGGGACTTTTCCCCCAAGGAAGAAGCGGACAAGGTCCCGATCCGCGATTGGCAGTCGGTGGTCTCCCGGGTGGCCCGACGGTGGTGGGAAGACCTCTGCTGGTTCTTCGCCGTGATGACCATCTGGGGTCTGTTGCGGCGGCGATATCTCCGCCGCCTGCTGGCTGAAGAGGGCGGACAGGAATCTCTGCCGCGGGTGGAGGGCCGCCTGCTGCTCCTCTTCGCGGTGGTGTACAGCATCGCGCTGGTGCGTCATTGTGCGGAACTGGGCTACCTCTCGGGCCGGCATCTGCTCCCGCTGGTGGTCGCAGCGCTTCCCTGGGCGGCGGCCGGGACCTATGTCTGCGGCAGGGGTATCGCCCGGAACTTCACCTGGGGCCCGCGTGGGGTTCGGTGCGCGGGCATCGGCGTCCTGGGCGTGGCGATGGCGGTCTCGGCGGCGGTGCAACTCAGGCCCAGCCACCTGAACCATCTGAGCCGGTGGGGGCATTGGGCCGCGGGCCGTTGGCTGGCGGCGCACGCCCGGCCCGACGAGTTGATCCTCGACACGCGCGGCTGGGCCCGGTTCATCTCGGGCCGGCCGGGTTATGACTACTGGCACGTCCGGCAGGCCTTGACCGATTCGCACCTGGCTTACGTCCTGGTCGGGCTGGACGAGCTCCAGGCGAGGTCACCGCGCGCCACGACGTTGAAGGCCCTGCTGGCCTACGCGGCGACGCCGTTGATCGAGTTTCCTGCGGACCCCCGCGACCCCACCCCCGCGGTTCGGCTCTACCAGTTCCGTCAGCCCAGCTCCTGGGAAGGACTGGTGCGGTGAGCCACCGATCGCTCTGGGAGCGCTGGGCCCGCGGGGCGCGCTGGATCTGGGTCAACGAGCGTTATCGCGGCCACTTACCCCAGGATTTCGCCGTGCACGTCATGACGCTCGATTCCCCGGACCGGCTCCATGCCAAGCAAGGGCGTTCCATCGCCCGAGTCACATTCGAGGCACAGGCCCCCCGATCGCTGGCGGTCTATCTCAAGCGGCACTACCGGCTGCCCTGGGCGCGGCGATGGGCGGCCCTGCTCCACCCGGCCGGGCGTTATTCGCCCGCAGCCGCCGAATGGACCCACCTCGAGCGCGCCCGGGCGCTGGGGATCGACGTCCCGGAGGTCGTCGCCGCCGGCGAGCAGATCGGACCGGGAGCCCATCTGCAAAGCTTCTTGATGGTCGCCGAATTGACCGGCTGCGAGGCCCTGCACGAGGCCCTGCCCAGGCTGGCCGAGCGGCTCGAGAGTCGCCCATTCGCCACGCTGAAGCGCCGGCTGATCCCCGAGTTGGCCCGGATCACCGCCACCTTGCACAACTCCGGCCTCTTTCACAAGGACCTGTACCTCTGCCACTTCTTCCTGGATCTCGAAGGCCGCGACCGCGACGGACGCCATCCTCGCGTGGTCCTGATCGACCTGCACCGGCTGGGTCGGCACCCGCTCTGGCCCGCCTGGTGGCGCTGCAAGGACCTGGGTCAGCTCCTCTTCTCGTCCTACGGAGTCGCCGGGATCGACGACCGCGACCGTCATCGGTTCTGGCGGTGTTATCGGCGGATCACCCATCCCCGCGCGGCACGATGGCAAGCCCGGCTCATCCGGTTCCGGGCGGCTCGTTACGCGCGGCACAACCGCAATCCGCGGTAACCTTCGGGGCTTCGTGGTTGGGAATGGTTCCAGTCGAGCGAGGCCGCCGTGCGATAGGACGAACATGGCGGACCATGGAGAGATCGTCGAAACCCTCGAGAGGTCGGACCCATGCACCTGGCCCTCAATTTCCAACGAGTCGACCCATCCCGGGGGGGCGCCGAGACCTACGTCGCGGATCTGTGCCGGAGCTTGATCGAGGGTGGGCACCGGGTTGACCTCTATGCGGAGAGTTGGGCCGACGATTGTCTGCCCCGAGAGGTCCATGTCGTGCCGGTGGCCAGCACGGGCCGCACGCGCTGGGAGCGCATCGGCAGCTTCGGGGAACGCTCCGAAGAGGCGCTGCGGCATGGTGCTCACGAGTGCTCGGTGGGTTTCATCAACACGTGGGCTCACGATGTCATCATTCCCCAGGGCGGCGTCCACCCGGGGAGCGTCCGCGCCAACGCCCAGCGATACGCCACGGGCCTGGTGCGCGGGGGGTATTACCTGACGAAGCTCGCCCATCCCAAGTATCGGTTGTACCGGGCGATCGAACAGAGGCAGTACGATCCCCAGCGGCGGGCGCGCGTCGTGGCGGTCAGCAAGATGGTCCAGCGCGACCTCGAAGAATTCCGCGGGGTGGCGCGGGAGCGGATTTCCGTCGTTCCCAACGCGATCGATCCGGGCCGCCTCGACGTGCCTCAGCCCGGCGCCTTGCGGTGCGCGTTCCGCAACCGGCTGGGCCTGGAGCCGACCGATCTGGTCGGTTTCTTCGTCGGACATAACTTCGCCCTCAAGGGCCTCGATCCCCTGCTCCACGGGCTGGCGGCTCGATGGTGGACGGATCGGACCCGCCGCCCGATCCACCTGCTGGTCTGCGGCAATGGAGACGCCGATCGTTATCGGCGCCTGGCCCGCCGGCTGGGACTCCGGGACATGGTTCATTTCCTGGGGTTCTACCCCGACATCCGGGAGGGCTACTGGTCCAGCGACTTCTTCGTCCAGCCCACCTACTACGACCCCTGCTCGCTCGTCGTGCTGGAAGCCTTGGCCTGTGGACTCCCCGTGATCACGACGGCGCAGAATGGGGCCGCGGAATTGATGTCCCCCGGCCGCCAGGGATATGTCCTGTCGGCCCCCGGCGCCCAGTCCGAGTTGATCGCCGCGCTGGATCAGATGGCCCACGACCCGACGCGGCTGGCCATGTCCGACCAGGCGCGCCGCCTCGGGCGGCGCTGGACCTTCGATGCGCACGTCGCTCGGCTCCTGGAGATCTTCCAGGAGGTCGCCGCCGCCAAGCGGCAGCCAAGGACATCTGCCCACAAGCGCGGTGCGAAGGTCCCAGGCCCTCACAGGGATCAAGCGAAGCGGTCGCGGCGTTGAACGCAAGGAGGTCGGGCTCTTGCCTTACGAGACTTCAAGGAGTCAGGCTGAAGCCTGACGAGATTTCGGCCTGGCCTTGGCCCGACCTGGTTCCGTCTCAGGCTAAAGCCGGACCTGCGTTCCGGCCAGGGTCATGCGAGAGCAAGGAGGGCTCGACGGTGCAGGCAGTGCTCTTGGCCGGAGGCAAGGGGACGCGATTGCGGCCTTATACGCACGTCCTGCCCAAGCCGCTGATGCCGCTGGGGGAGGCCGACCCGATGCCGATCATCGAGGTCGTGCTGCGCCAGCTCGCGCGGTTCGGCTTTCGCGAGGTGACGATCATCACGGGGTATCTGACCGAGCTGATCGAGACGTTCTGCGGGGATGGGAGCAAGTTCGGCACGAGCC
The DNA here is from genome assembly GCA_021324445.1 of Isosphaeraceae bacterium. Taxonomy (GTDB): domain Bacteria; phylum Planctomycetota; class Planctomycetia; order Isosphaerales; family Isosphaeraceae; genus JAJPJC01. The sequence goes on from JAJPJC010000533.1 coordinate 4,442, forward strand.
TCCGCTATCGCCGGGAGGTGAAGCCGTTGGGAACTGCCGGAGGACTCACGCTGGTCGAACGCCCGGCGGAGCCCTTACTGGTGATCAACGGCGACATTCTCACCACGCTCGACTTCGGCGCGATGATGGCCTTCCATCGACAGAGGGCTCCGGCCGCCACCATCGCCTCCTACCCGCGCGAAGTGAAGATCGATTTCGGCGTCTTGCTCTTCGGCGAAGACCCGAATGTCTTGACAGGCTATCAGGAGAAGCCGGAGTATTCCTTCCAGGTCAGCATGGGGGTCTACATCCTCGACCCGCTGGCCTGGGATTTCTTGGTGCCGGGCCGCCCCGTGACGATGCCCGAGCTGCTGGAGTCCTTGCGGCGGAGCGGCCAGGAGATCCACTGTTATCGGGAAGAGTGTTACTGGCTGGATATCGGCCGGCATGACGATTATGAATTGGCCAACCAGGTCTTCGAATCGCGCCGCGCCGCGTTCCTCGGGAACCGGGACGCCCGCAAGCTCGTGATCGGGCGCGACCAGTGATCGCTCAAGTCGCCACCCATTGGGACGGAGTGACCGGTCTGGCGGTCGTGGCCGCCTACCTGATCGGGTCGACCCCGTTCGGCTACCTGATCGCGCGGCTGGTCCAAGGCATCGACATCCGCACGGTGGGCTCGGGGAACCTGGGCGCAACCAACGTGGGTCGCGTGCTCGGGGCCCGTTACTTCTGGTTGGTCTTGCTGCTGGACGCTCTCAAAGGATTCGTGCCGACGTGGGTCTTCCCCGAGCTGTTGCGTCAGCGTGCGGAGTCGGTCCCACCCGATCTACCGGTGCTGATCGCGCTGGCGGCGATCCTCGGTCATACGTTCCCGGTCTATCTGAAGTTTCGCGGCGGCAAGGGGGTGGCGACGAGCCTGGGCGCCGTGCTCGCGCTCGATCCGGTCTCCTCGGCCGTGGCGGTGGTGGCCTTCGGCGTGGTGCTGGGGATGACGCGCTACATGTCGCTGGCCTCGCTGGTCGGCGGGGTGGCCTTCGTGGCGGCGCACTTCCTCCGCGACCCTGCACCCTTCAGTCGCGAGCATAGTGCCATGAGTGGATTCTCGATCACCGTGGTGGCCCTGCTGTTCGTCCGGCACCGCTCGAACCTGGCCCGGATCTGGGCCGGCACGGAGAACCGCGTGAAGCTCGGCCGGATTCGTTCGGGTGACCGGGGAGAAACTCCCCCCGGGGGTCGCGGGTCGCCTCATCCCAGCGGCCGGATCGTCATCTTGCTGGCGATTGGGCTGGCCGCATCGTCGCTCACGGCGATCGCGGGCCTCTGGCTGGCCCACCGCGCCAGCCGAGCGGTCGAGGCCGAAGCCGGGCCATGGGCCCTGCGCGAGATCGATCGGCTCACGAGCGGCCAGCAGCGGATCGACCGCGTCGCCTTTGCCGCGGAGGGAACGCTCCTGGCCGGGATCTGCCCGAGATATAACCGCCTGCTCATCTTTGACGTCGATCCCGCGGGGAAGCTGCAACCCCGCGCCGAGACCGCGCTGGAGGGCCGGCCGGTGAGCCTCGTCGCGCTGGCCGCGCGCTTCCTGGTGCTGGAACGGCCCCCGGGGGATCAGAAACACCTGGAGCCGGGCTGGTGGGAACTGATCGATGGCTCCGGCCGGCGGGTGGGGCAGCGCCACCCGGCCGGGTTCTATCCCGACGACCTGGCGATCGACCCCCAGGGCCGGACGCTGCTGGTGCTCAGCTCCGGCCGGGCGGAGGGGGACGACAAGAAGCCGATGCCGGCTCTCGAGCTGATCGCGATCGACGCGCTGGGTGAATCGCCTCAGCTCGTGGGTCGAATCGCCCTCGATCCCACCGACGATCCCGAGCGGCTGGCGCTGTCGGCGTCCGGGCGGTACGCCGCGGTGTTCCTGGCCAAGTCGAAGCAGACCGCGGCGATCGACCTCACGCAGCGCGCGGCGCCCCGGCTGATCGGTCGGACACGTCCGGTGGCCGCCGAGGCGCCTTATGTCTCCCACTCAACGGAGTCGGACTGGATCCTGATGCCCGGTGCCTTCGAGGGCGACACCGTTGCGATCGAGCTGCCGCGTGCCGGCTCGGAGGGGAGGGTCCGGGAGCTTGTGCCGGCGGCACCCCGTGCCGATTACCTGATCTCCACGCGACCGCAGGAGTCGCTCCTGGAAGTCCTCCAGGCCGCGCCGCGGCACTCCCTCGGCCACTTCCCCTTGCTGGGGCCGTTCAACCTGGGCCGGACGCGGCCCACCGGGCTGGCTTATTCACCCCAGCGCGGACTCCTGGCGGTGGCCACCCGCTCGGGAAGCGTCTACCTGATCGAGCTTCAGTGGAAGCCGGCCGCGGAGCCCCCCACGACGTGGATGGCCACCCATCCTGAGGGAGTGCTCCGCCGTTGAAGTGCGAGGGCCGCTTCCCTTCGGTCCGCGACGGTGCTCGCCGGGTTGCCCGCAAGTAGGCGCCGCCGCCACGGTCCGGTAAGCTCAGTCTGGATCTCAGACCCGAGCCGCGGACCTCCCAGAACGGGGTATCGGCGCGCTCCGAACTCGACTCACCTCACCGGTTGACCCGAAGACATGCGAACGAAGACTCCGTCATCTCAACGAAGGGGGCCTCGATTCTGCCCCGGGTGTGGGTTTGAAGCCAGGGAAGCGCCGGAGGGATCGCTCTGCGCCCAGTGCGGGACGAGCCTAGCCCTCCAAGGATACTGCCCGATCTGCGAGTCGCGCTGGCGGCTGGCTGTCGGCTCCGTGTGTCCCAAGCACGACGTCGAGCTGGTGGCCGAGGACCCCCGTGCGATGCCCGGCCCGGCGCTGGGACCGCGGACCTCGTGGGTCACCGTCGCGAGGTTCCCACACAGCCTGGCCGCCGCCGCGGCCCGGATTCGCCTGGAAGCCGAGGAGATCCCCACGTTCCTGGAAGGCGAGCGGATGGGCAGCCCGGCGATGTATCGGGTCGCGACCGGCGGCGTCAAGCTCCAGGTCCCCGCCGAATTCGCCGCCGACGCCCGCATCCTGTTGTCTCAGGATTGGTCGTTGCCGAAGGATGACTTCGACGACGATCTCGACGAGGCCTGGGATGACCCGCACCCCGAGCGCACCCCGTCGCGGGGCTGGATCATTGAGGTCGTTATCGTCCTGGCGCTGGCCAGCCCCGCGATCCTCTGGCTGGTGGCCAAACTATTCACCAGCAGGCCGTAGGCAGCCGCTGCGCGACTGAGAGTCTGTCCCGGAAGGGTGGGGAAGTCGATGTTGTAGGGTGGGTGAAACTACCCCCTCCAACATGCAAAATCGTTATAACCAAACTCTTGATGCCATGTGGCTTGCGCCTCAACCCGCCCGCGGCCGGCGCTCCCCC
>JAJPJC010000406.1 GCA_021324445.1 Isosphaeraceae bacterium
AGAATGTGGGTCTGTTACCCCCTGCATTCTTGCAAGCTCTCGGCGGGTTTTCGAGCGTTTCCTGGGCTCCCGACCCGGGCCGCCTATAAATCACGCTTGTTTAGGGTCTAACACTCGAAGTCCGATGAGGGGTGCTTCGGTTGCAGTTCGGGCACGGACTCATTACAGTCTGCGTCATCGAACCACTCTCGCCTTTCCGCAGTGTGAAAACCGTTTTCTGCGGTCTGCCCGAAGCCATAACGGCCGGGAGAGGGGGACCGGCGATGGGACGGGAGTCCGGCCTGACGCCGTCCGCTCCGCTACTGCGGCGCGGCGCGGTGGGCGACGGCCCCGTTTCCGCACGGCCGCCGGGACGTTATGCTGTCAACTTGGTCGAACTCCCGAAGCCAGCCCACCACGAGGAGTCTCCCCATGTCGAGTCACCCCAAGCGAGAAGGCCAGCGAGCCGTCCGGTCGAGGCGCCGGTTCCTTGGCCGCCTGGCCGCCGCCGGGACCGCCCATGCCCTGTTTCGCCACGATGCGCTCGCGCGGTCCCTCGGCGCCGGCCGCGACGCGCAGGGCGACTCGGCAGCCGAGCTGGCCTGCAACGAGGATTACTGGTCTCAGATCCAGCGCTGCTTCGACACGGATCGCACGCTGATCAATTTCAACAACGGCGGGGTCTGCCCGTCGCCGTCGCACGTGCTCGATCAGATGATCCGGGACCTGCGGTTCTGCAACGAGCTGCCGGCCTACCACATGTGGGAGGTCCTCGAGCCTCGGATCGAGTCCGTCCGCCGCGCGCTGGCCCAGCAGTTCGGCTGCGACCCCGAGGAGCTGGCAATCACGCGCAACGCCTCCGAGGGGATGGAGACTCTGATCCAGGGCGTCGACCTCAAGCGCGGCGACGAGGTGATCGTCACCGACCAGAACTATCCCCGCATGCTCACCACCTGGGACCAGCGCGCCCGCCGCGAGGGGATCGTGGTCAAGCCGATCTCGTTCCCCGTCCCGCTCCGCTCCTCCGGGGAGTTCGTCGACCGCATCAGCCGGGCGATCACCCCGAAGACCCGCGTCATCGAGTTCCCCCACATCACCAACCTCAGCGGGCAGATCCTCCCGGTGCGCGACGTGGTCCAGCTCGCCCGCCGCCGGGGCATCCTCGTGTTCGTCGACGGCGCGCACTCCTTCGCCCACTTCCCGTTCACCCGCGACCAGCTCGATTGCGATTTCTTTGCCACCAGCCTGCACAAATGGCTCCTGGCCCCGATCGGCACCGGCTTCCTGTATGTCCGCAAGGCTCAGCTCAAGACGATCTGGCCGCTCATGGCCGCATCATCACACATGGATGAAAACATCCGAAAATACGAAGAGATCGGGACTCACCCGGCGGCCAACCACAACGCGATCGCCGCGGCGCTGGCGTTCCATCAGAGCATCGGCGCTGAACGGAAGGCGGCGCGGCTGCGATATCTCCGCGACCGCTGGGCCAAGCCGCTCCAGCAGGCCGGCGGCCGGGCCCGGATCTGGACCGCGCTGGACGACGACCGGCTCTCGTGCGGGATCACCCTGGTGTCGATCGCGGGGATCGAGCCGGCCAAGCTCAGCAAGCACCTGTTCTCCCGGTACAAGATCTTCACGATCGCGATCACCCACAAGGACTTCTCCGGCATCCGGGTGACCCCCAACATCTACACGACTCCCAGGGAAATCGACCTCTTCGCCGACGCCCTGGGCCAGGTCCTGGCCCGGGGGATTGCCTGAGAGTCGGATCCACCGGCCCTACAGGCGCTTGAGCGAATCCAGGCCGAAGAGGTGGCGGACCGCGGCGAGCAGCGGGTGGGGATGACCGTGGTGCGGCTCGGTGACGGCGGAGCGGACCGCGGCGCGCGGATGGTGCAGGACCTGGTTTTGAAACCGCAGGGCCATGTGGGCAATCGCCGCGCGGTCAGTCTCGCTGAAATGCGGCATGGAGGCGAACAACTTGTCCAGCTCGCGCCGGCGGATCAGGTCGGCATGGTCGCCCAGCTCGCGGAGGACATGCCCGGCGTCGTGCTGGTGACGGAGCAAGGCATAGCACGTGGCCGTCTCGCGCTCGATGATCGCCAGCGCCGGGTCAATCCCCTTCTGCCGCTGGAGCCGGTTCTGCTCGGCGAAGGCCCGCAGGTCGTCGACGTGGTAGAGCGTCACCTGGTCCAGGTCGCCGATGCGGGGGTCGAAGTCGCGGGGGATGGCGATGTCGAGGATCAGCGCCAGGCGGTTGCGCCGCGCGCGCTGGACGCGCTGGTACATCTCCAGCGACACGATCGGCTCATTGGCGGCGGTGGTGCTGATGACCAGGTCGGCCTCGATCAGGGCCTGGCCCAGCCGGTCGAACGGGACGGCGCGGCCGCCCCAGCGGGCCGCCGCCGCCTCGGCTTTCTCGGCGCTGCGGTTGGTGACCAGGATCGTCCCCGGGCTCAATCCCTTGAGGTGCTGCAAGGTCACCTCGCCCATCTTGCCGGCGCCGAGGACCAGCACGGTCTTATCGGCGAACGAGTCGAACACCTCCCTGGCCAGGTCGACCGCCACGCTGGCGACCGACACCTTCCCCTGGTCCATGCCGGTCTGGGCGCGAACCATCTTGCCGACCCGGATGGCGTCCTGGAACACCTTGTGGAAGATGGGGCCGACCGTCTGGCAGGCGACCGCGGCCTGATAAGCGTCGCGGACCTGGCCCAGGATCTGCCCCTCGCCCAGCACCAGGCTCTCGAGGCTGGCCGCGACGCGGAAGACATGGCCGACGACCCCCTCGTCGTGGTAGCTGACCAGGTGGCCGCCAAAGACCTCGGTCGGGATCCCGTGGAACTGGACCAGCAACTCGGTCAGGGCGTCGGGCTCGGGGACCTGCTCCAGGCCGCCCGCGACGTAGAGCTCGACCCGGTTGCACGTCGACAGGATGACGAACTCGTTGCCGGGGAAGGTCTGTGCCAGCAGCTCCAGCCCGGTGGCGCACTTCGGACCGTCGAAGGCGAGCGCCTCGCGGACCGAGGCCGGCGCGGACCGATGGTCGACACCCAGGGCCAGCAGTCTCACGGCGGTGCCATCCTCTCGGCGGCCGGCGCCGCGCCATGGGCCGTGCGCAGCCGCAGCGCCTCGACGCCGACCCAGGCGAAGACCAGGAAGGCGAAGGCCACGATGGTCAGGACCATCATGCTCCGGCCGCGCATCGCCGGTCGGAATCGCGCGTGGAGCAAGACCGCGAAGACCAGCCACATCAGCAACGCGCTCAGGACTTTCGGGTCAGTCCAGCGGAGCACGTGGGCGGTCGCGGCCGGGGCGCCCGCCCCGCGCGCCGCCAGGCTCAGCACGATGCCGATCAGCAGCCCGAAGGTCAGCAGCGGGAAGGCGATCGTGATCGCCCCTCGATTGATCCGCTCGGACTGCTCGAGGCTCGGCAGGGCCAGCCCGGTGCGCGACGGCCGCTTGGCCTTGAGCCGGCGCATCTGCGCCAGGTACATCAGCCCGGCGAAGAAGGCCACGCAGGTGAAGACCGCGCCGGCCAGGAGGAAGACCCCGTGCACGGTCCCCCAGAAGGCCACCGTGCCCCCCCAGTCGAGCCAGTCCGACTGCCGCGGCGCAAACCAGCCCGCCCCGACCACCAGGCCCAGAACCAGCGGGAGCACAAACATCCCCACGGCCACCGGCTTGGGCGAGCGGACCATCAAGTAGAGTCCGATCAGGGCCACGATCCATGAGAGGACCATGACCGAGCCGAAGGCCGTGGTCACCGGCCCCATCGGGCTCTTGAGGGCGAGGTTGGCCAGGTAGGCCGTCTGGACCAGCCAGCCCAGCGCCATCAAGCCGGCCGCCACGTACCAACGGACCGCGCTGCGGACCCGGAACCGCGCCAGCTCGGCCAGGAAAGCCAGGCCGTATGTCCCCGCGAAACAGAGGACCGACAACCGATCGATCACGCCGCCACCCTCGGCATCGTCTCCTTGGAATCCTGATGTTCACGATCCAATCCATTGCATTGTAGACGGCAGCGGCGGCAAAGCCCAGACCGACCCGAGTGGCCCGTCGCAGGAGCGGGCGGCAGGACGGGAATGATCCTGCGTTCAGCGGTGACGTATCACGGCTGGGACCGCGCTTCCGCCCGGAACGCGGCGAGACCCAGGAGGAAGGCCCCGAGCAGGGCGTAGAACTTCAACGACGCGGCGCCGAGCATGAAGGCCGGGGAGATGCCAGGGTGCGTGCGGTCGGTCGAGGCCAGCTCGGTGAGCAGACTCTGGGGGACGCAGAGGATCGTCAGGATCAGCACCAGGACCACCGGCATCCCGGGAACCCGCTCGGCGGTGCGCTCGATCAGGGCGATCGGGACCAGAAGGAAGACCATCGAGATATCCCAGGTCATGGGTGCGACCAGCAGCATCGCCGTCACGGCCGCGCCGAAGGCCAGGTCGCGACGGGCCGGGGTCCGCGCCCGATACGCGACTGCCGCCACGATCGCGGTCGCGACCAGGTCCGACAGGAGCGTGCCGCAACGGGCAACGGCCGGGCTGGCCCAGAGGGGGATCACCACACCCCCCTCGGCCGCCGGGTTGAACAGCTTGTTCCAGAACCCGGCGAACGAGAAGTTGAAGCCGAGTGTCGGGAACACTCTCATGTAGGGCAGGACGATGTGGAGGTAGTCGTCATAGCTCTGCCGGCCCAGCACGGCCGCGGTCGCGAGGTTCAGGGTCAGGAACGACGCGGCGGCGCCCAGGACCGCGCGCCACCGCCCGCGCGCGACCAAGTACACCACGAGATAGGCCGGGAAGAGCTTGATCGCAGCCGCGGCGCCCACGAGCATCCCGGCGGCCACCGGCCGGCCCGAGCGGTCCAGTGCCCAGGCCGCCGTCACCATCAGGAGCAGCGCCAGGTTGAGCTGGCACTGCTGGAGGTTGCCATAGACCGGCATGCAGAACGGCAGCAGGGCCGCCGCGGGCAACCACAGCGCCTTCAGCTCGGGAAGACCCGCGGCCACGATCGCCAGGCTCGCCAGCAGCGCCGCGATCGAGACCAGGTTCCAGGCCAGCACGGCGTCGAGATAGGCGAGCCGGCCCAGGGGTAGCACCAGGAACACCGAAGCCGGCGGATGGGCGTTGTAGACGACGTCCCCCAAGGACTCCGGGGGCAGGCCCAGGTAACGCGGGAAGCTTTTGGCGTGGTGGGTGTAGACCGGGAGCCCGACCCAGTGGTTGCGGGCGGAGGCCCAGTCCTGGAAAAAATCGGTGATCCGATCCGGCGCGGGTCGCAGCGCGTGGACGTAGATCGAACCCATCACGAGCCAGCCGCACAGGCCCAGGCTCAACCAACCCACCGCGACCAGGGTCTTCGGGATCCGCTCCCGCGTCGACTTCCCCGCACCGCCACGCGCCAGAGTCCGGCTCACCATCCGCACGGATTCCTCCAGGGGTCAGCTTCCGCTCCCGGCGGCCGACCCGGCTCGGTGGATCCGATCCGAGCCCCAACCGGTCCAGGATTCGGCCAGGATCACCCCGTAGACCCAGGCCATGACCGCGATGAGAGACCAGGCCGCGAATCGCGAATTGTCTGTGCACAGGATCACGAACGTCGGCAAGTACAGGAGGACCAGGAAGGGCCCCCGCGAGGAGGCCGGCTCACGGTCGCGCGCGAGCTCGGCCAGCAGGGGCACGATCAGCAGGGCGGCAGCGTAGATATGACTGTGAAATCCGCTCAACAGGGCCACGATCAGAGTCGCCAGCATCTGCCGCGGGAAACGATCGGCGCGGGGGTCCCAGGACCCGCGCCAGACCACGACCAGGCTGGGGACCAGCAGGACCGACAGGACGAGCACCAGGGCCGTTCCCTGGGCCTCGCTGCAACCCTCCGGGAGCAAGCGCACCAGGATTCCGCGAAAGTTGATCATGTCGCCCGGATTGACAATCGAGGGAACTCGGCGAAATCCCGAGAACGTGCGGAGGAGATCCAGGTAACTCCGCACTCCCTCCCCGCCGACCAGGGCGCAGGTCGACACCAGGAGGACAAGTCCCGCCAGGAACAGGCCGCCCAGCGCTCGCCACCGGCCCTTGCCGAGGAGAACCAGTGCCGGGACCAGGATGAAATGCGGTTTCAGGAGCAGCAACCCCAGCCAGAGCCCCGCTCGGAACTCCTGACCGTCGCGGAACGCGATGGAGGCCTTGTACCAGCCGAACGTCATCAGGATCGCCAACTGGCCGAGATAAAAGTTGTAGAGCACCGGGAGGAAGACGAAGGGCATCAGGTGCCAGACCGGCCCCTGGTACTCGGGGCCGCGCCGCAAGCCGCGGGTGATCGCCAGGACGAGCGCGAGGTTGAGCACCGTCCAGGCCGCGAAGCCGCCGATGGGTCCGAGGAGATTGGTCACGAGGAATGGCAGGACGAACGGGGCCGCGTTGGGACTGGCAACCAGGACCGCCGGGGGTGCCATCGGGTCATAGAACGGGAGGAGCTGGACGAATCGTTCGGTGAGGGCCGTGGCATCATAGAGGCGCGCCCATCCCAGGTCCGTGACGACACGCGCCGCCGCGCTGAAGATGGCGTAATCCAGGCCGATCGATTCGAACAGGCCGCGGGCGACCCAGCGCCCGTAGACGCACTGGAGGAAGAGGGCCAGCGTGAGCACAGAGACGGCCAGCATCCAGGTCCTCGAGTCGACGGAGGTCGTCTGCTGGACTCCGTCGCGAGCCCCGGCCATCCCAGGGATCGGGTTCCCACGACCCCGGGAATCCAGACTGCCGCACCCCTGATCGCTCATCGGTCTCGAGGCTCCGGATCCTGCTCCTCCCTTCGAGGCGCCGGCGCGCGGAACCTCCGCGGTGCCGTGGCGACCGATCCTCGCGCACTCCAGTGTAGGTCACGATTTCGCTCGCCTGGGTGGGAGTCCCGCCTTCAGGCGGAATCCGGATGCCGCGGACCGCCTCAAGGCGGGACTGCCACGGTGGTCCTCGCCGTCGCGTTGACCTCACAGGGCGTGCGCTACTTGCCCACGTCGACCGTCATCTCGGCGTGCAGGGTGCCGGCGAGGGGACCGGAGTCGAATTCGGCGGTGACCTTGACGGGTCCGGCGGGCTGGGATTGGGGCACTCGAACCGAGGCCTGGCAGAAGGTCCCTCAGGCAAAGCCCGAGTGGGCCGTGGCCAGGGTGTGGCCGCTGGTTGTCTGCAAGGCGATGTGGGCGCCGAGCGTCTCCTGGGAAGCCGGCGAGACCGGCGCGCCACGGTAGGCCACGTTGATCAACAGCCCATCCCCGGTATAGAGCCACGGCTGCACATCGAGGTCTTCACCGCGTTTGACCCTGGGCGCCGCATTGTCGCTCAGGCTCAGCTCGAAGCTGGGTGTGCCGATCGGATCGATCGTGACGCTGCGATTCTTCTCGATCTTGTACCACCTGGGGGCTCCCTTGGCGCCGTTGTCCGAGAAGACGAACGACCAGCGCGGACCGCCCTGGGGATCGTCGAAGGCGACGGTCACGGTCCCCAGCCGGTACTCGCCGACCGGGACCGTCGCCGGGTCGCCTCCCGCGAGGCCGAAGACCGAGCCATCGCGGCCCAGGACGGTGGCGTGCAGCTCGGCGGGCCCGCCCGCCGAGACCGAGTGGTTGCCCCTCGAGGCCAGCCGCAGCGTGCCGACACCAACCAGCGGCGAGAGGACCAGCCGGCTCCCCAGCTCGTCGGAGCGCACGACGTACCGCGAACCGCCCAGGTTGAGCACGTTGGCGAAGAGGAACTGCTCCGCGGCCGGGTCGAAGCAACCGTCGCCGTTCAGGTCGATCCAGAGGCGGTCCTGGCCATCGGACACCAGCCCGTTGCCGTCGCCGTCAACCCGGCGCGCGGCCAGGCGGCGGACAGGGCTCCTGGAAGATTCCGCGGGATCGCCGCCGAGTGTGATGGTCCCCTCGAGGTAACCAGCCGCGGCGTAACCGAGGGTGCGGCCACTGGTGCCCAGGCGGAACACCACGGCGCGGGGAACGGTGTGCGTCACTTCCCCATCGATCATTGCCACGTCGAGCGGCAGCCGCCAGATTCGCTCGCGGCGGGAGCCGGTCTCCGCTCCCGCGGCGGCGGCCCGATCGCGGTCGTCGATCCGGCGATTGCGGTCGGCGTCGACATAGAGATCGACCTCGCCCGGCCCGACCTCATCGAGGACAACCGCGACGCGAATCGACCCGGGACTGCCGAACCGGACTTGCGCATAACGCCGCCGCGCCGGGTTGCCGCGATAGCCGGCCTTCTCGATCAGGTCCTCGGGCTTCTCGCGGCTGAGGACCAAGGCGCGGAACGGCGCGTGCTCGAACGCATCGCCCGGCGCCGGGAGCACGAACCGCCAACCCGGCGCCGAGGACGGCGACGGCTCCGAGCCCGGTTCGTTGCCGGGCAGCGCGCCGGCCAGCGCGACCGTGAGGGCCAGCGTGGTCACGAGCTTGGGCATCATGGACGGTACCTCCTACCCATGTAGATCTCGCCTGGTTTCCTGGCTCATTCCTCCGTGCGGCGGCGTTCCGCCTGGCCCTCTTCGCGATCCCTTCCCTTTGTCTCTCTTCTTCCAGGAGTTCGCTCATCTCTTGAAAGAGATCGGCACTGATCAAGTAGTAGGTGACACTCGTGTGAGGGTCCATGATCGGGACAGGCTGGTCGCTGGCTTGCTCGACGACCTGACGCTGCTCGACGGTTAATCTCGTCATAACTTCCTCCTGAGTGTTCAGTAACCCTCGTCGTCGTCCTCCGCGACGATCTCCTGGGCGGCAATCTCCCGCCAGGCTTCGAGCGCCGATTCCGGCGCGCCCGAGTCGCGCAACCGTTCGGCGACGGGTCCTTCCCGAGTCTTGAGCTCGGGGAAGGTTAGCAAGAGGCGGTAAATATCGGCCAGATCCAGGGTGCTCTTGGCGGTGCCGGATCGGCTGACTCGGCTCACGACCTTCTGGCAGATCAAGTCCGCCGGAGGAACCACGAGGACGTTGTCGACGACTTGGTGGGCCGGCAGGCCGGCCACTCTCCGCACGGCCGCGAGATGCCGGTCCTTGGGCTTGCGGAGCTGATCCAGACGATAACCGAGCCCGTCGGCCACGGTTCGGATCCGAACCGCGATCTGGAAGCGGGCGGCCAGATGAGCGCGCAATTCCTCGGCCAGCTCCGCGGCCCTGGGCGAGAGGATATCAACATCCTGCGTCATCCGCGACTCATCGACGTAGGCGTTGACGGCCTGGGCCCCGAAGAGCACGGCGTCGGTCCGCCCGCGCAGGAACTCCAGCACGGCATCCTGGATGGTCGCCAGCGGCAGGGGCTCACGCATGATGAATTCTCGAAAGGTCAGCGAGCCGTCCCCGAACATGGTGATTCCTCCCAACCACAATAGACCCAATCGACAATGTGGGGAATCAACCCTGTCACTCCCACACGATCCTACAAATACCGCTGATCCGGAGTCCAAAGATTCAAGAAGTATTCATAAGCATGGCGCCAGCGCTCGGCGCCGTGGAGGGCCAGCAGCTTGGCGACCTGGATCCGCGCCATGTTCTTGGTCGCAGTGGGATCAGTGCCGGGTCCGGGATCGTCGGGGAGGGCCTCGACCTGCTCGACCGCGCGCCGCGGGTCGATCAGGGCCAGGGCGGCCAGGATCCGCCAGGTCACGTAGTCCATGCCGGAGGCTGCCTGATGGGTCGCGGTCTGCCGCAGCTCGGGCTCGAGCAGGCGCCCGGCCAGTTGGCGATCGTAGCGGGCGATCATCATCGCCAGCGCGGCCGTGGTCCCCGCGCTGCCGGCATCGTCCGGGTCGGTCTGGTCGCCCCGGGCCGGCCGCAAGGCCAGAGTGCGGCCCAGGAACTCGCCCAGGCGGTCCGGCTCAACCTGCTCGACGATCGGGAGCAAGCCACCGGCCACCTCGACGAGCCCCGGGTAGGACGGCCGATCCCCACCCGAGGCGAGCTGGTCGAGGGCGGCATAGGCTTCGTCCAGCAGCCGGATGGCCCCGGCCTTGTCGGTCGGGGCGATCGCCCGGGCCATCAGGCCGAAGGCATGCGGCCGGGATCCCGAGCCCTCGCGCGCGATCCGGGTCTCGGCGAGTCGCCGGGCGCGGGCGAGGTCCTTGGTCGCCATGGCGGCGCAGGCCGCGACGACGTACCGATCCGTGGCCTGCTTGATCGGGATGCGCTCCAGGACACGCTCGGCGTCGGCCGGCACTTGGGCCGCCAGCTTGTAGGCGATATGACCGAGGAACCGCTCGAAGACATAGCTCCGGTCGCAGGGATCGTTTTTCCGCGCGTCGCGCTCGAGGTCGTCAAGGATCTTCAACGCCGCGGGCAGGTCGAGCCGGGCCAGGCCCTCGGCGACCTGACCGAGGTTGAAGTTCACCGTCTTGCTCCCTTTCCCCGTGTTCTGGCCGAGCGCGAGTGCCTCCTCGAGGAAGGGCCGGGCCCGCTCGGGCTCACCCAGGTCGAGCCAGTGGCCGGCAATCCCGGCCTCGAAGGGGATCCGGTACGCCGGCGACTTCATGCCCCGCGCATTGACGCCCGACTGGGCGAGCAATTCCCGGACGCGAGCCGGGGGAAGATCGCGGCGGACATCGCAGAGGCCCAGATATCCCAGGGCGCGGACGTCGGCCGCATCACTGGCCTCGAGCAAGGCCGTCGCCTCATCCAGGTTGTCGCGTGCCAGGGACTCGGCCAGGATGACCCGCGCCAGCTTGCGAAGATCGGCATCGGCGAACTGGATCGACTCCAGCCGATCGAGCATGCCGAGGGGATCGATGGCGGCCGCGTCTCGGAAGAAACGGAACTTCTCGGCGTCCTTGCCGTGGGGAAAGATCCGCTCGACACAAGGAAGGATCAGGCGACGGGCCAGCGTCTTCTCGTCTTCGACCGGCAGGGCCGGCGGCAGGGTGTGGTAGGCGACGGCCGGTGGCTCACCAGTCCGCGTGAGCACGACCTCGGTTGGATTCGACCCGTCATCAATCGGCTGGAACTGGAGCCGGAATCCGTCCTTCCCCGCGAAGACCAGCGCCGGCCCTTCGAGCACGCCCTGGAGCCGGAACCGCCCATCCTGCGCCGTGACGGACTCGGTCGGCAGCGGCCCGTCACCGGACTGGCGGACGATGGCACCGGCGATCGGCTGGGCCTGGCGGTCGATCACCCGGCCCTCGACGTCGCGCACGCGGCGCAGTACCAGGACCGGTGGCTTGCTGGACTGCTCCCTCATGGCAATCGCGGGCGAGCGGGCGGCGAGCCGGCCCGGAGCAGTGGCTTCGGCGTAGAACTCGCTGGAGACTGGGAACCGCCGCCGCGTGCGGTAGCGGCCCTCGACGTCGGTACGAAGCACGATCGAGCCATCCTCGTCCAGGATCGGATCGACGACGATGACGCGCCCATCCTTGGCCCGGACTTGACGCGGGATCCGCACGGCCGCGCCGGCGATCGGCATCCCCGCGGAGTCCACAACCCGCCCGCCGACGGGCCTCGCATTCTTGGGACTGATCGACAACGCGATGGGCTGGGTGCGCGCCGCCTCCGCCCGGACCGTGACGGCGGCCGAGCTGGCGAAGCTGTCCCAGGCGGTGAGACTCAGCTCGGCCAGGGGATCGACCCCGTGGAGCGTGAAACCGCCGCTGCGGTCGGTGCGGGCCAGCACCACCTGGGTCAGCCCTTCCGGCATCGTCCAGACCGCTTCGACCTCGGCGCCGGCGACCGGCTGGTGGTCTTCGCCGATGACCGAGCCTCGGACATCGACTCCCCGCGGCAACTCGGTCGGAGGCCGCCCAAGCTCATCGCTGCCGCGCGGGGGCATGTTCTGTTCGGGGTAGACCATGTCGGCGGGCTCGAAGAACGGTGCGGGGATCCGGACGGCCCAACCCATCGGCTGGTTCACCTCGCGGACGATCCGGCCGGCAAACTTCCCCTGGGCGTCGGTCACGGCAAAGCGGTCGCCACCCAGGTCCCAGTTCAGGAGCACCTTGATGCCCGGGATCGGCCGCCCGGTCCCTTTCTCGCGGTACAGGCCATGGACCGCGATCGTCGGGCGCAAGGGGATCGCGATCTCGGTCGTTTGACCGGCCTTGACGATCTGCTTCTGGGGCGGCTCCCCACGCAGCGCCGTCCCCTGAGCACGGTCGAACTCCAGCTCGAGAGCCAGCGACCCGGCGGCGATCGCCGGGATCTCGAACCGCCCCTGGGCATCGCAGGGGACCTGGCCCGTCCCCGAGATGCCCGATCCCCGATAGCCGCCGACTCGCGTGGTCGCGCGGATCGTCACGCCCCGGATCGGCTCGCCGCCCGGCGCCACCAACCGACCCGCGACCCGACCGACGGGAGCAAGCATGACGCTCACATTCTCATCAGGAGATTTTTGTATTTCCGAATCTGGGATCTGGACTCTGGAATCCGGAATCTCAATGAGCTGCGTGCCAAACTCGGCCGCCTCGACGCGGACCTGGTCGATCACCGCGGGCCCGAGCCTCGCCAGGTCGGCCCGGCCCTTGGCGTCGGTCGTGGCGGCCAGTGTGTGGCCCATCGGCTCGGGGACCGGCGTCGCGCCGGCCTGGATCGGGATGACCCGTGCACCCGCGACTGGCTTCTGATCGGGCGCGAGCACGGTGATCGCGGCGTGCGCCGACGGACCCAGCACGATCCGGACAGGTGGGTCATCGGTGAGGACGACGCGCGGCAGGCTCCGGAAGGCGACGCGCGCGTTCGGACCGGCCGAGGCCGCCCAGATCGCCAGCGCGGGCGGCGACCGCCGCGCGACGGCCTCGACCGGCAGCTCGAGCGTGAATCGACCCGTCACCTCGGTCCGGGCGTGGACTTGGATCGGTGCCGTCCCCTCGTGCGGCTTGGTGTTCATCGACCACCACAGCTCCATGCCCGCCCGTCGCCCTTCATCGACGGCAATGGCCTCCGCCAGCCAGACGTCGGCGCCGGCGACTGGGTGCCCCGAGTGATCGACCACAGCGCCGGTCATCGGGATCGGCTTCGGGTCGGGCGAGGCAGGCAATTGGGCCAGAACCATGATGCTCAACCAGAGGCGAAGCATGCGAGCGCTCCTGACGCGATCGAGCTCCCGTCGGAACTCCCCGCCGATGTCCTCAACCTGGGGAACCCAGGGAATGATCCTTCACTGAGCAGAGACTTCCCGCGCCGACCGCCTGTACTGAGGTCCGTCCCAACGACAAATGTCGAAACCGAGGGTAACGCCTGGAAGCTGGCGGGTCAAGGTGGGGAGGGTCGGGTTCAAACCCGGACGTCTTCTTACCTGAAGGACCCGCTCAAGCGCGACTTCGATGCCGAGATGTGCCGCAGCGAGCGCTGGAGCGTCCGGATGTTGCGGAAGAAGATCGGCAGCCTGCTCTTCGAGCGAACGGCCCTTTCCCGGAAGCCGGAGGCACTGGTTGAGCCGGAGCTCGCCCAACTCCGGAAGGATGATCCGCTCACCCCGGACCTGGTCTTCCGCGATCCGTATTGACGTTGATCGCGACCCGGGCGCGCTTGGCAGCCCGGCTGGCCGGCGATCCCGAAAAGGAATGAGCATCCCGCGCGGCTTCACGACGGCCACAGCTCGGCGTCGAGGGCATGCCCGCCTTCCCTCGAAACCCGATCACAAGGATTGGACCGCCCCCAGCCCGCCTTCCCGCTTCCCTACCCCAATTGTCAAACATTTTTTGGAGAATTGGGTTGCCGGGGGCGGTGCGTCCTGCTAGTTTAACAATCGTTTAGCACGTTCGCGGCGAGGGGCTGGATTGCACACGACTCCGCGCCGAGGACGTGGCGACGATTCCACCTGGCGGATCCCGAGACGGGTGCCTCCCTGGCTCCGTGTTGAGCAGCGCGGTTTCCGCGAGAAACACCATGAGGCTGAACATTCCACCCGCAGGGGGTGAGCAAGACCTGGGGGCGACCTCATCGAGGGCAGGGATGCTCATGAATCGTCACTCCTTGCTGCGCCCCTTCCTTTACCTGTTTCTTCTGTCGATGGTTGTCTCGGCGACGGCGGCGCCACCGGCGTTGCCGCTGCACGAGCAGATCGACCGGCTGATCGAGGGCCGGCTGGCAGAACGGCTGCCCGGGGTCAACTCGGGCCCGGCGGCGCCGGCGACCGACGCCGAGTTCCTCCGTCGGGTCTGGCTCGACCTGGCCGGCATGATCCCGACGGCTGTCGAGGCGCGCGCGTTCCTGGATGATCCCTCTCCTTACAAGCGAGTGCGGTTGATCGACCGCTTGCTGGAGAGTCCAGGCTACGCCCGGCGGATGGAGCAGGTCTTCGACGTGCTCTGGATGGAGCGCCGGCGGGACCAGTACGTCCCCGAGACGGCGTGGCGGGCGTTCTTGCTCCAGGCCTTTGCCGAGAACCGCCCGTATGACCAGATCGTCCGCGCGGTCCTGGCCGCGGATGGCACCGAGCCGGCCAGCCGCGGGGCCGCCAAGTTCCTGCTCGACCGTGAGGCGGACCCCCACACGATCGTGCGCGACGTGGGACGAGTGTTCCTGGGCGTTGACCTGACCTGCTGCCAGTGCCACGACCATCCTTTGATCGACGGCTACAAGCAGGCGGATTACTACGGCCTCTATGCCTTCGTCAATCGGACCGTGCTGGTGAAAAAGTCGCCCGGCGGGGCGGTGCTGGGCGAGTTGGCCGAGGGGGACGTCACGTTCAGCTCGGTGTTCAAGAAGAAGATCACGCATCGCACCGGCCCGCGCGTGCTGGGCGGGCCGCCGGTCCCCGAGCCGAGCGTTCCCGGTGGGCAAGGCTACCTGGTACCACCCGACAAGGCGGGAAAAGTCCGCCCGGTGCCGGTCGTCAGCCGGCGCGCGCACCTGGCCGGCAGCGTCGCGTCGCGGCAGGTTCCCGCGTTCTCCCGCAACATCGTCAACCGGCTCTGGGCGCTGTTCCTGGGCCGGGGGCTCGTTCATCCGCTCGACTTGCACCACGGGGACAACCCGCCGTCCCATCCCGAACTCCTGGACCTGCTGGCGCGGGAGTTCACGGCGCGGAACTACGATCTCAAGGCGTTCATCCGTGAGCTGGTCTTGACCCGAACTTACCAGCGGTCGAGCGAGCCGCCGCCCGATTCCAGCCCCGAGCTGGAAGAGCCGGTCCACTTCGCCGTGGCGGCGCTGCGGCCGCTCTCCCCCGAGCAAATGGCCTGGAGTGTCATGCAAGGGCTCGGCCTGGTCGCCATGACCCGCGCCGAGGTCGTCCAGGCTCTCGAGGGGAACGACCCCAAGCTGCGGGCGATCCTCGGCCTGGATCCCCCGCGCCGGGTCCTCCGGGACCGGATGATCGACGAGGCCGTCTTCGACCGCCTGGAACGCAACGTCCGGCCGTTCATCCGCCAGTTCGGCGGAGTCGCCGGCCAGCCTCAAGACACCGCCGAGTCGGCGCCGACCGTCGACCAGGCCCTGTTCCTCACCAACGGCGAGCCGCTCAAGACCTGGCTCAACCCCCAGCCCGGCCGGCTCGTCGGCCGTTGCCTGGCCATGGCCGATCCCGCGACCATCGCCGAAGAGCTGTATCTCAGCGTCCTCTCCCGACGCCCCACCCCGGAGGAGCGCACCGAGGTGGCTGACTACCTGGCCCGTCGCGCCGCCGAACGGACGAGTGCCCTCCGCGAGCTGGCCTGGGCGCTGCTGGCTTCCTCGGAATTTCGCTTCAATCACTGACTTTGTTATTAGTTATTTGTTATTAGTTACTGTTCTTTCTGCTGCACCACAACCTCGGGGCTCGGGTCAGCCGAAGGATGGCCGTCACGGGCCGGGTGACTCGGGCTAGTCGAGGACGGTGAGCACCAAGAACAAAGAACCAATAACAAATAACCAAGAGGACAGATCATGCGTTGCCACTATGCCTGCGGGTCGGTGGAGCACCTGGTGTCGCGGCGGCGGTTCCTGGGGGATGTCGCCGCCGGGTTCGGCGCGGCGGCCGGCTTGTCGAGCTTCACGGCACCGGCGATCGCGGCGGAGCTGGACCGCAAGCAGCGCCAGGTCCTGGTCATCTTCCTCTACGGAGGGGCCAGCCAACTGGAGACCTGGGACCCGAAGCCCAAGACGGACACCGGCGGACCGTTTCGCTCGATCGAGACCAGCGTGGCCGGGGTTCGGATCTCGGAGCTGATGCCGAGAACGGCCCGGCAGATGCACCGCCTGGCCGTGGTGCGGAGCCTCAATACCCACGAGGACGACCATGGCAAGGGCCAGTACCTGATGAACACGGGCCGTCGGCAGGCGCCGGGGACAGTCTATCCCCATCTCGGCTCGGCGATGGCGCGGTACCTGGGCGACGCCGGCAACCCGCTGCCGGGTTATGTCCGGATCCAGATCGGCGGGGGCGGCCGGGGTTCGAGCGAGGCGGCCTACCTCGGCCCGCGGTACAATCCGCTCTACCTGGGCGGCGGCGGCTTGCCGGCGAACACGGCGGCCGACCCGGCGCTCTCGTCGGCGGGTGCCGCGGGCCGCGAGGCGTTGCGGATGCACGTCAACGATCGCTTCGCCCACCGCCGCCGCACCGCGGAGACCGAGGCCTATACCACCACGTTCGACCAGGCCCAGCAGCTCATGGCCCGCCGCGACGCCTTCGACGTCAGTCGCGAGCCGGCCCGCGACGTCGACCGTTACGGCACCTTCGATTTCGGCCGCCACTGCCTGCTGGCCCGGCGCCTGCTCAGGGCCGGCGTCACCTTCGTCCAGGTCAACCACTTCAACTACGACACCCACAACGAGAATTTCGAGTTCCACCTCCAGCAGGTCGGCGAGTTCGACCAGGGGTTCGCCGCCCTCATCGAGGACCTGGCGGTCGCGGGGCAGTTGCAGCACACGCTGGTCGCGGTCGTATCCGAGTTCGGCCGGACGCCCAAGATCAACTACCTCTACGGCCGCGATCATTGGAGCCGGGCCTGGAGCATTTGCCTGGCCGGCGCCGGCATCAAGCCGGGTGTCGTCCTGGGGAAGACCAACGCCCGCGGCACCGAAGTCGTCGACGCCGAGGTCGGCGCCGGCGCCGTGTTCCACACGTGCTTCCGCGCCGTCGGCCTGGATCCCACCGAGTCGTTCGAGGCCGACGGCCGAGCTATCCAGCTCGCCGACCCCACCGGCAAGGCCATTGCCGAAGTGCTGGCCTGATGTTGCCCTACGCAGTCCGCAGTGAAGAGACAACCCAAACAAAACGCGCACCACAGCGATGAGACCGGCGGCGAAACCCGCCGGATCCCGCAAGACGCTCCTGAGGCATCCCACTGCGTACCGCGCACTGGGTCCTGCGGACTCCCCAGCGAGCCGGCCAGCCAGCCAGCGAGCGGAGCGACCTCATGAAGGCCGAACCTGAGAAGGCGCATGTCGCGGTGCAGTTGAAGCACGGCAAGCCGCTGATTGGTTGCCGGTTCGACCCGACGGGCCGGTATGTCTTCGCCTCGGGCGAGGACGAGACGATCCGGCGCTGGGACTTGACCGGGGCGGGGAGCGAGCCGGTCACGTTCGCCGGGCACGACGGCTGGGCCTTCGCGCTGGCGGTCACGCCCAACGGCCGCACGCTCCTCACCGGCGGCACCGACGGCCGGATCATCTGGTGGCCGGCAACGGCCGCGGGCCGGGAAGCGCCAACAGGCAAGACCCGGGAGACACCGCAGCCGATCCGTGTCCTGGACGCGCATCAGGGCTGGGTCCGTTCGCTGGCGGTCGATCCGGAGGGATCGCTCCTGGCCAGTTGCGGCAATGACGGCAAGGTGCGGGTCTGGTCGCTGGTCGAGGGCCGGATGCTCCTGGACCTGCCCGGTCACGACAAGCCCGTGCTCCGGGTGGCGTTCACCCCCGGGGGCAAGGGCCTGGTCTCGGCCGACCTGCTCGGCCTGGTCATCCACTGGGACTTGCCTCCCGGTAAAGAAGCGCGGCGGCTCGACGCCGCCAAGCTGCACATCTACGAGCGGAACCAGGGGGTGGACTACGGAGGGGTGCGCGACCTGTCGTTCTCCCACGATGGGGCGTTCCTCGCCTGCTCGGGCCTGATCAACGCCAGCAACCCCCTGGGCGCGGTCAGCAACCCGGCCGTGGTCGTCTTCGACTGGAAGACCGGCCTGCTCAAGGTGCTCCAGCGTCCCCAGGGAGAGATCAAGGGCGTCGCCTGGGGTGTCCGGTTCCATCCCCTGGGTTTCTTGATCTTCGCCACGGGCGGGACCAGTGGCGGCTTCCTCTGGTTCTCCCGCCCCGACCAGGCCACCGAATTCTTCAAGCTCGTCCTGCCCAATACCGCGCGCGACCTGGACCTCCATCCCGACGGGCTCCGCCTCGCCACCGCCCACCACGACGGCATCCTGCGCATCAGCTCGATGACGCCGAAGTAGGCTCCAGGGGACACTCCCGGAGCTCGCCTTGGAGGGCCTCCAGCGCGGCGCGCGGCGCCGGCCGGCCGTCGGCGGGGACCGCGCCCAGGTCGTCGTCGATGCGCGGCCGACGTCCCCCACCAGTCGGCCTCGAACCGGCGGCACACCGCGTCCAGCCGCCGCGCCCGGTTCACGTCCAACCCGGTGAGATCGAAATCGGGTGCTTCGTTCATCTTCGTACTGATTGAAGGCCGGCCTTCGGGGCGCCGGTTGCACGCACTCGGAGCCGGGTCAGCTCGACTCGTCGGCGAGGATGCGGCGGATGAGGGCCAGTTGCCGGGTGATGGTGCGGCGCGCGCAGGCAAGTTGATCGGCGATCTCCTCGGTGGTGAACCCCTCCATGCGGAGGATGGCGACCTTGCGGAGGACGTCATCGTCGAGCCGGGCCAGGAGTCGCCGATATTCTTCGGCGACCATGGCGGCGAACTCGGGGGTCGGCTCGGAGCCGACGGCCTGGGCCAGCAGGTCGTCGTCATCCTGGCTGTCGGGATCGGCGCGGTCGGAGGCGGTCTGGACGCGGCCGCCGCCGCGCTTCTGGCGGAGCAGGCGGCGGGCCTGGGCCTGGACCTTCCGCGTGGTGATCACGACCAGGAGCCGCCAGAGGTCGTCGCGGTCGGCCAGCCGGGGGAACTGCCCCCGGGCCAGCCCGGCGCAGAGGCTGTCGAAGGCGCTCAAGGCCGCGTCCTCCTCGTCGCTGGCCACGTCCCGGCACCGGGCCGACCGCAGCCGCGCCCGCGCCAGCTCCACCATCCGCGCGAAGTACCGCTCCCACAGCGGCTGCGCCGCCGCGAGGTCGCCCCCCTTCACTCCGGCAATCCAGCGCGTGATCGAACCTTCATCGGCGTCTGGCATGGGTCGATTCCGTCGGTGCGAGTCGGCGTTCAAGAAAGTAGGTCGGGCTTGAGCCTGACATGATCGGAACGTCAGGCGAAAGCCTGACCTACGGGATAGGGCCAGGATCGTGAGTCGGGGTTTGCGTGGGCATCGCACATCGTACAACGGACCACGGACCAGGGACAACGAACCTGCACGCCCATCTGAGAGTGACCTCCGGACCCGACGCCGGGCGGACTTTCGACCTGGCCGAGGGCCTCACCATGGTCATCGCCCGGGGCGAGACGTCGAACACGCGGCTGACCGATGCGACCGTCTCGCGGCTCCATTGCGAGCTGCACTGGGATGGCGGCCACTTCCGGCTGGTCGACCTGGACAGCGTGGGTGGGACACTTGTGGACGGCAAGAAGATCAAGGAGCACGCCCTCAAGCACCACCAGGAGTTCCAGAGGGGAAGTCGATGTTGTAGGGTGGGTGAAACCCACCGATCTTCAAGCCCGCCAAGGCCTTCCGGTGGTGGGTTTCACCCACCCTACAACGGTTCGACCAAGCTTGTGGAACAGACTCTGACTGCCGGCTCCTAGTCAATTCAAACATTGTCGAAATTGCTTGACAAACCTCTGGCATCGCGCGGTCCGATTCGCTATGTTTGGTGAGTTGAGGCATGTTCGAGCCACTTCGATCGTCGTGCGGCCTGGCGCAATCCTGTCGGTTGTGCCGAGTGCTCGGAGATTGACAGAGCCACCGCGATCGTCGTCTGGCGTGGCGCAGTCCTGTCTGTGCGATCGGGTCAATTCTTCCCAATTCGCGGTTGCGACGGTCTCTCCGACGGCGGTGAGTCGGCCTCGTCGTGAGCCCTTTGATGCCGGGGAACCGGGCGAGGGACAGGGCAGACGAGCCCGGAGCCGGAGGCACGTCCCAGGGGGTTCCTCCATGTACGCGTATCTGCGCGTGGTCGCCGGCCCGGACCAGGGTCGCATCTTCAACCTGGTCGATGGGACCACGCTCTCGATTGGCCGAGCCGAGAACTCGGACACCCGGCTCAAGGACACCACGGCCTGCCGGCTCCACTGCGAGCTGCGGTGTCAGGGGAGTGATTTCCAGCTCGTCGACCTGGAGAGCGTCAGCGGCACGTTCGTCGACGGCCAGAAGATCCAGGAGCGCGCCCTGAGGCACGGGGAAGAATTCCAGGTGGGCAACACCCGGCTGAAGCTGTTCAGCTCGGCCATCGGTCAGACCCAGCACCTCGTGGAGGCGCAGAAACTCGAGGAGGTGGAGAAATCGGCCTACGAGCTGAAGATCCGGCCCGACGAGAATGTCCTGACCGGGACCATGGTCTCGCACTACGAGCTGGGGCCGATCCTGATCCGGGGCCGGTTCGGCACGGTCTACCAGGCACGGAACACCCGGGACGGCAAGGAGGTGGACATCAACGTCCTCCATGCCGACTTCATCAAGGACGAAGCCAACCTCCAGCGGTTCACGCGGGTCATGAAGGCGGCCGTCGGGCTGCACCACCCCAACCTGGTCGCGGTCTGTGGCGCCGGCAAGCAGGGCCAGACCTGGTGGTTCGCCCGGGAGCACGTGGAGGGGGAACAGCTCACCAAGCTGATGGAGCGGCTCGGGACGGGCAAGAAGATCAACTGGCGGTATGCGCTGAACGTGGGCGTGCAGATCGCCGGGGCGCTTCAGGCCCTGCACGAGAAGCAGATCCTCCATCGCAACGTCTCGCCGGAGAGCATCCTGATCCGCAAGCAGGACAAGGTCGCCAAGCTCGGCGAGCTCATGATGGCCAAGGTGGTGGACGGGACCCAGGCCAAGGCTCCGAGCCGGCCCGGCGAGCTGGTCGGCAACGTGGCCTACATGGCGCCGGAGCGCACCCGCGACGATACGGATGTGGATATCCGCGCCGACATCTACAGTCTGGGAGCGACCCTCTATACGCTCTTGACCGGCCGGCCCCCGTTCGAGGGCAAGACCCTGGTCGAGACCGTCACCAAGATCCGCCAGGATGATCCCATCCCCCCCAAGCGGTACCAGGACTCCATCCCCGATGAGTTCCAGGACGCCGTGGAGAAGATGCTGGCCAAGCGCCCCGAGATGCGCTACCAGACTCCCGCGGCGGCGGCTCGCGCCTTGCAGCGGGTGGCGAAGGAGCAAGCGGAGGCCGCCGACCCCGGCAAGTCCGCGTTGCTCCGCAGGACCAGCCAGCCGGGAGACGGTGAGAAGCACCCCGCGGCGGCTGACCCCAGCAAGTCGGCCTTCGTCCGGGTGCCGAGCCAGCCCGGTCCGGCACGTGGGGGTCCAGGCGGCCGGTGACGGCGGGCGGGGGAGCCGGGCGCGCGGACAGGAGCCGTTTGGGAGGGCGAGCCGCTGGAGTTGACCCCAGCTCGAGCCCGATGATGCCGGTCGGGGAGTTGGAGCGCAGGCTCGGTGCCCCGGCAAAGTGTCATCATCGTTGTGAGGTTCACCCGGCCCGCGTCTCCGCTCAGGTCGTGGGCCGGACTCGACCAACCCCTCGCCACCGGCCCAGGCCGGCGACCACTCCGGCACCCAGGCCCAGCAGCACCACGCTCGACGGCTCCGGCACGCTGATCAGCGTGATCGCCGGCGGTGGGTAGGTTACAGGAGTGTCGAAGGTGCCGGAAGGGCCCTGGATGTTGATGTCCAGGATCTCGCCGGACGGGCTGTTCGGGCCCGAGACCGGGTTGCCGGCGGAATCGAAGAGATAGAACGCAAAGAGCGTGTCGGCCGAGGACGGGCTTCCCGCGGTGCTCGAGAGCGTCACTTGAAAGGAAAGCGTGCTCCCATAAGTGAGCGTCTCAAAATAGAGTGAGGGCGCTTGGTTGTCCATGCTCATCCGTCCGGAGAGGTCGCCCGAGACGTCGCCGGAGGTGGTGGGAGGGGGAACCAGTCCCGCCTGGGGCGTGAAGGCGGTGATGGTCGCCGTGTCCAGCGGAGCCGGCGTGTTGCCCGCGATGAGGGTGAACTCGATGCCCCCGGTCGTGCCCGCCAGGCTCGAGGTGTCGACGGTGACATCGTAGGCGATCGATCCGGCCAGGGCGGCCGGCCCCCACGCCGCGGCGGCGATGACCAGCAAGGCAGTCATCACCAGGATGGATCGGGCTCGTTGGATGTTCATCGGGGTCTCTGCTTGGGATGGAGGGTCACTGCGAGGAGCCCATTTTATCCGTCGGGACTCCGGTTGTCAGGTTGGCGGGACGCCAATCAGGAGAATCGGCGTGTAGCTGATGCTTTGCCCAAACGTCGCGTTGCCGTAACTCACCGCCACGACGATCGATTGACCAGCAGCCAGCGGAGTGGCCAGGTTGATCGTCAGGTACTGGGTGCCGCTGCTGGTCGTCCCCGTGGTCACGTTCGCCGTGGAGCTGGACAACACCAGGCTGGGGTTTAGCCCCTGGAACTCCAGAGAGATCGTCCCGTAGAGGGTCGACGAGCCGGTGTTGGTCACCGTGATCGTGCCATTGTAGGTCCCCCTGAGCGAACCGGCCCTCTGGGCCCGGAAGCTCAACCCGGAAGCATGGGACGAGACCGAGCCGATGTCGACCAGGAAGGTGCCGACGGTCCCGGTTGGAACCGGCTGGCCGGCGAGGTCCAGGATCGGCAGGCCGCCGAGGACCACCGAGTAATAGCCGTTGTCGGCGCCGGTCCAGGCCCCGCCCGGCGGCGTCAGCTTCAACTGGATGACGAATTGCCGGGCGTCGCCGAAAGTATCGGTCGGCCCGACCGGCGTGACCGAGACGATCGTCGCGGAGATGGGAGCCCCGCCGCCGGGCGGATCCACCTGGACCACCGCACCGGTCAGCGTGGACACCGCGATCGCGCCTTCGTCGGAGACAGTGATGGTGAAGGTGTAGGGGTTCAGCGCCGTCGCGTTCGACGAGGTGACCGTCTGCGCCTGCAAGCTCGCCGAGGGGGGCGCGGGGGCCGTGGCCTGGGTCTGGTAGGCGCCGACATCCAGGGCCGTGTTGGCGGGGATGGCGAAGCCGCGCTGATCGGTCAGGAGGTTCAAGGGGTTGGACCCCATGCCGATGGCGGGGCTGCCCGAGAGCAGGGCGATGGTCTGGGTCGGGCCGCCGTTGCCGGCCAGGGTGCCCAGGCCCGGGTTGGCCACGCCCACCTGGTTGTGGTTGACGCCGTTGACCAGGCCGCCGGAGCCGCCCGTGCCGATGAGGTTG
>JAJPJC010000475.1 GCA_021324445.1 Isosphaeraceae bacterium
CCCGCACAGGGAGTTTGCGCGCCACGCCCGCTTCAGTCCCAGCGCACCGCGCGCCACCTTCGGAGCAACTGGCCATCGCTCCCAGGCAAATTTTCAGAGGAACCCAGTTTTTCATGAAATCTTCACAATTTCGCTCGAGGCATTAGTGCATGCAACAACGGATTGCGACTTCTGACGAGTTCATCAGGCTGGAAGAGATCCACAAGGTCTACACCCGGGGTGCGATCGACGTGCCCGTGCTCCGGGGCGTCTCGCTGGCGATCGCGCGGCGCGAGATGGTCGCCCTCATGGGTGCCTCGGGTTCGGGGAAGACGACGCTGATCAACCTGCTGGGTTTCCTCGACCGGCCGACCAGCGGCCGGCACTGGCTTGACGGCCGCGACGTGACCGGGCTGAGCGAAGTGGAGCGGGCCTGGCTCCGGAGCCGGGAGATCGGCTTCGTCTTCCAGAACTTCAACTTGCTGCCCCGGATGACCGCCCTTGAGAACGTGATGATGCCGTTCGTCTACGGGTCGCACGAGTCGTCGGAGCGGGAGTGCCGGGTCCGGGCCCGGCAACTGCCGGAGCGCGTCGGCCTCGGGGATCGGCTCGACCACGAGCCGGCGCGGCTCTCCGGCGGGGAGCAGCAACGGGTCGCGATCGCCCGCGCGCTGATCAACCGCTGCTCCTTGCTGATCGCCGACGAGCCGACCGGCAACCTCGACTCGAAGACCGGCGAGGACCTCCTGGCCCTGTTCCGCCAGCTCAATCTCGAGGATGGTCTGACGATCGTGCTGGTCACGCACGATCCGACCGTCGCCGCTCATGCCGGCCGGATCATCCGCATCCGCGATGGCCGGGTCTTCGACGAGGATCGTGACGCAGCGACACGACAGGGTGTTCTCCACTCCCTCCAGACGCGCGCGCTCGACCGGGCCGGGGGGACAAGCCAGCACGCCAGTGGGTCCCCACCGGGCGCCGCCGCGTGCTCGATGATGCCGCCCCGGAGGACCGCGATGGACGACCTGTGGTTCTTCGCCCGCACCACGTCGACGGCCCTGCGCTCGCTCCGCCGCAACGTGATGCGCTCGGCACTGACGACCCTGGGGATCATCATCGGGGTGGGATCCTTGCTGGCGATCGCCGAGATCGGCAAGGGGGCCTGGACGGCCATCCGCACGCTCCTGACCAAGACGGGCGTGGACAACATCGTGGTCCAGGCCGGTGCCGCCTCGCGCAACGGGGTCAGTCTGGGCAGTGGCAGCATCAAGACGCTGACGCCCGAGGATGCCGAAGCGATCCTCCACGAATGCCCGAGCGTCGACAGCCTGGCGCCGATGGTCTTCACGCGCCGGCAGGTGGTCCACGGGAACAAGAACTGGGTCCCCAGCACGTTCGTGGGGACAACGCCGGGCTATCTGCGGGTGCGGGAGTGGGAGGACCTGGACGAGGGGGAGGCGTTCACGGAGCACGACGTCCGCGACGTGGCGATGGTCTGTCTGCTCGGCCAGACGATCGCCCGGGAATTGTTCGACGAGCAGTCGCCGGTCGGCCAGGAGGTCTACGTCAGCGACGTACCCCTGCGCGTCATCGGCGTGCTGAACCGCAAGGGGGCCGACATCGTCGGCGAGGACCAGGACGATCTCCTGGTCGCCCCCTGGACGACGGTCAAGTTCCGGATCAGCGCCGCGGGGGGTGGGGGCCGGGGCGCGCCCCGGGGCGATCCCGCTGACCTGCTCAGCCCCCAGGCGCGGCGCTACCCGCGCGGGCAAGCCGAGGCCTTCCCGACCGTCTCACCGATCCAGGCGATGGACACTCCGCGGCTGGATCGGCTCTCCAACGTCGATTCGATCCTGGTCCGCGCGCTGTCGACCGAGGAGATTCCCGCCGCGATGGACCAGATCCAGCGGGTACTGAGTCAGCGGCACCACATCGCGGCCGGAGAGCCCGCCGATTTCACGGTCCGCGACTTCACCGAGGTCGTCCAGGCCGTGAAGGGGACCGTGGGGCTGGTCGCCGGGCTGCTCCTCTGCGTGGCGCTGATCGCCCTGATCGTCGGCGGGATCGGGATCATGAACATCATGCTCGTGACCGTGACCGAGCGCTACCGGGAGATCGGCTTGCGGATGGCCGTCGGGGCGCGGTCCCGCGACATCCTCCGCCAGTTCCTGGTCGAAGCCGTGATGCTCTGCCTGCTGGGTGGGGCGGTCGGCATCGCGGTGGGCCGCAGCGCCTCGGTCCTGGTGCGGCTGCTCGCGCGATGGCCGACCGAGCCCTCGCTCGTTGCCGTGCTGGCCTCCGTCTCGGTGTCGGTCACCGTCGGGGTGATCTTCGGCTATTACCCCGCGTGGAAAGCCTCGCGGCTCGACCCGATCGAGGCCCTGCGATTCGAATGAAGGGTTGCGCTGGCCCGGGAGCGGAACCTGCTCGATCAGGGCGAGCCGAATGCACAAGCAATCGTGGGACGCGGGCGAACCGGCGATGGGTTGACCGAGAGCTAGCCCATCCACCATGGCGGCCCGCCGGTGCCGATCGATGGCTGGCTCGCCGGCATCGTGGTCGTCGGCCCGGCCGGAGCCGAGATCGAGGGCATCGTGGTGCCCGTCGACGTCGCCCCGGTCGGCGTGGTGCTGGACTGGGTCGTCGTCGAGGACGAGAGGGCGCCCCCCCGCCCCGGGGATCTCATGGCCACGGTCAGGTGTTCGAAGTCGCTGGAGGCCAACAGGCCCATCAGCGCCGGATCGGGATCCGGCGAGACGGTCCCCGTCGCGAGATGGCTCGTCGGTGTGGTCGAGAAGGTCGCCGGGGATCGGCTCCAGGGCGCCGTGGATGCCCAGACCGCCCCCGGTGCCCCGGTCGCGGCCAGCCCGTGGTGGCTCAGGACCGTGGTGGTGTGCCCATGGTGCGTGGCCGCGTGGGTTCCCGCCGCCGTCAGCCCGTGCTGGCCCGCAGCGCCGGCGGTGTGTCGGTGGTGCACAACCGCAGGGTGGACCGCCTGGGGGACATGACCGGGTCCCGACGGGACCACCCGATCCTCGAGACACGATGCCGATCCGGACAGCGTCGGGACGAAGCGCCGCTTGTTGCGTCGCGATTGCTGAGAACCTGCCCCGCTCGGGGTCGTCCTCCATTGGCGAAACATGGTTGAGCCTCCTCAGTTGGTGTTCCGAGAAACAGGTGCCCGGCCAGCCAGGGCCTCACGCAGGTCAGGCTGGACGGGCTGAGCGACATTGCTGCTGGGAGCGGGTCTTGGGGCGCTCGGCGACAAGCCGCGGCGCTCACAGGTTTCCTTGACCGCGATCCAGCGCGGCATCAATACCCCCCAATCGGACCTCCCCCTCCCCCGGACGGTGGTGAGTAGCCAATGCCCACGGGCGGGGCGGTGGGCATCTGGATGGGGCCGATGCCCACGGGCGGGAGGGGGGATGGTATGGAGCCCAGGATCCCAGGCGGGAGGGGGGCTGGTGTGGGGTTGCTGTTCACGGGCGGGACGGGGGTAAGTACGGGTCGAGTCCCCCCCGGGGGGGCGGGACGTGCCGGCCTCGTCCCCCGGGACGCGGCGGGGGCTACGGGGTTCAAGGTCACGCTGCCGCGACGGATCAACATGACTGCATTCCCTCCCGGATCGCCGGTGTTGTCACCGTCGATGAACTGACCGGAGCTGTCCTGCAAGCCCGAAGGGGGCGTCCCGTTAATCGTGAGCTCGACCGGTCTGGAGAGGCCAAAAGCCTTCCTGGGAGTGAGCGTGATCGTGTTGTTCGCCGGGTTGAATACAGCCGAGCGAAGCTTGATCACGGGCGAGTTCCTCGCCCTGAATGATCCCCCACTGTTCGCCGTCGCCAAATGGAACGTCGCCACGTTATCCGCCTGGACGGCGTTAACCGGACCGCTGAGGTCGACGACGATTTCGGCCACCTGGTGCCTCCGGTTCTCCACCTCTTGGACGCCGGCCACGGTGACCAGCCGAGCGGACGGCGGCGTCGGGATCGGCGTCGGGCTCGGAGTGGGCGTCGGCGTTGGAGTGGGCATCGGGGTCGGCGCGGGGGTCACATCGAATTGATGGCCGGCGTCGCTGAATGGTCCCTGCGGGTAGACGGTCGACGTGCCCACCGGCGTACCCGGGTAAAACACCGAATTGCCGTTCACCGACGCAGGCGAATCGGCGCTCGTGAACGAGAAGCTGAGCGAGCTCCCCGGCTGCACGTCATTGGCCGGACGATTGGCAAGGAACTGGATGGCGAATCCGTCGCCGGGCCCCATGTTGGTGATGTGGTCGGACCAGCCGGGGGGCGGGCTCACGGAGATCGGGCTGGTGGCGAGAAAGTCCTCGCCGGGGACCCAGGCGTACCAGAACGTGCCGATGCCGGCGTTGCTCGAGCCGGCGTTCGCCAGGGCAATCGTGTAGTTGAAGTTGGGTCCGGCGGCAGTCGAACTGATGACTGAACTGGCATTGATCGTGGCCATGAGGGCACGTCCTTCCAGGTATTCCAACCCGGTGAAGCGCCGGGCCCGAGACCGACGCCTTGTGTGGCCGCCGCCGGGCGACAAGCCTCCCAGCAGCCGCCGTAACCGCCCAACGAAGAAAGGTCCCGACATGAAATTTTCCTCACTTGTTGCTCAAACACGCGGAGGTTGAGAGGGTGATTTCCCGGCAGCCGCCAGCACGGGAACGGTTCGTTCTTGCCAGCCAGCGAGCGGAGCGCCCCGGGCCCACCTCGACGATGCTTCCACCGGCTGGATTCCATTGAAACGAATATCGATAACCCACCTGTTCCTATTAATGAGTGTCGGGAGACCGGGTCGCGGTTGCCGTTTTCTTGGGGAGAGGACCGGGATCGTGCCCAAGTGATGCCCACGATGTCGGCCCCACGCGGCGGGTGGGGTCGAGACGGCGGATCGCGAGCCGGACCCGCGTGGCGGCGACTTGCTGAGACAGGCTCGACCGCACGACGAGGGACACGACCGTGAGCCCTTCCGAGAGAGGACAGCCTCGGGGTCGCGCTTGGCTCCGTGCACGTCGAGCGGCAGATCAAGAACTGGTGGGGCCGCGGCGAGAGTAAGCTGCGGCTGACCGTCTCCATGCGGACGGCGCAGGACCGGGACGGGGCCGAGATCGCGTGCTGGACCACGTCGGGCCACGGCAATCTGACGGCGCTCACGCTCGACCTCGCACGGGCCGCCACGACCACCGGCCGCGAGAGCGACCAGGACTGGTACATCGTCGGGGTCCTGCCCCACAACAACAAAGACGTGCCCCTCTCCTATAACCTGGGCTACGCGGTCACCGCCGGCGCCTGACGTCGCGCCTCTGCCCCGTGGAACGCCCTGGCTGGCCCTACGTTGGATCGGCGATCATCCCGGCTCGATCCCCGGGAGATCACGCCGGGAGCGCGCCGCCTCTCGCCCGGCCCTTGAAATCCATGTTCGGGGCGGGGATGGCGGCGCGGATCGCCAGCACGATCCCCGCCTGTCACCAAACCCGTAAGACCGGGAGTTCGCGAACCCGCTTGGCGACCCGCACGCACCGGATGCGAGGACCGACCCCCTGGGCCTGCCAGTGACGGCTCAGGCGACGGGAGTAGCCGTTGCACAACAAGCAGGTCTTCGGCGATCAACCTCAGCGCTACGACGTGATACCGCCTCCGATCATCCCCCCTTGGCCCCGGATGGCCCGACGGAACGCGGACATGGGTAGATTAGCAAAGATGTTGAAAGTTCTCCGGCGAGGGCAACCGCCAGAATGGCAGCAACTAGTTGGGGAGCAGAACCGCGCGAATGAGCCCAACCGCCAGAATGACAGGGTCCGGGGGCCGGGGTGAACCGTCGGTGGGCCTGGAACGGGGGTTGGGCGCTGGGCACCGCCGTCCAGTCGAGGGACGTTTTCGCAAAAAAGGTCAGGAAGATTGCGGCTGAAGACGTCCCGTTGGGGGTGTTCAGTCTGCGCCGCGTTTCCTTGCGACTTGGATCCCGCGCTGGCGTCCCGTGAGGGTGAGAGCTCGCCCGGGCGGGGCGACGCGGGTTCGAGGCGTTTACCCCCGGGTGCCACCATGCCGGAAGAAATCATCGATCCTGGTCTGCTGGAGCAGACGAAGAACCAGATTCGCAAGCTGGTGGCCGAGATCGCCGACCTGGCGGAATCGGACATCCAACCGGCCGAGTTTTACGTCGAGTTCCTCAACCGCTCGGTGGCGGCGGTGGCCGCGAGCGGGGGCGCGTTCTGGCTCCTGGACGGACGCGGCGGGCTGAGGCTGCAATACCAGGTCGAGTTCAACACCACCGGGCTGATGGACGGCCGTGTCAAGACCGCCCCGCATGACGCGCTGCTGGGCTGCATGCTCCAGGCGTCGCAGGCGCAGATCATCCCGCCCGGCGCCGTGATCGAGGGGGTCCCGCAGGCGTTCAACCCGACCGAATACGCCTTGATCCTCGCCCCCCTGATGGTCGACAAGCAGGTGACCGGCTTGCTGGAGATCCTGATGGATCCGACCCGGCGGGCCGCGCAGCAGAAGAGCACCCTGCGGTTCGTCAGCGACCTGTGCGACCTGGCGGCCACCTACCTCAAGAACCGCCAGATGCGGCAGATGATGTCGCAGCAGCGGCTCTGGAGCCAGCTCGAGGGGTTCACCCACCAGATCCACGGCTCGCTCGACTTGAAGGAGACGGCCTATGCCGTGGTCAACGATGGCAAGCGGCTGGTCGGCTGCGACCGGCTCAGCGTCGCCCTGAAGATCTCCGGGCGGACCATGGTCGAGGCCATCAGCGGCCAGGAGGTCGTCGAGCAGCGGTCGAACCTGGTGCGCGAGCTGACCCGGCTCTGCAAGGTCGTGATCCGCTCGGGCGAGGACCTGGTCTATACCGGCAGCACCGACGGCTTCGCGCCCGACCTCCGCGATGCCCTCGAAATGTACGTGGACGAATCGGGCTCGAAGGTCGTGATCGTCACGCTGCTGCACAGGCCGGCGGAGGAGGAGAAGGAGGGCCAGAGCCCGGAGAAGATCCCCTTCGGCTGCCTGGTCGCCGAGCAGATCGGCGACGAGCTGGCGCCGACGGACATGCACGCCCGGACCGAGGTCGTCTCGCGGCATGCCTCGACCGCGTTGTGGAACTCCCAGGAACACCACAAGATCTTCCTCAAGCCGGTCCTCAAGGCGATGGGATCCCCCTGGCGGATGTTCCGGGGCCGGACCGTCGCCAAGATCGCCGCGGTCGTGGCGGCGGTGGTTCTGCTGCTGATCGGCATGGCGTTCATCCCCTGCAACTTGACCATCGAGGGGCATGGCTCGCTCCTGCCCAGGGAGCGCCAGAAGATCTACGCCCCCGTGCCAGGCCGGGTGGCCGAGATCCTGGTCGATCACGGCTCCCGGGTCAAGAAGGGCGACCTCCTGGTCCGGCTGGAGAGCCGGGACCTGGAGAAGGAGCACGAGCAGGTCCGGAGCGAAGAAGTCAAGGCCATCTCCCAGGCCAGCTACCTCACACGCCAGGCCGACAAGGCGCAGCGGTCCCAGCAGCAGGGAGAACTGGATTATAACCAGATCCAGGGCCAGCTCTCGGAGGCCAGGCTCACGGCCAAGAGCGCCAAGGAGCGGCGCGAGATCATCGAGGAACAGTTGGACTCGATGCGCATCCTGGCACCGCAAGATGGGATCATTACCACCTGGGAGGCCAAGAAGAACTTGATGGGCCGCCCGGTCGACATCGGCACCGAGCTGCTCCAGCTCGCCGGGACTCAGGGCGAGTGGATCTGTGAAGTCGAGGTCCCCGACGACGACATGGGGCCGATCCTGGCCGCCCAGAGCCAGCTCGAGGCCGACATCAAGGCCGGGAGGAAGAAGCCCGATGAGACCCTCTCGGCCTACTTCATCCCCATGACCGGTCCAGAGCACTCCTATCCCGGCTACGTCCGGCGGATCGCCCCCAGCGCCGAGACCATGCCCGAAACCGACCAGTACAAGAACCGGCACGTTGTGAAGGTGACCATCGGGTTCAGTGACGAGGTGCTGAGGAACTACCTCAAAGACAACGAAAGTAAGGAAATGCGGCCCGGGGCCGAGGTCCGGGCCCGGGTCAACTGCGGCCCGACCAACCTGGCTTATTTCTTGCTCCGCAAGCCCATCCAGGTCTTCTACGAGTCGGTCCTGTTCCGCTGGCCCTTCCTGCGATGAGCAACTACCACGGAGTGTTCAGAGTTCAGTCTTCAGCAGGAGACAGGGGTCGGACGCCCTACCCAGCTCAGCGAGTGGGGTTTGTGCCGGCGGGGACACTGCACTCGGTCGGACGCACAAGCTTCCCGGAACTGAACACTGAAAACTGAACACTGAAAACCGAAACGACAAGAGGAGGCTCGTCCGACCATGTCGATCCCGAAACCGATCGCGGCGCTGGCCGCGGGCTCGTTGATGATGGTGAGCGTCGCCGCGCTGGCTCAGAGCGGCGGGACTGCGGCCCGGCGGGACAACCCGGGGGTCCAGGTGCTGGTCCTGGCCGATGAGGCCAATGTGAACTGGATCGAGAAGTCCTCCGTCGCCGCCTTGCGCGAGGGGGTCATCGAGAAAATGGAGCTCCAGGTCGGCATGCCGGTCAAGGCGGGCGGGACCATCGGCACCCTCCATCGCAAGTTCGCCGAGTATGGCATGCGGAAGGCCGAGCTCCAGGCCAAGGCCATCGCCCCCAAGGAGAAGGCCAAGGCCCAGGAGGAAGTCGCCGCCTCGGTCTGCGCCCGCAACAAGCGGCTCAATGAGCACAGGCCGGGGATGGTCTCGGCCGAGGATGTCGCCAAGGCCGAGGGCGAGCTCAAGGTGGCCACGGCGATGATCCACGAGGCCGAGGAGAATCAGGAAATCGCCAAGGCCGAGTACGCGGTGGCCAAGCAAACCTACGACGAGCACACCATCCTCGCCCCCTTCGACGGCATCATCACCCGCCGGATGAAGAATCCGGGCGAGAGCGTCCGGGCCGGCGACGCCGTCGTGGAACTGGGGAATCTGAACAAGCTCTGCGCCGACGCCTACGTCCCCCTGGAGTACGCCTACCGCGTCAAGGAGGACCAGATCGTCGAGATCCAGCCGGTGCTGACCCGCGCCGGCTCCGAGCCCCTGGCCATCGAGAGCAAGAGATTCCGGGGTAAGATCACCTTCGTCGATCCGGAAATCCAGGCCGTGGCCGAGACGGCCGTGCATATCCGCGCCGAGTTCGACAATCCTCCGCCCTGGGAGCTCAAGCCGGGCCTGAAAGTGAAGATGACGATCTTCCTGACGCCGGCGGCTGCCGCCAACGCGCCGCCCAGCAGCAGCTCGACTCGAACCGCTCGGACCCAGTAAATCTTCCCGTTTGTCCTGTTGTCCGTGGTCCGTTGTTCGCTGACGCGGGCTGACGAGCCTTGACCCGGCAAAGACGAGGCACTCGAAGAGGGCGACGACGGCGCAGGGAGCGGCAGCTCCTGCAACGGACCACGGACCACGGACAAAAGGACAGAAGAGGACAAAGATGAGTGCCGCTCCCAGCCAGGTTCCCACCCAAGCGTTCGGGCAGGCCGCCGAGCACCTCCAGGTCAGGCTCCGCCCCGACCTGGTCGTTCAGCCCCAGTTCTACGAGGGGATGACCCACTATGTGATCAAGGACCCCCTGGCGCTGAAGTACTTCCGGTTCAAGATCGAGGAGTACTTCCTCCTCCAGCAGTTCGACGGCAAGCAGACGCTCCAGGAGGTCAAGAAGGCATTCGAGCGGAAGTACCGCCCCCAGACCATCTCGATCGAGGACCTGACGCGATTCGTGGCCCAGTTGCACGAGGCCGGGATCGTGCAGATCGACAGCGGCGAGCAGGCCAAGGTGCTGATCCGCCGCCGGCGGAAGAACCGCTGGCGCAAGCTCTGGAGCTTCCTGGCCAATATCTTGTTCATCAAGATCCCGGTCATCGACCCCGAGCGGCTCTTGACCGGGATGTATCCATTCTTCCGCTGGATCTTCACCCCCGCGTTCGTCACGCTCAGCGTGCTCTCCATGCTGACGGCCATCGGGCTGGTCGTCAGCAACTGGAAGACGTTCTACGACAAGCTCCCCGACTTCCAGAGCTTCTTCAACTGGTGGACGATCCTGAGCTTCTGGGTCTGCCTGGCCATCGTCAAGATCATCCACGAGTTCGGCCACGGCCTGACCGCCAAGCACTTCGGCGGCGAGGTCCACGAGATGGGGATCCTCTTCCTGGTCCTCACCCCGGCCTTGTACTGCGATGTGACCGATAGCTGGCTCCTACCGAACAAGTGGCGACGCATCTGGATCTCCGCGGCCGGGATCTACGTCGAGTGCTTCCTCGCCAGCATCGCCACCTTTATCTGGTGGTACAGTACGCCCGGGCTGTTGAACAGCCTCGCCATGGCGACCATGTTCATCTGCTCGGTCAACACGGTCTTGTTCAACGCCAATCCCCTGCTCCGCTATGACGGCTATTATGTGCTGGCGGACTGGCTGGAGATCCCCAACCTGCGGATCAAGAGCACCCAGTTCTTCGCCTACCTGATCCAGGAGAAGGTGCTGGGCCTGGAGATCCCCGTGCAGAGCTACCTGCCACGGTCCCGGCGCATCCTCTTCGTGACCTACGCGGTGGCCAGCTACATCTACCGATGGTTCGTCAC
>JAJPJC010000289.1 GCA_021324445.1 Isosphaeraceae bacterium
AGCCCCCGAATGGGGGCGGTGGTGAATAGCCAGGGGCGTCAGCCCCTGGGACCGTTCCGGCGCCCCTCTCCCCTTGGCAGAGCCCCGCAGGGGCGACAGTCACCCCTATCGCCCCTCCGGGGCTGCTGGGCAGAGAGGGGGGGCTCGGCTCTCCGCGGTCGACCAGGGGCTGTCGCCCCTGGCTCTTGACCACCGCCCCTCCGGGGCTCTGGGAGCAGACTCGGAGAGCGTGTCCGAGAAGCCCCACGGAGGCAACGGCGATGACCCTTCCCCCGTAGGAATGGGGGGCCGTTCCCTTTCCCCCCGTGCCAGGGGGGGAAAGAAGCGTGGCTCCTGGGATGCCAAAGCCAAGAGGCCACGATCCGGGCCAGCGACTGCCTGCTCGTACCCCGTCTCCGCCTCAGCCGCACCCCCTCCCTCACGGAGCGAGACGACCCGGAGAAATCCGCATCAAACGACTGATGTGATGGGCCTGGGTGCGCCGAAAGGTTTCCTAACGGCCAGAGCACGGCCCTGACCGGCCTGCGGTGTCGTTGCGGATTCCTTTGATGAGCAGGTGTCGTCCACGCAGATCCTGGTGCTCCCGCTGGTCCCTCTTCCCGGGAGGGGCGGCGATGGCGTAGACCTGACCCCTGGCGGCATCGCGCCGGCCCGGGACAGGACCTTCCGGAGGCGGCACCTGCTTCTACCTCTCCCCTCGGGCTGGGACCCCCGACTCGATCACTCGGGATGGCCGACCCGACCCGGCTTGGCGCCGTGGACGTCGCGAGGATACGCTACCATCGGCTGCCGTTCCGCAGTGCGATCGGGATGGTATCGTCGTCTTTGTTGACCCCCTGCCTCAGCGAGGGATGACCTGGCCGTGTCCGACCCATCCCCGCCGGCTGCTGCGGTGGCTCCCAGGCTGCTGGTCACGCTGGCGACCTACAACGAGGCCGGGAACCTGCGTCCTCTGGTGGAAGCCATCCGCCAGCAGGCCCCGCAGGCCGCGATCCTGATCATCGACGACAACTCCCCCGACGGGACGGGCCGGATCGCCGACGAGCTGCGCGCGACCTTGCCGGAGATCCATGTCCTGCACCGGCCGGGCAAGCTGGGCCTGGGGACGGCCACCCTGGCCGCGATGCGGTTCGCGATCGAACACCGGTTCGACTACCTGCTCAACCTGGACGCGGATTGGAGCCACCATCCCAGCCACATCCCCGCCCTCCTCGCGGGGATGGCCGATCACGACGTGATGATCGGCTCGCGCTATGTGCCCGGGGGCGGCGTGGAGGGGGGCTTCACGCTCAAGCGCCGGCTCATGAGCTCGGGGATCAACGGCTACGCACGGCTCATGCTGGGCCTGACCAGCCGCGACAACAGCGGCGCCTTCCGGTGTTATCGGGTCAGCAAGCTGGCCGAGATCGACCTCGATCAGGTGCGGTCCCGGGGCTATTCGTTCCAGGAAGAGATCCTCTTCTGGTGCCAGGAGGTGGGTTGCCGGATCGGCGAGACGCCGATCGTCTTCCGTGACCGGCGTGCCGGCTCGTCCAAGCTGGTGCTGAGCGAGGCGGTCGCGGCGCTGGGGATCCTCCTCCAGCTCGGCGTGGCGCGCCGACTGGGCCGGACCTCTCGACGCGGTCAATCCCGCGAATCCCAGTCCTGAGAGTCAGGGATCCCCACCGTCAACCTTGGGAGTGGGCCGGCAATCTTCGATTGATCGGTGGTACGGGAACGGTTCGCGCCGTTCACCGCCGAGCACGCCGTGGCGAAGACCGAGACCGAGCGCCGAGGCGGGAGGGCACCGGGACCAGTCCAGGCAACCCGATCCCATCGGATTCCTCGTGCTTCCGCCTCGATTTCCTCCCCCTTTCCTCGGCGAGCTCCGCGGTCTCCGCGGTGAAGGTGCGGCAGCCGACCCATCAATCGATGCTTGACGGAATCCTAGGTCATCTCGCGCTCGCGCACGGTCACGTAAACTTCCTGGCACGCCTCCGCGATCTTCTCGCCGAGGCCCTGATGCTTGCTCTCAAGCTGGCCGGAATACATGGCCAGGACCTTGCAGAGGAAGGCGCCGTGACAGGCGTCGGCCTCCTGAACGAGTTGTGCGAGCGACTCATCGATCTGATCGGCGAGGTAGAGCAAGAACTGGGCTTGCCCCTTGATCTCGGCCAGGGAGCGCCGCAGCTCGGGGGAGGCGGCGCCGGCGCGGGAGGGGAACCCCGCGGTGTCGGCGAACTCGTCGTGAGTGGCCTCGACCGTGCGCATGATGGATCCTCCGTGTGTTCCATTCGGTGATGAGTTCATGCCAGGTCTCCCCGGTCGCGCGGGTCGGCGGCTCCGTCAACCAAGGATTCGAGTGCGCTGCTCAGCTCGCCCACGAGCCGCATGTTCTGGCTCTCCAGCCGGAGATTAGCCGCGTGCATCTCCACCAGTTGCCGGATGAAGATCCGCGTGCCGGGATCGGTCTCATCCTGATAGCGTTGGGCGTCGGCCACGGCGGCCCGGACCAGGTAATCCATGAACTGGAGTTTCCCGCGGATCGCCACGCAGAGCTTGGAAAGCTGCGACGTCTCCGTCGTTTCGGCTGCTGCAGTGAGTTGGGACATCCGTTTCTCATCTCCCCGACCCAGTGGCCGAACATCCCGCTGCGCAGGGCGTCCGGGTCGCGTGGTGGTCGCCTTGCCATCGGTTCGTTTCCATCGTTTCCACCCGCTCCCGGCACGGTCGCCAGGAGATTCGTAGATTAATCCTCGCGGTGCAAGTCCGCAAGCGGAAAGCCGGCCTCCGACCGCCCTCCGACGCGGGTGCCGGCTCTGCCCGGTTCCGTTCGCCGATCGAGTCGGGTAAAACCAGGAAGTCGGGTCGACAGCTCGCTCGCTCATGCCCTCAAGGGAGACTTCAACGATGTCGAGTCAGTGGAATCGTCGGGAGTGGCTGCTGGCCGGCGCCGCCTCGTGGCTGGGCGCCAACGCCGCGAAGGGCCTGCTGGCGCAGACCCAGGGGGAGACGAAAAAGGTCCTCTTCTTCACCAAGAGCTCGGGCTTCCAGCACTCGGTCATCACCCGCCAGGGAGGCCAACCCAGCCTCGCCGAGCGGATCCTGACCGAGATCGGCAAGCAGCACGGGTTCGAGGTCGTCGCGACCAAGGATGGCCGGATGTTCGACCCCGACACGATCGGCGGTTGGGATGCGTTCGTCTTCGAGACAACCGGCGACCTGACGCGGTCCAACACCGACAAGCAGCCGCCGATCTCCGCCGACGGCGAGAAGGCGTTTTACGACGCCATCCGCAGTGGCAAGGGCTTCCTCGGCATGCACTGCGCCGCCGATACCTTCGGCCACTTCGGTCCAAGGGGACCCTGGCCCGGAACGCGAGACAAGGGGGCCGCGGACCCCTATATCCAGATGATCGGCGGCGAGTTCATCTCGCACGGCGCGCAGCAGGAGGTGGACATCGAGATCACCGACCCCAAGTTCCCCGGCGTGGCCGAGGGTTTCGGCCGGTCGGGCCGCACCTTCCGGATCAAGGACGAATGGTACTCGCTCAAGAACATGCCCAAGGACCTGCACGTGATCATGGTCCAGGTCACCAAGGGAATGCAGGGCTGGGAGTATCAGCGGCCCAACTACCCGATCACGTGGGCGCGGGCCTACGGCAAGGGACGCGTCTTCTATACCTCGATGGGGCATCGCGAGGACGTGTGGGAGAACCCGATGTACCAGGGGCTGCTGCTGGGCGCACTCGGCTGGGCGACCGGCCGCGTCGAGGTTGATATCGAGCCGAACATCCAGCAGGTCACGCCGGGGTTCGACAAGCTCCCGGTCCGGCCCGAACGGAAAACGGGGTGACCGTCGGGGGGTGAGTTGGTAGGGCCGGCTGTGCCGGCCGGGAACGGTGCGGTGCACGCCCAGTCCGGCCGGCCGCCGCTCAATCCGGCGAGTGTCGTCGCCGGAGTGATTGAACTGGGTGGAGGGGCAATCCCAGGGGCGGTAATGATGGCGAAGAAGAAGACCACGGCGACGAAGGCGACGGCGCCCCGCTACGAGGCATTCGAGCATCCCGAGGCGCAGAGCCCGATGCGGCCCGACGTGGGGACGCAAGCGGCGTTCCGGAAGAAGAAGCCGCCGGCCACGTACCGGTATGATTCGTCGTTGGCGCCGGCGCTGGATTGGGACGGTCAGAACCCGGCGCGGGAGCAGGGCGAGGCCCTGATCGCCCGGATCGAAGACTTGAGCCGCCGATTGACGCGGATCGACGCGGAGCAAGACCCGGAAGAATTCCAGCGGATCGTCGCCGAGCTGCGCGAGGCCGCGGCCCGGCTCAAGGCGTTATCGCGGCCCTTCCTCAACTGGGCGGGCAAGGCCGAACGGCTCTCGTTCGACGTCCCCACACTCCCCCTGTTCGTCCACGAGCGGCTCTCGACCAAGGGGATCATCGCGACCCTCGGCGGGCACAAGAAGGACAAGCTCACCCAAGGAACCATGTTCGACCTCTTCGGCGACCCTCACCACCCCATCGCCGACCAGTTGACCCGGGCCTACGAGCACCCCGACCGCTGGGTCAACCGCATGATCCTCGGCGACTCGCTCGTCGTCATGAACTCCCTGCTCCACTTCGAGAACCTCGGCGGCCAGGTGCAGATGATCTACATGGATCCGCCCTACGGCATCCGGTTCGGGTCGAACTTCCAGCCGTTCGTGCGCAAGCGGGATGTGACGCATGGCGACGATGAGGATATGACTCGCGAGCCAGAGATGGTGCAGGCGTATCGGGATACGTGGACCTACGGGGTACACTCTTACCTGACTGTCTTGCGCGATCGCTTGCTACTCGCTCGTGATCTTCTTCACCCCAGCGGGAGCATGTTTGTTCAGATCGGCGATGACAATCTGCACTACGTGGGAAAACTGATGGAGGAAGTCTTCGGCGTGGATAACTTTGTTTCCATCATTACGTTTGCGAAGACGACAAATGCGACGACCAACTTTTTGCCACCGACGTGCGACTATATATTGTGGTTTGCGAAAAATATCGATCGGCTCAAGTATCGATCCATCTACCTTCAAAAAGCCGTCGGAGAGCAAGGTGCGACGCATTACGACAAAGTCGAGCTTCCCGATGGGACCAGAAGGGGTCTTAGCGCACTGGAGAGAGAACAACCAAGTCTCCTGCCGGTGGGAAGCCGATTCTATAGCTTAGACAATTTGACAAGTCAGAGCATAGGCCGAGAGAAGGGTGAAGGTGCGGCCTGTTGGTTTCCCGTGGAATTGGACGGAAGGCAGTTCTTGCCCAATCCGAGAGCGCGATGGAAAACCAACGAAGACGGCATGGCGAGACTTAAGGAATTCAGACGCTTGGAAGCGATGGGCAGCAATCTCCGGTACGTTCGTTTTCTCGATGACTTCCCCGTTTATCCAGTAACCAATAACTGGCCCGACATCGGCGGTGTTCAGAGCCGGTCCGACCCGAAGATCTACGTGGTTCAAACATCGACGACGCCTCTTCAGCGCTGCATTCTCATGACCACCGACCCCGGCGATCTCGTGCTCGACCCGACCTGCGGCAGCGGCACGACGGCCTACGTCGCCGAGCAATGGGGCCGGCGCTGGATCACGATCGACACGAGCCGGGTGCCGCTCGCGTTGGCCCGGCAACGGTTGCTGACGGCGACGTTCCCGTACTACGAGCTTGCCGACGAGAAGCGCGGGCCAGTCGGCGGTTTCGTCTACAAGCGGAAGCAGAACAACCGGGGCGAGGAGGTCGGCGGGATCGTGCCGCACGTCACGCTCAAGTCGATCGCCAACAACGAGCCGCCGGCCGAGGAAGTGCTGGTGGATCGGCCCGAGATCGAGCCGGGCATCACGCGGGTCACGGGACCGTT
Source organism: Isosphaeraceae bacterium (assembly GCA_021324445.1). GTDB lineage: Bacteria > Planctomycetota > Planctomycetia > Isosphaerales > Isosphaeraceae > JAJPJC01. The sequence goes on from JAJPJC010000289.1 coordinate 5,868, forward strand.
CACCGTCGAGGGGACCATCCCACCACCGGTTGAGATGGGGCCGCGGATCGACGCGGATGAACGCGGATCAGACCAGAGCGGTCCGGGTTCCGGGATTGATCCGCGTCCATCCGCGTTCATCCGCGGCCAAGATCCTTTTGTCGATCGCATGCTGGAAGTGCTCCGCAAGAGCCCGGTGCTGCGGCTGGACGGGAACCGCTCGGTCACGCTCAAGAATGTCCGGCCGCCGGCCAAGTCGCTGACCATCTCGGCCGAGGCGATCCAATCCGGCGACGACGATCAGCCGGTCGCCTTCGTCTTCGGTCCCGAGAACGGGGCCGTGAGCGAGACCCTGGTGCACCAGGCGATCCGCGAGGCCAACATGAAGGGGTATGCCCAGCTCTATGTCGTCGGCTTCGCGATTCAGCCCAATGCCCGCCGGCTGATCGACGAGGCCGGCGCGATCGGCGTGCCGGCGACCTACGTGCAGGCCACGCCCGACCTGCTCATGGGGGATCTGCTCAAGAGTCTGCGCTCCAGCCAGATCTTCAGTGTCTGCGGGCTGCCCGAAGTCGCGGTTCGCCCGGCCGGCGACGGTCAATACCAGGTCGAGCTGATGGGCCTGGACGTCTTCGACCCGGTGACGATGGAGATCGACCACCGCCGGGGTGACGACGTCCCCGCCTGGTTCCTCGACACCGATTACAACGGCCTGTGCTTCCACGTCTGCCAGGCGTTCTTCCCCCGCACCGCGGCCTGGGAGAACCTCAGGAAGGCCCTCAAGGGCACCTACGACGATGCCGTGTGGGACCACCTGGCCGGGACCAGGAGCACACCCTTCGAGCCGGGCGAACATCGTCAAGTCGCGGTGAAGGTGATCGACGACCGGGGGAACGAGTTGCTGGTGGTCAGAGGCTTATGAGCCGTGAAGGCGGGCCATCGAGGGTTAACCGAGGAATAGACGCGCATGTTTATTTGCAGCGAATTGACTAAGATTAAATCAGTTAAAATTATAATCATGTGGATGATATGGATTGATCCACGCCCCTTTCTCGCTGCAAACTGGAGGACCTGCATGAGCGCCGCCGGGGGCAGATTGAAGCATGAGGAATTGACAGGTGCGATCCTGGAAATCTTCTTCGAGGTCTACAATGAGCTGGGACCGGGGTTCCTGGAGTCGGTTTACGAGAAGGCCATGGAGATCGCGTTGCGCTCCGCCGGATTTCGCGTGGTGCGGCAGTTGCCGGTGCCGGTCTGGTTCCGCGGGCACCAGATCGGGGACTTCGCCGCGGATTTGCTGGTGGAAGACGTAGTCTTGCTGGAACTGAAGGCAGCGCGAGCTATCGAGCCCGCGCACGACGCCCAGTTGATCAATTACCTTCGCGCCACCGACATCGAAGTCGGGCTGTTGCTCAACTTCGGACCGAAACCCGGGTTCAAACGGCTGGCTTACGACAACAGTCGCAAGCTCCGCCCCAGATCCTCAACCTGAACGAAGGCTACAACGCTCGGGATTGGAAAGGAGAATTGGCCGCGGATGAACGCGGATGGACGCGGATCGGATCAAGATTGGCTGGCCGCGGTCGCCAACGACTTCTCCTTGGGGCTGGGAGAGTCTCAGCATGATGACCTCTGG
>JAJPJC010000302.1 GCA_021324445.1 Isosphaeraceae bacterium
GCCGCGATCAGGTCGTCGTACGAGTGGTCCGGCCGGCCGGAGACCTCCGCGACCAGCGAGGCGAGCACGGGCGGCCCCGGCGGCAGCTCGACGACCTTGAGCCGGGCATGATGCCGCTCGGCCAGCGCGGCCAGGCCGTCGTGCAGCCGCAGCGCGATCGCGTGGCTCTGCGCCGCGCGGTGCTTCTTGCCCACGAGGTTGACCCGCACCTCGGCGTTGTGCGGCATCCGCCGCAGGTAGTAGTGCCGCACCAGCCCGTTGAAGTCGATCGGGCTGGGCAGGCCGACGTAGCTGACGTAGTCGGTGACCTCGGGCACCCGCGCCACCTCGGCCTCGACCTCGCGGACCAGGGCGTTGGCCCGCTCCAGGGTCGCCCCCTCGTCGAGGTCGATCACCAGGAGCAGCTCGTTCTTGTTGTCGTAGGGGAGCATCTTCAGCGGCACGACCCGCAGGGCCGCCAGCCCCGACGCGGCGGCCGTCAGCAGCGCGATCACCAGGAGGAAAGACAGGGCCGCCCACCGCGAGCCGATCAGCGGGCCCATCAGCGGGCGGAACAGCCGGTACAGGAACGTCCGGCGGATCGCCTCGACGTCGTCTCCGCCATCTCCGTGGTCGTGCCCCTCGGGGCCGCCGTGCGCGAACTTCTTGTGGAGCACCTGGTAGGCGAGCCAGGGGGTGATCGTGAACGCCACCACCATCGACATCAGCATCGCCACCGGGACGTTCAGCGCCATCGGGGCCATGTACGGGCCCATCATCCCGGTGATGAAGAACATCGGCAGGAAGCTCACGATCACCGCCAGCGTGGCGCTGATCAGCGGGGGCCGGATCTCGGCCACCGCCTCCAGCACGATGTCCCGAGTGGCGCGACGGCGCATCGCGAAGTGGCGGGCGATGTTCTCCACGTCCACGATCGGGTCGTCCACCAGCAGGCCGAGCGAGAGGATCAGGGCGAACAGGGTCACGCGGTTGATCGTGTACCCGAAGAGGAGGTTCACCCCGAGCGTCAGGCCGAAGACCACCGGCACCGCGACCGCGACGATCAGCGCCTCGCGCCAGCCCAGGCTCAGGGTCAAGAGCGCGATCACGATCACAATCGCCACCCAGAGCCCCTCGACCAGCTCGTTGACCTTCTCGTCGGCGGTCAGACCCGAGTTCCGGGTCACCACCAGTTCCATGCCGGTCGGGATCACGTCGCGGCGGAGCGATTCGGCGCCCTCCAAGACCGCCTCGGCGACGGCGACCGCGTTGGTCCCCTTCTGCTTGGCGATCGCCAGGGTGACCGCGGGTCGGGAGGCCCCGGAGTTGGGCGGGGAGGCGGAAGCTGTCGAACCATCGTGCCCGCCGATCTCGGTGCCGGGGAACCCCTCGGGCGCCTCGAAGCCCCGGGCCGGGCCCCAGCCGTGGCGGACGTAGCTGACAGCCTCATCGGGGCCGTCGCGCACCACCGCCACGTCCTTGAGGAAGACCGGGCGGTCCTGGAACACACCCACGACCAGCTCGCCGAGCCGCTCGGGGCGGTCGGCCGCGACGCCCCCCTCGACCCGGACCACGGCGTCGGTGCGGGTGAAGTCGCCGGCCGGGTGGGTGACGTTGGCCCCCTGGAGGGCCTGCTGGACCTCCAGCGGGCCCAGCGCGTACGCCTGGAGCCGCTCCGGGTCGAGGTCCACCCGCACCGTGCGCGGCTCGCCGCCGACGACGTAGGCCCGCGACACTCCCGGCAAGGCGGACAACCGCTGGACCACCTCCTCGCCGACCCGCCGCAGGGTGTAGCCCTGCCCGTCGGCCCCGGTGAGCGTCAGCGTGACGACCGGGACGTCATCGATCTCGACAGGCTTGACCACCCACCCGGTCACCCCGGGCGGGATGATGTCCTGGTTCTCGTTGATCTTCTTGAAGAGCTTGACCAGGCTCCGCTCGCGGTCCTGCCCGACGTAGAACCGCACCGTGATGATGGCCTGGTTCTCCCGGGCCATGCTGTAGACGTACTCCACCCCGTCAATCTGGTAGAGGATCTTCTCCAGGGGCGTCGCCGCGAGCTGCTCGACCTGCCCGGCGGAATAGCCCGGCATGCTGACCATCACGTCGGCCAGCGGGACGACGATCTGCGGGTCCTCCTCCCGGGCCGTGACCAGCAGGGCCGCCAGCCCGATCAGCACCGAGACGACGATCAGGATGATCGAGAAGTTGTTCTCCAGGAAGACGTGCACGATCCCAGTGAGAAAGTCGTGGCGTTTCGGCTCGGCCGCACCGTGCTCGGTCATGACCGCCCTCCCGCCGGCGTGGCGCCGGCGCCCCGGGGCAGGATGATCCGTTCCCCCTCGCTCAGCCCCGAGAGGACTTCCCACCCCTCGTCGAGCGACCGGCCGAGTTGGATCGCCCGGCGGTGGACGGCGCCCCCGTGAACCACGTCGACCTCCTCGAGTTGCCCCACGCGCCGCACGGCCCCCGGCGGCACGACGAGGACCTCCTCGTCCTCCAGCGGGATGAAGATCCGGCCGAACATCCCGCTGTAGACCCCGGGAGGGCACGGCCCGGTGACCTTGACCTGGAACGACCGGCTCTCGGCCTGGGCCTCGGGGACGATCTCGCTGACCGTGGCGTGGCAATCGTAGCCGAGCGGATCCAGCCGCGCGGGGAGCTGCTGGCCGACCTTCAGCCGCAAGGCCAGCGACTCCCGCACCGTGGCGATCAACTGCATCCGCGTCGGGTCGTACATCGTCACCAGCGTCTGGCCGGGGCTGGCGGTGTCGCCGGCGTTGACCTTCTTGTCGATGATCCGCCCGGAGATGGGGGCGCGCACGGTGGCATACGACTGAACGATCCGGGCCTCCTCCACGGCCCGCCGGGCGCGCTCCAGGTCAGCCTTCGCGGTCCGCACCGCAGTACCTACCTGGTCGAGCTCGCGCTCGCTGACCCCCCCGCCCGTCAGCCGGCGGAATCGCGCCAGGTCGGTCTCCGCCAGTTCGGATCGGGCCCTGGCCGCCGCCTCCGCGGCCACCGCCTGCTCCAGCCGGGACTTGAGGTCAGCCTGGTCGAGAATGACCAGCACCTCGCCCTGTTTGACCTCCTGTCCCGCCTTGATCCGGACCTCCTCGACCCGCGCGAGGATCTTGGAGGCGATGACCGCCTCGGAGATGGCGCGGATGGTCCCGACCGCCGACTCCTGACGGGGCCGGCGAATTAACTTGACGACCGCCACGGCCTGGTCGGACGGCACGGCACGCCCCGGAGCCTCGTCGCGGGACGCTCGCACCTTCACTTTCGGCTGGAAGGCCCCGGCCAGGGCGAGCATCAGGGCGATGATGCCCACCGTGAACAGTGCCACGAGCGCCAGCGTGCGCACGACTCGTTGGACCCTCCGGGGCTCCCCGGCATGAGGCTCGGCCACCGCGGTCATGGGCCACCTCCCTCGTGGCGGGCCGCCCCCCGCGGGTGGTCTCCCCGATCCCCGGGGCCACGGGCGCGGCGGCCGGTCAACCCCTCGCCGCCGGGTGCGACGACCCGGCCTCTTGACAACTATATTCTAAATCAGTCATAGAGTCAATATGCCGGCCTTCATCCCACGAACGCCCGGTTCCCAGGAAAGATCGGCCTGTCGAACAAACAAAAAAACCCGACCGCGCGTCGCCGCGCGTCGGGGTCACCAGAGCCGGTCGCGGGGTCGCCCGCCGCGAGCGATCTCACCCGATCCAGTGTGGTGTCCCCATGGTTCGGGGAAAGTATCTGCCAGGCTACTTCGAGCGGATGCGCGCCCGGGTCAGGGCCGCGGGTGCCGACGGGATCTATGTGTCGGTCATGCTGTTCCACGGATTCAGCATCGAGGGTAAAGGCAACGTCGGCGGTGATCCGTGGCAGGGCCATCCCCTCAACCCCGCCAACCACGTCAACGGGCTCGATGGGGGCGGGAGCGCCGGAGTGCACACGCTGTCCCGCACCGACAAGAAAGCTGCGATCATCAGGAGCCGTCGCATCGATGCCGCCTCACGCCCTGCTCAACGTCCCGGCCTGCCGATCGACCAGGACCAGCCGCGGCGCGATCGGCCTAGAGAGCCTCACGAGTGGGTGAAGATCGCCGGACGGAGCCGGCTCCTACAGGACGACGTTGGGCCGGCGGGACGTCCTGATGTGGGAGGGGGTTCCGTCCCCCGACTGTGGTCCACCCAAAGGGTCGGCGCTCGAACCACCACCCGGGTGCACGCTTTTTTCCTTTCAGGTGGACCTCCGACCAACTCATAATTGTCGGAGCCGAGATGCCGGGCGGGAATCGTGGCCAGCGAGTGCAGCTCCTCCGGGAAAGGAACCAACGATGATTCGGCTCCGGGTTTCGTCCGACATCTCGCCGGCCCTGGGTGATCAGATCACGGGAAAGGAACCAACGATGATTCGGCTCCGGGTTTCTCGATCGATCGTGATCGTGTGTCTCTCTGTGACCTGCCTGATCGTTCCCGTGCCGCTGCGGGCCCAAGGCCCCTCGCCCTCACCCCCGGACGAGGCCGCGATCCGGGGGATCGTGCAGCGGTATGTGGCGGCGCGCGAGGCCAGGGATCCGAAGGCGATCGAGTCGCTGTTCACCCGCGATGCCGATCAGCTTGTCTCGGACGGAACCTGGAGGCGAGGGCGCGATGAGCTGGTGCGGGGTATGCTCCAATCCTCGGCGAGGACCGGTGGCCATCGGAGCATCGGCATTACCTCGTTACGGCTCCTGGCGGCCGATGTGGCGCTGGTCGATGGCCGGTACAGGCAGGCGGGCTTGGCGACGGGCCAGGATCGCGAGCTGTGGACGACGCTGGTCCTGAGGCGCGAGCCGACGGGCTGGCGGATCGCGGCGATCCGGAACATGTTGCCCTCGGTCCCGTCACCTGCCGGGAATCGCCAGCAGCCGACCAAGCGAAGTTAGGGCGATTCGTGGTCGATTGGCAGGCGAGCCCGGCGATCGAGACCGGGCGCAGCGAGCCACGCGCAACCGCTGCCGAACCACCGGGCAGGGCGCCCTGAAGGTGTCCCTCTCGATCGATGAGTCCGAGGTTACCCGCAAGAACCGCAAGAGTCAGAGTCGCTCGAGATCACCACCTGTTCGAATGCGGCCAATCATGCCGCGAATCCGCGGGGACATGGGCCCTCAGATCGTTCAAGATGTTGTTTGGGAATCGCTTCGCAATATTCGCAGGGGTGCCGTGGAACTCGAGGAACAGCATCGGCTGCTCCTTCAGCCCCGTCTGGCTGTACCGGTTGACTGCCGCGACGGTCAGCGCGTCGAGCCGCTCGGCGCGCGCGATCGGGACGCCCCGCTGGATCGTCCGGATGACCGTGTCGACCGCCCCCGCGACCTCCGGGAAGGGGCAGACCGCGGCGGAGACGGCCTCGGGTTGAGGGTAAAGCCGCACCGTGACCTCGGTGATGATGCCGAACGTCCCCTCGCTCCCCACGAAGATCCGCGTGAGGTCGTACCCCGCCGAGGACTTCTTCGCGCGGCGGGCCGTAGGGGATGACCGCCCCGTCGGCCATGACGACCCTCAGGCCGAGGACATTCTCGCGCATCGTGCCGTAGCGGACGGCATTGGAGCCCGACGCGCGGGTGGCCGCCATGCCGCCGAGGGTGGCGTCCGCGCCCGGGTCGACGGGGAAGAAGAGCCCGGTGTCCTGGATCGCCGCATTGAGTTGCTTGCGGGTCACGCCGGCCTCGACGGTCGCGGTCAGATCGTCCTGGTTCACCGCCAGGACCCGGTTCATCCGGGACAGGTCGATGGTGACACCGCCCTGGACCGCCATGATGTGCCCTTCGATCGACGTCCCAGCGCCGTAGGCGATGACGGGGACGCGATGGCGTGCGCACATCCGGACCACCTCAGCCACCTCCGCGCTGGTCGTGGGGAAGACCACGCAGTCCGGGGGCGTGGTGTCGTAGGGGGAATCGTCCCGGCCGTGCCGGTGCCTGACGGACGGCTCGGTGCTGCATCGCTCCTATACATCTCATGCTCCGGTGCCTCGATCCAGCTTGATTGAGGCTTTTCGTACACCCTTTCAGCGACGAGGCCGGGCAGGGCCGGTCCGCGGCGGGCGATGACGGCGTGGAGGAACTGCACGAACACGCGATTGCGAGCGAATCCCTCCGGAGTGATCGGCTCGCCGGCTTCCAACCGGCGGGAGAGGACACCGACGATCGCTCCCGGCGCCGGGTTGCGGGAGAACGCCTGCTCCGGGGGCAGCAGAGTGACGTAGTCCTTCTCGCCCTCCGGCGTCTCGACGCGGCACAGGTACACAGGCGGCGCGCTCACCCCGTGCCCCCGAGCGGCCTAACGCCCAAGATCCACGGCCCGCCCAGCGGGCTCCGCTGAATCGCCATATTAGGCACTACAACCGGGCCAAGAGGGTGTCATACTCGGCATGTGAGCCGATCCAGAACCAGGTGATCGTGTCCCCCTCCCAGAGCCCGAGCACCCGGTACCCCAGCCCGACGCGGGCCGAGTAAATGGGATGGCGCTGGCGCACCCTCTTGAACTGCAGGCTCGGGTGGTGCGGGTCGGCCCGCTAGAAATCGACTCCCCCCGCCCGAGTCGGCAAGTGGTTCTCTCCGCTGCGGGACGGCGGGATCGCTGCAACGCCAGGTTAGGCCGGCTCGTGTCGCGACGGTGGTCGCGGTAGGGAACGCCCGCGGGCGTTCCCTACCGCGAGCGGATCGCCTCGCACCCGCCTGATTCCATGACTGGTTGATGCCATGCGAGCCGCGGGCCGCAGCTCGGGGTTTCGGAACGTTGAGGAGCAACCGCAGCCGGGCAGCCCGAAGTGTTTCGGCAAGGGGATTGCAATCGGGGAAGGCTTTGCCTATGCTAAAGCACTTCAAGTGGAGGTGATACTACACATTCGGCGCCGACGAGACGGCCGGTGGCATTGGGGCATGAGATGGCGATCACCAAGGAGAAAAAGCACGAGATCATCGGGACCTTCGCTCGGGATGGACACGACACGGGGTCGCCCGAAGTGCAAGTCGCCTTGCTGACGGCGCGGATCAATGATCTGACCGAGCACTTCAAGACCCACGCCAAGGACCACGCCAGCCGCCGCGGGCTGCTGATGATGGTCTCGAAACGGTCCGGCCTACTGAAATACCTGCGGCTCCACGACCGGAAGAAGTACCTCGAAGTGATCAACCGGCTGGGAATTCGCAAGTGAGGGCTGGATCGTGGGATCCGGCCAATCATCGCCGTCCGGTCCGCAGCCGCGGTGGGGATCGATCCGCTGCCCGGCGACGCCGGTGACGGTTCTTCCAGGCCGGTGCTGAGCCATGAGCTGCCTGGTTCTGGGACGTCTTGGGCCGGTCCGCCTCGAATCCCCACCGAGCAGAGCACGGCACCCCGGAAGGGCGAGCCATCGCAGGCCGGTATCGGCGATCCAGGATGCCAGGCGATCGGAACTGGCTCCCTCCTGATCCAACCAATCCACCCCAACAGCCTCATCGGGCCGGTGCTCGTCGAGCACCATTTCCCCCAGGTAGGGTCCATGTCCAGCAACGTCTTTCCCCGTAAGTCGGTGGAGCGCACCATCGGTGGCAAGCTCCTGAGCATCGAGACCGGTCATCTCGCCAAGCAGGCCAGCGGTTCGGTGGTCGTGCGCATCGGCGACACCCTGACGTTGGTCGCCGTCGTCGCCGCGCCGGGCCGCGACTTTTTCCCGCTGACCGTCAACTACATCGAGAAGACCTATGCCGC